>NZ_JBLFEN010000006.1:0-149029 GCF_047345485.1 Hyunsoonleella sp. 2307UL5-6 | reverse complement strand
AGTTGGTGGTAAACCTAAGATATAACCTGCTGCATCTGTCACTACCCATGCAAAGTTCTCACCTTGACTGTTAGCTACGGTGATTGCACCTTCTGGAATATTGTCTGCTACTCCGTCACCTGTTGTAAAAGAAAATGGACCGCCTGACAAAACACCGCCATCTGCATTACATGCAACACTCCATGAAGCAGCTGAACCACCTGTTGTTGTAGTATATGGTGCATCTCCGCTAACAAAATTTGAGGAACTATCCCAACGTCCTGCTGAAACAGCTTGACCAACTCTAGGCTGATTTGCTGCTCCCCATTGTACATAAGACAATAAGATATTAGGATCAGAAGAACTGAAACTACTTGTACTAAATAAGCTAAGACCTTCGTCTGAAGGGTCTACATCATAAGTTAATGTCACTGACTCACCTACGGACAACATATAGTCCCCGTTATCTGGAGTTATAGTGCTTAGGCGATCATAGTTACCCGGACCTAAACATAACCAATAATTTTCGATATTCACATCACTAGAACCTAAATTAGATATTGTAACCGTATCACTATCTGGATTTACCATAGTGAATGTTACATCTTGAGCATTAATCTGCATAAACAGACTTAAAAAATATAACACAAAAAAGTGCCAATACCTTAATTTCCAAAATTGTAATTTTCTTTTCATTTTGATTTTTTTGTTAATATTAATGATGGATAAAATTAATAACCAACGACCAATCAAAATGTTAGCTACCTAACATTTACAAAAAAACAGGTAATAAAACTCATAATTTCTTTGAATTAGCAACTAATATTTGTAGATGAATAGAACTATAATAATCTATGTTTTTATATTTAATTATTTTGAATACTATATAACTCAAATATTTAACAACTTTTATTACTTTTACGGAATTCGTTTATAAACCTGTTTAAATTACTAATAGCACATGGGATTTTTTGACTTCCTAACCGAAGATATAGCCATAGATTTGGGAACTGCAAATACGCTAATTATTCATAATGACAAGGTTGTTGTGGATGCACCGTCCATTGTAGCTCGTGATAGAATTTCTGGAAAAATTATAGCAGTTGGTCAAGAAGCTAGCTTAATGCAAGGAAAAACTCATGAAAACATTAAAACTATCCGTCCACTTAAAGATGGTGTTATTGCAGATTTTGATGCTTCTGAACAAATGATTAGTATGTTTATTAAAAATATACCTGCTTTAAAAAAGAAATTTTTCACACCAGCACTTAGAATGGTAATTTGTATTCCTTCTGGAATTACAGAAGTTGAAATGCGAGCTGTAAAAGAAAGTGCAGAACGTGTTAATGGAAAAGAAGTATATTTAATTCATGAACCAATGGCAGCCGCAATTGGTATTGGTGTAGATATTATGCAACCAAAAGGAAATATGGTTGTAGATATAGGAGGTGGTACTACTGAAATTGCAGTGATTGCCCTTGGTGGTATTGTATGTGATAAATCTGTAAAGATTGCGGGAGACGTATTTACGAATGATATTGTATATTATATGAGAACGCAACACAATTTATATGTTGGAGAGCGTACTGCCGAAAAAATAAAAATACAAATTGGTGCTGCTACTGAGGATTTAGAGTTACCTCCTGAGGACATGAGTGTTCAAGGACGAGATTTATTAACTGGTAAGCCAAAACAAGTTTCTATATCATTTAGAGAAATTGCAAAAGCCCTAGATAAGTCTATTTTACGAATAGAAGACGCAGTAATGGAAACCCTAGGACAAACACCTCCAGAATTAGCAGCAGACATTTATAATACTGGTATTTATTTAGCAGGTGGTGGTTCTATGCTAAGAGGTTTAGATAAACGTTTATCACAAAAAACCGATTTACCCGTTTATATTGCAGAAGATCCACTTCGTGCTGTTGTTCGTGGTACAGGTATCACTCTTAAAAATTTACCTAAATACAAAAGTGTATTGATTAAATAAAGCACCCATAGAATAGGTTTTACCCATGCAGCAAATTGTTAATTTTATTATAAAGAACAAACATTTTTTGTTGTTCTTGCTGCTCTTTTCTGTTGCACTTTTTTTCACAATTCAATCACATACTTATCATAAAAGTAAGTTTATTAATTCTGCTAACTTTTTAAGTGGTGGTGTTTATAATACGGCTAATAATGTTAGTACTTATTTTAATTTAAAATCTCAAAACCAAATACTTTCAGAAGAAAATAATCATTTAAATCAAATTTTGGCTAACTACCAAATAGACGCAAGTGCTTCGAAGACTGATAGTACCTTAAATCTAAATTACAAATATACATCTGCTAACATTATTCGTAATAGTTATAATTTATCCAATAATTTTCTTTTGATTAATAGAGGAAAAAAAGACAGTATACAACAAGATTTTGGTGTTAAATCATCATTAGGAATTGTAGGTATTATTGATGCTGTTTCTGAAAATTATGCTACAGTAATTTCAATTTTAAACTCAAAAAGTAGTATAAGTGTAAAATTGAAAAATTCTAGACATATAGGCTCTTTAACTTGGGACGGAAACTCTCCTAATATTATTCAATTAACTGATGTAGAAAAAATTGCTAGTGTTACTACTGGTGATACAATTGTTACTTCTGGGCAATCATCAATATTTCCAAAAGATATACCTGTAGGAACTGTCATCGACTCTAAACTTGATGCTACTGAGAATTTCTATGAAATTAATGTACAGTTGTTTAATGATATGACAAATATTGAACACGTTTACATTATTGAAAACACTGACAAGAAAGAAATTGAAACCCTTTTAGAAACTACTAATGAATAATAGTATTACAGGATATAGTATTCAGTTTATTTTGTTGGTATTCGTTCAGGTAATACTATTTAATCATATAAACTTTTTGGGTTATATAAACCCATACATTTATATTATATTCATTCTTTTTTTTCCAATAAATAGTAATCGCATTTTATTTATAGTTTTAAGTTTTTTAATAGGTATTACTGTTGATATGTTTTCAGATACTGGTGGTATTCACGCAGCAGCGTCTGTTTTTATTGCTTATGCTAGACCTATATTCTTAAAATTTGCCTTCGGCACTATGTATGAGCACAATAACGTTAAATTCAATAATGCAGAATTTGGAGCAAAACTAGGGTATGTTACATTATTAACCATATTACATCATCTCATATTATTCTATTTAGAAATTTTTAGTATTTCTAGAATACTAATGGTATTACAAAAAGCGTTATTCTCTGGTATATTTACTATAGTAATGATTATGTTACTCTCAATCATTTTTAGTCGAAAAACCTAATGAGACAGTTTTTACTCTTAATATCTGTTATTTTATGTGGTATCATCTTTATAGGTAGATTATTTTACCTTCAAGTTTATAAAGGCTCCTCTAATAATTTGTATGAAGATAATGCCATTAGAAAGGTGTGGGATTATCCCAAACGTGGTTTTGTTTATGACAGAAATGAGCAACTTCTAGTAGGCAATCAACCTTCTTATGACGTAATGGTAATACCAAGAGAAGTTGGCGAATTTGATGTAGATGAATTTTGCGAACTTTTAAAAATATCTAGAGAAACTTATGATAAAAAGTTAAATAGGGCGAGAAATCATTCCCCAAGATTAGCATCCCCATTCTTACCGCAGCTCTCAAAAGCAGATTATGCAGTTTTACAAGAAAAAATGCGAAAGTTTGAAGGATTTTATATTCAAAAAAGACCGCTAAGAAAATATGAAACTACCATTGGTGCTAATGTTTTAGGTGATATTGGAGAAGTAAATAACCGAGATATAAAAAGAGACCCCTATTATCAAATGGGTGACTTAAAAGGCAAAAATGGTATAGAAGCTTCATACGAAAAAACGTTAAGAGGTATCAAGGGTATAAAATTCATTCAAAAAGATAGATTTAACAGAGATATTGGGCCTTATAAGGACAAAGAATTTGATTCACTTCCGCAGCAAGGAAAAGATATAACTATAACTATAGATTCTAGATTACAAGCTTACGGTGAACTTCTTATGAAAAATAAACGCGGTGGTGTTATAGCTATTGAGCCATCATCTGGGGAAATTTTGGCTATGGTTGCTGCCCCAAGTTACGATCCAAATATCTTAGTTGGAAGAGAACGCTCTAAAAATTATACGAAATTGTTACGCGACACTATTGCTAAACCACTTTTTAATAGAAGTATTCAAGGTGTTTATGAACCTGGATCTCCTTTTAAATTAATAAATGCGTTAATTGCATTGCAAGAAGATGTTATAACTCCTGATGAAAAAGTAACCTGTTATGCAGGCTACAAATACGGCAATAGGTTTATGAAATGCCACTGTTATAGAGGTAAACGAAACAATATGATTACTGGTATACAAGAATCTTGTAACGCCTACTTTGCAACAACTTACCGGCGTATTTTAGATAAAACTGGTAGTGCATCAGATGGTATAAATACTTGGAGTGAACATGCAAAAAGTTTTGGCCTTGGTAATTTTTTAAATAACGACTTATACGTTGGACAAAAAGGCCGTATTCCTGATAGATCATATTACAAGCGTATTTACCCTAAAACATTTTATTCTACCTACACCATTTCTAATGCTATTGGTCAAGGTGAAGTGGCTACAACCCCAATTCAATTAGCAAACATGGCTGCTGCAATTGCTAACCGTGGTTACTATTATACACCTCACGTTATTAAACATATTGAAGATGAAAAATTACCTGAAAATTTTACGAAACCAAAATATACATCTATAGATACACCTCATTTTGAGCCTGTAATAGAAGGCATGCATGCCGTATACAAAAATGGAACTGCTAAATACTTAAATATTAAGGACATAGATATCTGCGGAAAAACTGGTACTGTTGAAAATTTTGCAATTATTGATAGTGTAAGAACTCAGCTTACAGATCATTCCATTTTCTTAGCATTTGCGCCAAAAGACAATCCTAAAATTGCAATTGCTGTTTTTGTAGAAAATGGCTATTGGGGCAGTAGGTTTGCTGGAAAAGTAGCAAGTTTAATGATTGAAAAACATATAAAAGGGCATATTACAAGAACAGATTTAGAAGAGTGGCTCTTAAAACATTCTCTTGAAAATGAATACGCAAAACCTTACTCTGGTGAACCCTTTAATATTAATGGTAGAACACAATTACAGATTGTAGAAGAAAGAGAATATTATCAACTAAAACGAGAATTAAATTTACTTAACACTACTAACAACTAATGGCAAGAGAAACCAATAGATACTTTAAATTTGATTGGGTAACCATCATACTATTTTTACTTCTCGTTGGTTTTGGTTGGCTTAATATTTTATCAGCATCTCATTCAGGTACTGAAATTGATTATTTTGATTTTTCTCAACCCTTTGGTAAACAGCTTATTTTTATATTTTTAAGCTTAATATTAATTGTCTTTATTTTAGCTTTTGATGCCAAATTTTATGAACGGTTTTCAAGTATTATCTACATCGTTTCTATGCTTTCTTTAGTTGGCCTTTTCCTTTTTGGAAAAAATGTAAATGGGGCTACATCATGGTATGCTATTGGTAGTTTTACTATACAACCTAGTGAGTTTGCCAAAACGGCTACAGCTCTTGCTATTGCTAAGTATATTAGCGATTTAAACACAGACATTAGAACCGTAAAAGACCAACTAAGAACATTTATAATCATTATAATCCCAGCAGTATTGGTTTTACTTCAAAATGATACAGGCAGCACTATAGTTTACGGCACCTTCTTTTTTGTACTTTACAGAGAGGGTCTACCTAGACTCTATCTTGTCTTAAGTGTTTTAGTAGTTTTTATTTCTGTTATCGCGTTAAAATTTGGAGCAATTATTACAACAATAGTAGTCGCTTTAATTGTATTTATATTTCGTTTTTTAACCAAAGTAAAACTTTCCATTTTACAAACTATTTTTATAATTGGTGTTAGTGCTGCACTAAGTTTTGGTATTCAGTTTTTTTACAAAAGTATACTACGTGCACATCAACAAGACCGTATTAGTTTATGGTTGCGTTTGGAAAAAGATCCTAAAAAATTAGAAGCTATGAAGCGTACATTTGCTTATAATTTAAATGAATCAGAAAAAGCCATTAGCTCTGGTGGTTTTACAGGTAGAGGGTTTATGGAAGGTACACGTACCACAGGTAAATTTGTACCAGAACAGCATACCGACTATATTTTTAGCACCGTCGGAGAAGAGTGGGGATTTCTAGGAAGCGCTTCTGTAGTTATTCTTTTTGTGTTGTTGCTATTACGCATTTTGCACCTAGCCGAACTCCAAAAATCACAATTTAGTCGTGTTTATGGCTATAGCGTAGCTTCAATAATATTTATGCACTTTTTTATTAATATAGGTATGGTAATGGGATTAATTCCTACCATTGGCATACCATTACCTATGTTTAGCTACGGTGGCTCTGGTTTATGGGCTTTTACCATTTTACTCTTTATTTTTATTAAATTAGATTCTAATCGTATTAACGAGTGGTAGCATGTTTTTGGTAATATGGTATTTTAAGTATCACAAAAGTCAATTAATTTATCTTTCTACATGAAGAATATATACATTATAATAGGTTTACTCATTCTGGTTTTTAGTTGCTCTAGTGTAAAACATCTAAACAGTGATGCATTTACTTCAGAAGAAAAAAAACTTATAATGAATGCTGATAGTAACACGACGTTGCGTGTTTTAAAAACAACCAACAAAAGTGATTCACTAGCTTTAAGAATGAAAAGCACTTACATAAAACCAGACCCCAATAATAGTGTACTTAAAAAATTTACCAAACGTTTATATGCCACAGTTAGAGATAGTATTTCTATGGGTGTAGGTATTGCAGCACCACAAGTTGGCATTAAAAAAAATATAATTTGGGTACAACGTTTTGATAAAGAAAATTTACCATTTGAAGTGTATTTAAACCCGAAAATAATATCATATTCTGATACAACTCAAACCGTTCGTGAGGGGTGCTTATCTATCCCTAATAGAAGCGAAACTTTAAGCAATCGATCACAGGAAATTATAATTGAATATAACACGATGGAAAACATACATAATACTGAAACAATTGAAGGGTTTACAGCCGTTATATTTCAACATGAAATAGACCACCTAAATGGTATTTTGTATTTAGATTATGTTATTAAAGACAGCACTAGTAGCAATTAAAAAGAATGATTCATTATAAAGCCTAAATCTTTATCGCCTTTAAAGTAAAAATCAAAGGATACAACTTATCTTTTGTAACAAACATACCAGAATCTGTTTGCACTAAATTTGGTAAAATATCATAAGGGCTTTCGTTATATTCTTTTAAATATTCTAAGTGTAAACCTGCTTCGGTTATTGCAGAAACTACGTCTCCTAAACCATGATTCCAACCATATTCTTTAGATATCATTTTTGAATCTTGATTGGCATACGTACCTTCATATTCCTCATAAATTACGTCACTTTGCATATACCCGTACTTCATGATTTGTTTGTCATCTAAATAATCAAACATCCAAACTATAGGATGAAATTCGGCTATAAAAAATGTACCACCTTTATTCAAACGCTCTGCAATCATTTTGCCCCAAGGTTTTAAATCTGGCAACCAGCCAATAACGCCATAACTGGTAAACACTATATCAAACTTATCCTTAACGTACTTCGATGTATCTAAAACATTACAGCACACAAATTCAGAATTTAGTTTTAAGTCATTATTTAAGCCTCTGGCTAGTTTAATACCTTCATCACTTAAATCTATGCCGGTACACTTAGCGCCTAGTCTATTCCAACTTAAAGTGTCTTGTCCAAAATGACATTGCAAATGCAGTAACGTTTTTCCAGAAACATCCCCTAGTGCATCCAATTCATAAGGCATTAATGATGATGCGCCACTTTTAAAAGCTTCCATATCATACATTTCACTTTTGGAATGTATTTTCACTTTTTCATTCCAAGTTGCTTTATTGGTATCAAAAAAAGATTTTTGTTGACTCATAAATGTAAGTTATAGGTTTAAGGTACGACCAAAATGTTGTATTACATACATAGTTTTTTCCGCATAATGCGTCTATATATATCTAAAGCGCTTCAATTATAAATTGAAGCGCTTTATCTTTTTATATACTTAATCTTTAAATTTGGCTTTTAAATGCGCGCCATCGCAGTATGGTTTGTTTTCCGACTTTCCGCATCTACAAAATGCAGTAGTGTTATTTTTAAATTCTGAAATACCATCTTTAGATATCACATTCAAGATACCATGAACTAAAAGCGGCCCGTTTTTAAGCACCTCAACCTTGGTTTCTGTTTTTAAATCTAAGCTGTTTTCACTAGCATCATTATTTATATAATAGCGTAATGCTCCTGATGGACATTGCTTAACCTGATTAATAATCGCATCTGTTTTAGCTTCATCTAATTTAATCCAAGGGCGTAATCTTGGGCGAAATACTTTTGGCAACCCCTTGGCGCAAATAGCAGAATGAATACACTTTCCTGCTTCCCAAACCACGGTAACTTCTCCGTTAGAATATTCTTTTATTTTTCCCATAACTCTAAGTTTTTACTAAAGATACAAAAATCTACAGCTATTAAAACCTACTATTTTTAAGCTTCTTTCTTAAGCTTATATTGCTTATTTTTGTTTTAAACCCAAAACAAAAACATAGTGTTAAATTATAAATCAGGTTTAGATTATGCTTTAAAACAAGACCAAAACGATCCCTTAAAAGTGTTTCGTCATCAATTTCATATTCCAAAAGACAAACATGGAAATGCTTTGATTTATATGACAGGCAACTCACTTGGTTTACAACCTAAACAAACAAAAACTTATGTAAATCAAGAATTAGAAGATTGGGCTAATTTCGGTGTTGAAGGGCATTTTGAAGCTAAAAATCCGTGGTTAAACTATCATGAGTTTTTAACACAAACCATGGCAAATGTAGTTGGCGCAAAACCTATAGAGGTGGTTGTAATGAATACGCTAACCGCTAACCTTCATTTTATGATGGCATCTTTTTATAAACCTACAAAAAGTAGATATAAAATTTTAATTGAAAGTGATGCATTTCCTTCAGATAAATACGCAGTAGAATCGCAATTGCGCCATCATGGTTATAATGACAAGGAAGGCTTAATACTCTGGAAACCGCCAAAAGATAAAACGCTTTTATATTACGAAGATTTAGAAACCATTTTGCAACAAGAAGGTGATACTATTGCTTTAATTATGATTGGTGGTGTAAATTATTATACGGGTCAGTTTTTAAACCTTAAGCGCATTACTAAATTAGGGCATGAATACGGATGTGTGGTTGGTTTTGATTGTGCCCATGGCGCAGGAAATGTAGAGTTAAATTTACACGACTCTGGAGCAGATTTTGCAGCTTGGTGTACCTATAAATATTTAAACGCTGGCCCAGGAAGTTTAGCGGGCTGTTTTGTACACGAACGGCATGCGTACAACAAAGATTTAAACCGTTTTACTGGCTGGTGGAGCCATAATAAAGCTACACGTTTTAATATGCGTGGTGAGTTTGATATGCTACCAGGTGCAGAAGGTTGGCAACTAAGTAACCCGCCTATTTTATCCATGGCTGCTATAAAAGCATCTTTAGATGTATTTGCTGAAGTTGGTATAGGTGCTTTAACTAAAAAATCTAAAAAGTTAACGGGGTATTTTGAGTTTTTACTGAAAGATTTAGGTGAAGATAGTATTAGAATTATAACACCTAGTAGTCCTGAAGAGCGCGGATGTCAACTTTCTATACAAGTAAAACAAGCCGATAAATCATTACATCATAAATTAACAAAAGCAGGAATTATTAGTGATTGGCGTGAACCAGACGTGATACGTTGTGCACCGGTACCACTCTACAACTCGTTTGAAGATGTGTACCGATTGGTTGATACATTGAAATCTATTTTGAATGGATAAAAAACAAAACATACTAATTATAGGTGCAGGTCTTTGTGGTAGCCTTCTAGCATTACGATTAGCACAAAGAGGTTACAATGTGTCGGTTTACGAAATGCGTCCAGATTTACGAGAAGTAGATATTAGTGCTGGCCGCTCAATAAATCTTGCATTTTCTGATCGTGGTAATAAAGCTATAAAACTAGTAGGATTAGAACAAAAAGTAAAAGCGCTTTGTATCCCCATGCATGGACGAATGATACATGATGCTGAGGGTAATACATTCCAATCTAATTACAGCGGTAGAGACTATGAATACATTAACTCTATTTCTCGTGGAGATTTAAATGCGTTGCTCTTAAACGAGGCTGAAAAGCACAAAAACGTTACTTTATATTTTAATAAAAAGTGCAAGTCAGTTGATTTTGAAAACACTACTGCACTTTTTAAAGACTACCACTCTAAAGAGGAGTTTGTAGTAAATGCAGATGTAATAATAGCTACTGATGGCGCGGGTTCTGCAATGCGTAAAAGTTATTACTTAGGTAAAAAATTCTTATTTAGTTTTTCTCAAAACTATTTAACTCATGGCTATAAAGAGCTTACTATTTTACCTAAAAACAATGGTAACTATAAAATACATAAAAACGCATTACATATTTGGCCTAGGGGCAGTTTTATGTTAATAGCATTACCCAATTTAGATGGTAGTTTTACCGTAACATTATTTTTAAGTTATAAAGAGGGTAAATACAATTTTAACAACTTAACAGATAAAGACACTGTTTTAAAGTTTTTTAAAACTGAATTCCCAGATGCTTTGGCTGTAATGCCCAATTTGCTAGATGATTTTTTTGCAAATCCAACAGCGCCTCTAGGTACTATAAAATGTGCGCCATGGTATTACAAAGGCAACACTTTATTAATGGGAGACGCAGCACACGCTATTGTACCGTTTTATGGCCAAGGGATGAATGCATCTTTTGAAGACGTTGTAGAATTCGATACAGTTTTAGATAATAACTTAGAGAGTTGGGAAGCCACTTTTATAGCCTATGAAAATACGCGTAAACAAGATACAGATGCTATAGCTGATTTAGCTATTGATAATTTTCATGAAATGAAAGATCATGTAGCGAATCCTATTTTTAAAGAAAAGCGTAAAATAGAAATGGCTTTAGAAAAAGCATTTCCAAATCAGTACTTTTCAAAATATAGTTTGGTTACTTTTAATGAAGCTATTGGTTATCAAGAAGCTATGGTAAAAGGGCGCGCGCAAGACAAAGCTATATTGAATATGCTTGCTAGTGGTGATATTTCACCCAATGATGAGATGACTATTATCTTAGAAAAAGTAAAAATAGAAACTAAGGCTATCTTGGAAGATGATAGAATTACTAGATTAAAATAAAAAGTTTCCCTAACGCTTCCAAACGAAGAAAATTAGAGAAGCTATAACAACAAATAACTAAATTCTTATATTACCCGATTAAGAATTCCTCCCCCTATCGAGAGGTTATAAGGGCTTCAGTTATGGATTTAAACCTAAACAATAAAAATGCCTTAGTTTGCGGTAGTACCCAAGGTATTGGTAAAGCTACTGCTATTGCATTAGCGCAAGAAGGTGTAAATGTAACCTTGGTTGCAAGAAACGAAGATAAATTAAAAGCCGTTTTAGCAGAATTACCTCAACATAGAAACCATAGTTATATCGTGGCAGATTTTTTAAAACCTAGAGAATTACAGGAGCAGGTTGTAAAGTACATAGAAAGAAATCATGGTTTTCATATTTTAGTAAATAATACTGGTGGACCAGCTAGTGGAGAAATTATTAATGCTAGTTTAGAGGCTTTTGAGAACGCTTTTACTATGCATGTAAAATGCAATCATCTTTTGGCACAGGCCACTATACCGTTTATGAAAGCCGAAGGTTTTGGACGTATTTTAAATATAATTTCTACATCGGTAAAAGAGCCTATACCAAGACTTGGTGTAAGCAACACCATTAGGGGAGCTGTAGGTAATTGGAGTAAAACATTATCTATTGAAGTAGCCGAGTTTGGTATAACTGTAAACAATATATTACCTGGTTTTACAGATACTGAACGACTTACTGAAATTATTAAAATTAAAGCAACACTAGAACAAAGATCTATTAATGAGATGGCAGAAATAATGAAACATTACACGCCTGCAAAACGTTTTGCACAACCAGAAGAAACAGCAAATGCAGTTGTTTTTTTAGCTAGTGAAGCTGCCGGATATATTAATGGAATTAATCTACCCGTTGATGGCGGAAGAACCAAATCTTTATAATTATTTAGTTAGACGAAATTATCATAGAATTTATGGTATTTGTATATTTATAACGAATTCGCGTTAAGGATAGAAGCGGCATCCTTTTTTGCTTTTTCTGCAAAAAAGATATAGCGGATAGCCTGACCCTTGTGGTAACGCCAAAAATACTAATAACCATGAGTAGCTTAACATCTCCTATAAATTTTAAGGCTTGGATTGAAGAAAACAGACATTTATTAAAACCACCTGTTGGTAATAAAGTGGTTTGGAAAGACGCCGATTTTATAGTAATGGTAGTTGGCGGCCCTAATAACAGAAAGGATTACCACTATAACGAAACGCCAGAGTTTTTTTACCAAGTAGAAGGCGATATTATTTTAAAAATTATAGATAAAGGCACGCCAAAAGATGTGCATATTAGGGAAGGTGATATTTATTTATTGCCGCCTAAAGTGCCACATTCGCCACAACGAGGCCCCAATACTGTTGGGTTGGTTATTGAATATAGACGACCGAAAGGCACTAAAGATGCCCTACTTTGGTTTTGTGAAAATTGTGTAACAAAACTTTATGAAGAAGATTTTACGTTAGATAATATTGAAACGGATATGCCTAAAATTTTTGATGCATATTATGGCGATAAAACTAAACGTAGTTGCCCTAATTGTGATGCAATTATGCAACCACCTAAAAAAGTAAAAGTAGATTAAGCTGAATTTTTTATTGAAAAACAGTGATTTAATAAACTTTAAAATACATTTAAAACACAGATTCTTACTTTAGTAGGAATAACAAAATGGAAAAACGTAAACTTAGAATTAACGGTCACTCACACTTATTACCTTACCCCGAAGAGATTCCTGAATTTATGCGAGAAAAGGGAATTTTTTGGGTAGATAAAGACCGAAAATTTATGCTACAAAAGGGTTGGAAACGCCCTGTTACAGACTCTAGTTTTTTTTTAAATGAGAAATTAGAATGGATGGAACGTAATAAGTTAGACCATGCGGTTGTTTTAAATTTATCGCAACTTTATGGCAACGGATTGCGTGTTGAAGAAATGAAAAAAGCATTACGTTTTCAAAATGATTTTAATGCACGTATACAGCACGATTACCCTAGTAAATTTACTTGTGGTTTTGTGGTACACCCTGGTTTTATAAGAAGTGCGTGTTGGGAAATAGAACGTTGTGTAGAAACGCATGGTATGCGATTATTATGCTTACCTACACACTATATGGATACCATTGGTACGTGGCGTTGTATTTTTGATGAAGAAAATGAACCACTTTTTGAGCTTGCTGATAGATACAATTTAGCTGTTGAAGTGCACCCCTATGATGGTGAGAAATTTATTAATCTTGAAAATACTTCATGGCGATTTCACTTAATTTGGATGCTAGCTCAATGTGCTGATGCATATCACTTTTTAACCTTAAATGGCTACCAAGAAAAATTTCCAAATATGCGTACTTGTTTTGCTCATGGCGGACAACTTGCACAAATTAATTTAGGACGTCGTATACAAGGTTTTGATGGTAGGCCAGATTTGTTTGAAGGCAAGCACCACCCAAGAAAAGCTGTAGGCCATAAAAATATTTTCTTTGATACTTTGGTGCATGATACTGGTGGTTTAGATTTACTAATTAGAAATCATGGCGCTAAACAGGTTTTAATGGGGCTAGACGACCCTTATCCTCTAGGAGAAATGGAAAGTGAACCGCAATCATCTTACCCAGGGAAATTATTAGATTTAGCTATTCAACGTGAAATTATTACCGAAAATGAATATGACGACATTTGGGAAAACAATGTATTACAATGGCTATTTGGGGATGATAACGATGGAAAACAAAAATTGATCACCAAAATTCTTTCATAACTACTTATAACGTTTACTTTTTACATATATTTAATTTTTTTAAACATACTTTTATTATGAGAAAAATAGGATCTTACATGGTATTTTTTGGCCTTTTTGCGATTGTTTTAAATTTTATAGATAGAGTACCAACTTTATTAATGTGGATTTATAGTTGGGGAGATACTACTGCTTGGATTATTAAAATTGGATTAATTGTTGTAGGTGCGCTACTATTTTTTATGGGCGGAAAAACAGAAGATATTGAAACAGAAAAACCTTCTGGAGAGGATACCACTACCCCATAAGTTATTATAAAATAACCAAATATATTATTTAGGTGCAGTTTAAATATATTTAACTATCTACTTTTTTATCTATGTGGGTTTAAAACGTGTGTAGTGTATTTTGGTGATAATATTTTACAGCGTTTGCTGTATCAGTTTTGGGCTGTCTTTTCATTAGTAGCTTCTGGTAATAACTTTGCAATAATACTAGGCGCTCCAATATATTTATTAGCAATTTTTTTAATGAATTTTGGGCTAATTTCAGATAGCTTCTCCCCATAACCACTCATATCTGTAAACTGTTGCTTTCTATATTTTTTATTGTACATATAATTAAACCAAAACGAGTTGTTCTCCATAGCTTTCTTTCGGTTTAAAATCCAGTTTTTCTTAACACCAGCTACTTCTTTTTTTGTTGGTCCTTCTTTAAGAAATGATTTTAAAACGTCCAAGCTTTCTTTTTCGAGTACATCAATATTGTCTGGTGAACAATTAAAACTTATATCTGCCACAAATCTTTTATAGGGCTTGCTAAGATGTTTTAAATTTGCTTTAACAGTATATACACCTCCTTTTTCTTCTCTTATTTGATTTCGTAATCTAGACTTGAAAATCTGCCCAAATATTTTAAGGGCATCTACTTCTTTACGGTTACTTTTTGCCTCCGTAATAAAAGTCATTAATAGTGTTGCTTTATCTTCTAATCCTTTATGTACAACTATTTCTTCTGCCTCTGGAATATTTTTATAAGGTGATAACACATAATCTTCTCGCTCGTTAGTACTTGGTAATGATGCCAAATACACCTCTGCATAATGTTTTAAAATATCTTCATCAAAATCACCTATAAAGAAAAAATTAAAGTCTCCCGTATTTTTAAATCGTTCTGTGTATTTATTATAAACTTGCGTGTAAGGTACAGAATCCAGCAAACGCTCTAAATTGTCATTCGCATTCATGTTTATATATCTAGGGTTTCCTTTTTGGGTCACTTTACTAATTTCTGAATAAAATAGATTAGACGGACTTAATTTTCTATTTTTAGTAGATGCTTTTATTTTATCTATAATTGATAGGTACATTTCTTCGTCTTTATTAATGCTAGTAAAATTTAGGTAAATGAGCTTAAATAGAGTTTCTAAATCTTTTGCTCTTGCTGAGCCTTTTAAACCTTCATGATATGTAGACACATAAGATGACACTCTCACTTTTTTTCCAGCTAGTACCTTTGGCAATTCATAGCTTTTGTAACCACCAATACCAGTAACCGTAGCAATTGGCATTAATTGGCCAACAGCAATATAATCTTCATCAGACAGTAAAGAATTGCCCCCAAAACTAAACGCTTTAAATCTAACCGACTCTTTATCAAAATCCGTTTTCTTATAAAAAACTTTAGCGCCGTTACTTAATATTAACTCTTTTATATTGTAAAGATGGTTTTCTTCGGACACAATACTCCCTTTAGGTTTTAAATCTTTAATTAGCTGGTTATCTAGCGCTTTAGGAATATACTTTGTTATTTTTTCGTTGAGTTCTGCTTGGGTAATTGTATTTAAAAAATCGTCTTTAGTTGGCAGTACTAAATCTTCTTTTTCTGGGGCAGTCAGTACTAAAACTCTGTTATCCTTATGATAGTAAAAATCAAACATTGATTTTACATCGTTTACAGTAATTTTAGGTATAATAGTTTTATAAAAATTATACTTCCAATCTTTTGAGTAAAGTACCCAATCGTTTTTAAACTCTTGCTCTAAAAGGTTTAAATACGTTGATGAGTACCAATCGTCCTTATTTTCTAAGAACGTTTCATTGCTAGCTAGCATATTTTTTTTCACTTGGTTTAGTTCTTCTTCAGTAAAGCCAAAACGTTTTATGCGCTCTAACTCAATCACCATCGCTTTTAAAGCCGTTAGAATTCCTTCTTCGCTAGAGGATGAACTTATAGAAAACTTTCCGTGGTATTTACTTAAAGTACCTCTTAATCCAGCACCTGCACCAATAAATGGAGGTTTGGCACTGTTAGACAACTCTACTAACCTTTTATTTAACATAGAAACCATCATACCTTTAATAAAACTTTCTTTTTGATGTTTCATTAATGCTTTGTCTCGCTTTATTGGAGTAATATTTATAAAATCTAAAGACATTGATGTGGTTGTTTTTTCTGGGTCAGTAACCACTATCACTCGAGTTTGTTTATGATAAGGCACACTATCATAAGCAAACAATGGTTTTTCGTTTTTAGGATTAATTAATTTAGAGAAGTGCTTTTTTATTTTAGCCTCTGCATAACTAGGGTCTATATCTCCAGCTACAATTATGCCCATTAAATTAGGCCGATACCATTCTTTATAAAAACGGCGTATATGGTGTGTCTCAAAATTTTTAATATTAACAAGTTTTTCATCAGAAAAATATCTTAGTTGAGGCATACCCTCATACATCATTTTTGCAACCTGTGTACCTACTCTATTGCCACTTCCTAACCTTGCTCTAAACTCTTCTAAAACTACTGGTCTTTCATCTGCAATAGCGCCATCTTTTAAGCTTATGTTATGTGCCCAATCTTCTAAAATTTGAAATGCTTTGTTAACTTTTTTTAAATCAGAGCTTGGTATTTTTAATTTATAAACCGTTTCTTCAAAACCAGTATGTGCATTTAAATCTGCACCAAAAGTCATACCTATACTCTCAAGATACTTTACTAGTTTATCCTTTTTAAAATTCTTGGTACCATTAAAGCCCATATGCTCTAATAAATGCGCTAAACCTTGTTGATTATCGTCTTCTTGCAGATGCCCCACTTTAACCACTAATCGAATATTTACAACATCCTTTGGCCTGTTATTTTCTTTAATGTAATATTTAAGACCGTTGGATAATTCTCCTCGAATTGCGGTTGTATCTCTAGGCACCTCACTGTTTAAATCGTAAGTTACCGTATTATTTTCTTGAGAAAACACTAATGTTGATACGCATAATAGTAAAACATTAAAAAAGTATTTCATACTAGGAATTGGTTATTTTAATTTATGGTTACAAGTTAGTATTTGTTTTGTAAAAAAAGTTACATGTTTATCGATTTATTATATATTCTAAATCTGAAATAACGAGAGGTAATTCCCATTATTTTAAATTTAATTATAACTGTGTTTGTATTAAATACTAAATTAGGTCAACTACAATCAAAGAAAACTTAATTTTATTTTTACGAAACAAATTTCTGACGAACTGCATGTAGCTTAATTAAAATACATTTTGATTTAGAAAGAGCTTCAAACTTCATTCATAAAAAAACAATATTTTTGTATTTTAATTTGTGTTTAAAGACCTGTTTGGTTTTTAAACACCCCACACGTCTTGATAACCATATGCATTTTATACCAGAAGAATTAGACGATTATGTTGTAGCACATTCTGAGAATGAACCAGAATTATTACAACAACTTACCAGAGAAACCTACCAAAAAATATTACAACCACGCATGTTAAGTGGCCACTATCAGGGTAGAGTTTTAAGTATAATATCTAAATTGGTAAACCCGAAAAACATACTAGAAATTGGTACTTATACAGGCTATTCTGCTTTATGTTTAGCTGAAGGTATGCAAGCAAATGGCGAATTACATACTATTGATGTAAATGAGGAATTGGTAGATTTTCAGCGGAAGTATTTTGATAAATCTGAAAATGGCGATAAAATTATTCAGCATTTAGGTAATGCTTTAGATGTTATTCCAAAGCTTGATAAAATTTTTGATTTGGTATTTATTGATGCGGATAAAGAAAATTATGCTAATTATTTTGAAGTAGTAATTGACAAACTTAACCAGGGAGGTATTATACTATCTGATAATGTACTTTGGAGTGGCAAAATCTTAAATACTACATTTAAAAAAGAAGATACTGCTACACCTGCTTTACTTAACTATAATAAATTGCTTAAAGAGGATACACGTGTAGAAACAGTTATGTTACCTATTCGTGATGGGCTAACAATTAGTAGAAAAGTAACAAATTAAGATGCAATTGTTAACGTTACGTTATCGTCGTTATTATTATCATTTTCTGTTTCTAACTCTATAGCCTTAGCATTTTGAATATTTTGAGAAATGGTTTGATAGAACTCATAATTATCAAACGGTTTTATGATTATATCTGAAAACCCAATAATTTTACAATTATCCTTAATATCATCAATATCTGCAGCTGTTAGAGCTATAATTGGTGTTATTTTATCAAACTCCCTTATTGCTTTTGTTGCATCATTACCATTCATTACTGGCATGTTAATATCCATTAAAACCAAATCATAATCGTTATTTCTCATTTCTTCTAAAGCACGTTTTCCATTCTCTACTATTGTACACGAATAATTATGCTTTTTAAGTAAACTTTTAGTAACAACTTGATTAATTTTATTATCCTCTGCCACTAAAATTTTATAAGTATTATTATTAGTATTTGTAGGTTTCTGAGATGTAGGCTTACTACCAATAACTGCTGAACTACGCTTTGTTTTATCAATATCAAATTCTAACTCAAAACTTACGCTGGTACCAATACCAACCTTACTTTCTAAGTGAATATCACCTCCAAAAAGTTTGACTAAATTTTTAGCAATAGAAAGTCCTAGACCTGTACCTTGGTAACTTAAATTACTATCCTCAACTTGAATAAATTTGTTAAATATCGTATCCTGCTTGTCTTGTGGAATACCAATACCGTTATCTTGAACTGTAAATCTTAAACCAACTTTTTTGTCCTCTAAACTTAACAAATTAACTTTTAAGTGAATTGTACCATTTGTAGTAAACTTTACACTGTTGCCTATAAGATTTATTAATACTTGAGACAACCTAATTTTATCACAGATAACATAATCTGGCACATAATTATCAATTGATACTTTTATCTTATTATTACTTTCTATTAACCTGTAATTAAATGAATTAATAATACCATCTAAAGTATCTTTTAAATTAACAGATACTTTTTTAAGTTCTACTTTATTAGCTTCTATTTTGCCTACTTGTAAAATATCGTTTACCAAATTCAACAGGTAATCGCCAGAATATTTTAAAGACGTAACATGTTTTTTCACAGTTGGATTTAACGTATTATTCTCAAGTAATAGTGACGTTAAACCAACTACACCATATAATGGTGTTCTCAACTCATGGGATACATTTGATATAAACTTACTTTTTAATTCTGAAGACTTTACAGCCTCTAATCTAGCGCTTTCTAATTCTTTATTTTTCTTGGTTAAAACATTAGTAAGTTTCTTTTTAGAAACTAAACCTAAATAAACAGAAATTAAACAAATAGCTAGAAGTATAGAAGTTATTATAACAACGATGTTTATATTTCTAATATTTTCTGCTTCTAATTCTTGGTGTAATTGTTGTGCTTTTGCTATTTGTGCTTCATTTTTGTATTCTTCTAATTGAAGTTTAGATTTTGTAATAACTTCATTATTACTTTTAGTTAAGCTTAAAAGATTATCCTTAAATTCATTATGTAACAATAAAGCAGCATAGGCTTTATCTTTATTTTCTATTTGAGAAAAAGAAACAGATAATTGCTTATATACTTTACTTAATATCATATTTACCGTGTAAACATCTGGATAATCGCTCTTGTTAAGGTATACAACAGCTTGATTAAGCTTTTGAATTGCCGTATTATACAACCCTTTCTCTACGTAATATATACCGAAAAGATAACTAGAGTAACCTCTATAATAATACGATCTTTCATCAGTTTCCTTAGTAGTCTTTTTATCTATTTTTAATAAGTTTATTAATGCCTTATCTAAATCTCCTATACTTAAATAAAGTTCACTCAATGTTATTCTAATATCTAATAACACAGCATTACACTCAACATTATTAGGTGTTTCTTTTTGACATTTAGCGATATATTTTAATCCTTTTTCAAGACTAAGTATAGCCTTAGCAGGTAAGTTTTTTTTCTTTTTTATTTTCCCTAAATTAAGGTAAGCTTGGGCAGTTAAAATATCCTCAACTACTTTTTTAGATTCATTAAGCATAATATGATAGCTTTGTTCAGCCTGATCAATATCTTCCATGAATGTGTAGATTTTACCTAAATTGTAGTTTGATATAGCTATACCATAACAATCATCAATAGAATCTGATAGTTTTTTGGCGCTGTTAAATAATTTAAAAGACTCGATTACATTTTCATCCTTAAGATAGGATTTAGCCTTAGAATTTAGACTATCTATTTTATAGATAACGTCTCTTTCGGTTTGCCCGTAGGTATAAAAAAAGCACAACAACAAAAATGATAATAGGTTGGTTTTCATAATGTTTGTAATAGATTTGGGATTGTAAAACTAATACAAGTGTGAAGTGAGCTATTAAAAAAATCGATAAAAAACACAAATTGTGTGACGATTGAACGAATAACGCTAAAACACCATAAAATACGCCAATTTAATTACAGTTTTCTTTTTACTGAACCTGTAAAATCTTCTAAATCGTCTTTAATCTTATCTATTTCCTTTTTCACGTCTTTTGTGATACTGGTATCAATACCACTATTATCGGCTGTTTTAGTGATTTCGTATTTTATTTCGTTAGTAGCGTCTTTAAGAGTTCGCATGCCTTTACCTAAGCCACGGGCAATTTCTGGCAATTTATCTGCTCCAAAAACTAATATGGCAATAAATAGTATAACAGCTATTTCTGCGCCACTAATAAATAAATATGTGGAATAGTGTATCACAATACAAATATAGTGAGTTGTTTTGAGAGCATAAAAAAAGCCGATTATAAAATCGGCTTTTTTTATGCTCTCATTAGCTTATCCTTTTATCTTTTGTTTAAAGTTCTCAAACTCACCGTCTTTTTCTTTTTTAGGCCAAGAATTATTAGAGGTATCTATATCAGCAGTTTCTAAGTTAGGGTCTATAGTTATATTGATAATTTCTTGATTACTAGTAATTACCTTACTCACTTCATTATCATTCAATCTCCAAATTTCAGCTGGATATTTTATCGTTTTTTTATTGCCATCAGCATAAGTATATTCTACAATAATAGGCATTACTAACCCACCAGGCTTTTCAAACGTAATATTATAAAAATACTTAGGTGCTGTTATGTTTTGACGTTCTGCTTCAGAGAAATTATCCATTAAATACTCTTTAACGGTCTTAACTTCTGCTGGGTTTTGATTTTTCATAGACTTTTTAAAATCTTCACTTCCTTCTTCTACCATATATACTAATGGTCTTAACTGCTTTTTCTTTATACCACGCTCTTTCATCACATCTTTCATATAAGCATTAGGTTCAGCAGATACATAATATTTTTTAACATCTTTAATTCCTATATCCACCCAATCAGTAGTGTAAAACCATCCTCTCCAGAACCAATCTAAATCGAATGCAGATGCATCTTCCATAGTTCTAAAGAAATCTTCTGGCGTTGGGTGTTTAAACATCCATCTATTTGAGTATTCCTTAAAGGCATAATCAAATAAGTCGCGTCCCATCACAGCTTCTCTTAAAATATTTAAAGCTGTAGCAGGTTTACCGTAAGCATTATTCCCAAATTGATATGTGTTTATACCTTTGGTCATAATTGGTGCAATATAGCTCTGATCTCCACTCATGTAAGGCACAATTTTTTTAGCTGGTCCTCGTCTATGCGGAAACTCAGTGTCCCCTTCGGCTAATGCTTTTGGATAAGCTTCGGCAAAATCAATTTGGGCTACATACTGTAAAAAACTATTTAATCCTTCGTCCATCCAAGTCCATTGGCGCTCATCACTATTTACAATCATAGGAAAAAAGTTATGCCCTACCTCATGAATGATAACACCCATCATACCATAACGTACTCTAGCGCTGTAAGTACCATCTTCTTTTGGTCGTCCATAATTCCAGCAAATCATTGGGTATTCCATACCTTGATTTTTTGCATGAACTGAAATAGCCTTGTGATAAGGATAATCAAATGTCATTCTAGAATATGTTTTTAATGTACTTGCTACTGCTTTAGTAGACCAGTCTTCCCAAAGTGGATTACCTTCTTTAGGATACATTGATACTGCCATTACATCTTTATCACCTACTTTAACCGCCATCATATCCCATATAAACCTACGAGATGTTGCAAAACCAAAGTCGCGTACATTTTCTGCTTTAAGCTTCCATGTTTTAGTTTCATTAGAAAAGCCTTTTGCTGCAGCTTCAGCTTCAGCTTGGGTAACAATTAACACAGGCTCATCATATGACTTTTTTGCTTGTTCATAGCGCTGCATCATGGTTTTAGTAAACACTTCTTTTCTATTAGTGAGCACTCCTGTACCATCTAAAATATGGTCTGCAGGTACTGTAATATTTACCTCATAATCTCCAAAAGTTAGTGCAAACTCGTCTCGTCCCCAAAATTGAGAATTTTGCCAGCCTTCTACATCACTATATACAGCCATTCTTGGAAAAAACTGCGCTATTACATACGCTTTATTACCATCATCTGGAAAAAGTTCGTAACCAGAACGTCCTCGTTTTTTAACATGATCGTTAATATTATACCACCATTTTATAGAAAACGAAAACGTATCACCAGTAGCCATTGGTTTTGGCAATTCAACACGCATCATGGTTTGGTTAATCATGTAAGATAAAGGCGTACCATTTGTATGTGTTACTGCTTCAATATTAAAACCACCATCAAAAGTTTCTGATATATAATTTTCAGTAAATTGACTTGGATACAAAACTGGTTCTATTTTTTCAGTTTCTATTAAAGGTGATTTAGAATTTTTAGCACGCTTATTTTGATCAAGCTGAACCCATAAGTATTTTAAAACGTCAGGAGCGTTATTTGTGTAAGTTATAGTTTCAAATCCTGATAGTTTTGAGTTTTTATCATCTAAAACAATATCCATTTTATAGTCTGCCTGCTGTTGATAATACGCATGTCCTGGAGCACCTGATGCTGCCCTATATACATTTGGTGTAGAAAACTCATCATACAGTTGCTTAAACTTATTTGTATTTGTGTGACCTTTTTTAGGAGCAGATTCCTCTTGCGCCTGAGCATAAATACCCGATGACACAAAAACAACAGATAGAAAATAATACAGAAGATGTTTCATTGTAAAGCTTATAATTTTTTAGAAAAAATGTTAATTGCGCTAACAGATTTAATCATTTAACGCTCAATACTCACAAAAATAAGATTTTACTACAGTAAAAAACTTTAATTTAATTAAAATTTAACACTGCGTTATCTTTTTGTTTAGTAAGTACATAACTCTTCTTTTTAGAGTTAATATTTAGTTTTATAATATTTTGCTGTTCTTCAAACAAATCGAATAATATCTCATTTGTTATTTCTATTTTACTGATGTGTTTTATATTTTCAATTTCTAGGTAACATTTTACAATACCCATATCAATCTCTTTACCTAAAAATCTTAATTTTACGGTTTTATCATCAATTTTAATATTAAGTTTTTCGCCTAAATACTTTTCTAAATAATCATCTATTGCAGTAGCGTTTTCGTTATCAAAGGTTAAACTTTCATCGTAACGCTCTTTAAGTACATTTTCTAAATCGTCTATAAATATTCGCGTTATAATTTGAACTGATTTAACGTCCTTAACATACTCAATTTGAGTGTTACTAATATAGTATTTATGCAATGTACTGAAGGAAGAGCCTATAAATACAATAATTATTAAAAGAAAAAAATTAAATGATTTCATAACACATAAATTAATGATGGCTAATGTAGTTATTTTGAAGTTTTCAAAAAGCATTCCAAAATTTAATCTTCCTCTTGTTGGTTAGTTTTATATTGTTTTAGCTTTTGTTTTAAAAACTCAAAAATATCTAAATCTGGTGTGCCGTTACATTTTTTATAGAAGTTTTCATCCATTTCGCAGAAATAGAAAAAGTCCATTCTAAATTCTTCGTCAAGCTTGTATATGCTAAACAAACTCTCTGAGAATTCTTCTTTAATTTTAGTAATTAACACATCATTACGCTCATGAGCTACACGCTTTTTAAGCATCTTAGTACGTCCAGTTATTGCGTTAATTATTGGATTTAATGGTATACCACCACCCGTGGTAGCTTCATTTAAGCGTCTCTCACTTTGGGTTGCTAGTTTACCTTTGTATCCGGGTATGCCAACATTATAAAAATTAACTGGCGCTTCTTCATCTATGTCGCTTATATCTGCATTTAAATCTCCTGAAAGCACTTTACCCAAAGTAACTTGTTTTAAAGTGTTTATTTTTTCAATTAAAACAACTCTAATACTTTTTGAACGCATTATTTCTTTTGAAACTACAATAGATTTTAATTGATGTTGTACCGATGAAAAACTTAAAGTATCATTTAAATTTACGGGTATTACAAACCCACCTAATGTATTAGTAATTGTGAATTTGTGTGCTGTTTTGTTGATAACGTGAATGTTTTCTACATCAGCGCTACTTTTAACTACACCAGTAATCTCTAAAGATTGTGCTTTTGCCATAGTACAACAAAGCAAAATAATCCAAAGAACATAAAATTTATTTCTTCTCATCACTTTTATTAAATACTCCGCTTTTATTCATTAAAAATTCCACCAATAAAAATTCATTTTCTTTCTCTAATAATGAAAGCTTAAAGCCTTCTTTTTCTACAAACAACAAAAAATCATCTACTTTATCAATTGGAATATTAAACGCGTTGCTAATCTCTGTTTTAGTATAAACTTCTAATAAAAATTTTTCCTTAACTCTTTTTCTATCCTGTAATACTCCAGATTTAAAAGACAAATCTACCTTAAGTACAGACTCTAAAACCTTCACAATATCTGGCTGATAAAATCTGGTATTAGAATTTAACGTCTGTTTATAATGATCTGAGGTTGATTGCTTTTCTAAAGCTAAGTTATCTAAAGACAAAGATTGCATATCTACTTCGTCAAGATGTAAAGATGACGGCCTCACCACTGTAATGGTATTCATATCTGTGGCTAAATTACCAGTAAGACCATTGGTTAATGTAATTTTATCTAGCTCATTTATTTGCGCATCTAAAGTCACCAACACCTTTTTAGAATTCAATATCTCTTCTGAAATAATAATTACTTTAGATTCGTATTGTACCGATGAAAAACTTAAAGTATCATTTAAATTTACGGGTATTACAAACCCACCTGATGTATTAGTAATCGTAAATTTTTGTGCTGTTTTGTTGATGACGTGAATGTTTTCTACATCACCACTACTTTCAACTATACCAGTAATCTCAACAGATTGAGAGGTACTAAGTTGCACAAAAAACAGACTTATAAAAAAAAGTTTTAATTTCAAGAAAGACAAATTGTTTAAGAACTCAATTACGGAAGTAAAGTCTTAAACAAAATTAAAAATGCCTGTAAAGTTTTGTTAAATAATGGAATTCTATTGCTTGTTCATGCTTAAAAATTGGATACTTTTTTGATTTAAAAGCTCTAAAAACTCCAATTCTCTTCCGTAGTTTAATAGAGAAAAGTCAAAATCACCACTTTCTACATACGCTATAAAATCCTCTACCCTATGTTTAGGAATTTTAAAATTATCTACTAAAAATTCTGAAGCAAAGTAATATTTTATGGCTTTGGTTGGTACCTCTGGCATATCTTTAGGCTTCTTCTCTTTGGCTTCTGATCTAAAAATTGGCAGTAATAACTGGTCTACAACATTTACGATATTAAGGCCGTTGTACAACCTATTACGCTGAATGTCATCACCAATATTAGTAACTTCAGTTTTATAATCGGTTTCAAAACTATACTCACTACTGTGTTTTACACCAAAATAAAGTGCATCTAACTTAGGGTTAAATGTTTTTGAACCATCAATATCGGTCGCCAAATCTCCTGTCAACCCTTTTGTTTTAACAATAATTTCGTCTAATTTATTTATCTCTTCAATCAAAAATATTTTCATACTCTTAGAAGCGATAATAGCATTATTAACCTTAAAACTTAAATTTTGAAATTGTAATGCGCTTACTTGTATAATATCATTTTCGGTAACAGCAATAGAAAACTCACCATTAGCATTTGTAATTGTACCTTTATTTGCAGAAGCATTAAAAACTGTAATACCAGATATATCACTATGCTCCACCACTACTTTTCCTTTAATATCTATTCTATTAATAGTTTGAGCACTTAAACTTGTAATTGCAAAAAGTGCAAATACGCATAACATCTTTTTCATAGGTTGATTTTTTTTCAAAAGTATTACTATTATTCAATTGAGCAATCTTTTCTTTTTACTAAAAATACGACTTAAAACTGGTTTTCTAATAGATACAATTCTTAATATTTGTTAAAAAATTAATTAGCTTTATACCTTATAATATTCAATATGAAAAAAATGATTATTGCAAGTACGTCTACCACTCATGGTAGTGGGTATTTAGAGTATATTTTAGATGAATTATCTGTACTATTTAAAAATATTAAAACTATAATTTTTGTGCCTTATGCGAGACCAAGTGGGATATCGCATAACGATTACACTAAAATTGCTAGTGCTGCATTTGCAAAAATTGGTAAAAACATTGTTGGACTTCACACGTTTGAAAACCCCCAAATAGCTATTGAAAAAGCAGACGGTATTTTTACTGGTGGTGGTAATACGTTTGTTTTATTAAGCCAACTTTATAAACATAATTTAATGGTGCCTTTAAAAAAAGCTATTAATACTGGTACGCCTTATTTAGGCACAAGTGCTGGTAGTAATATTTGCGGTTTAACTATAAAAACCACAAATGATATGCCAATAATGTACCCACCGAGTTTTAATGCCTTGGGGTTGTTACCTTTTAATATAAATCCGCATTATCTAGATGCAGATGCAAATAGCAAACATATGGGCGAAACACGCGAGACTAGAATTAAGGAGTTTCATTATCACAATACGCCACCTGTTGTTGGTTTACGAGAAGGTAGCTGGTTGTTGGTTGAAAATGAAGCTATTACTTTAAAGGGAGCGCTTTCTGCTAGAATTTTTGAATACAACAAACCGCCTTATGAACTACCTACAGGTACGTTTCTTAATGATTTAAATTGATAACCTGTGATATGGGTTTAAAAACTAACTTATGCGGATGGGTGCGCTAGGGATTGAAACGGCATCCTTTTGTGAGGCACGAGGAAAAGATATAGTGTAAAGCCCGACCCTTGTGGTAGCGCCAAAAATATTTAATCAAAAAAAAAGACCTCATCCGTTTTTGATGAAGCCTTTTTGAGCGGGAGACCAGGTTCGAACTGGCGACATTCAGCTTGGAAGGCTGACGCTCTACCAACTGAGCTACTCCCGCATTAGCGGCGACAAATATATGTAAACTCTGCATTATAAAACAAAAAAATTATAATTTCTTTAAAAAGTGGTAGCCCAGAATTTCAAACCCCTCGTTATAATAAAATTTATGTGACGGATAATTGGCAACATAGGTATTTAACTCTACAGTGTTGCATGCTTTGGTTTTTACGTAATTATAAATCCACTTAAAAAATTGTTTACCCAAACCTTTGCCTCTATGGTTTTCTTCTATATAAACATGGTCTACCTCTACCGTTTTTCCTGCATAATGTCTTGTACAAAACCATAAACCGCATACGCCTATAATAGTATTGTTGTTGCATATTACAGCACACTCATAATTTTGTTCTGCCATTTCTAAAAACCGGATGTTTAGTATAGCTTTTGGCACATTAAAATCATTTAATGCTTCAACCAAGGGTACAACTTTTAGTATCTCTGTTTTATTAAGAATTTTAAAATTATAGTCCATTTGCATTTTTTAAAGTGAAGATACATAAATTGGTTACAATTAATTTTATATGTTTGAAAGTGACATATAACGCCTAAAATGAAGACTCCAGCACATTTTACAACACAACAAATAACTGCACAAGAAACTTACCCTGTAAGACACGCTGTTTTAAGAACAGGAAAACCCATAGAAACTTGTGCTTTTAATGGTGATGATTTAACGACCACTATTCATTTAGGATTATTTCGTGAAAAGGCTATAGTTGGTGTTTTATCTTTTATGAAAACGAATAACGATGTATTTACAAGTACACAGCAATACCAACTGAGAGGAATGGCTATTGATAAGTTGTATCAAGGAAAGGGCTTGGGAAACCTATTACTAAATGCTGGAGAACAAATATTAAAAGCTAAAAATGTAGATTTAATTTGGTGTAACGCAAGACGTATTGCTACTAATTTTTATAACCGTAATGGGTATAAAACTGTTGGAGATGCTTTTGAAATTCCTGAGATAGGGCTACACTACATAATGTATAAAAATTTATAACAAGAGTTTACGTGATATTTTGATACTTATTGAGTAGAAAAAAACATATAAACCAAATTTTGTAATTTAATACCCTAAAACCATCTAAAATGAGAGGAAAAAATTTTAAAATAAGGTTACTTATTGGTGCAGCCATTGCTATATTTTTTGTTTTAAAACGTTGCAGCCAGCGTGAAGAAAATCAATATACCGGTAGAATGCAGACCATATCTATGAGCGCTGATAAAGAGATTGCTATTGGCATACAAAACGCCCCACAAATGGCACAACAGCATGGTGGTTTGCATCCTGACACTAAGTTACAGGCTTTGGTTGATAATGTTGGCAATAAACTTGTAAATAGCAGTGTTGCTAGAGAAACACCTTATGAATATGAGTTTCATTTACTAAGTGACCCTAGAACTATTAATGCTTTTGCTTTACCTGGAGGGCAAATTTTTATTACTTATGCTTTAATGGAAAAACTCCAGAATGAAGACCAACTAGCAGGCGTTTTAGGTCATGAAATAGGACATGTTTTAGGAAGACATAGTGCAGAACGCATTGCAGAAAGCGAGTACTGGCAAGGGTTAGCAACCGCAGGTTCTGTTGGTGCAGACATGGGCGGTTTAGTTGGTGGTATTGGTCAGCAAAAACTATTAACTAACGGACGTGATGATGAATTAGAAAGTGATGAATTAGGCGTTAAATTTATGATTAGAGCAGGTTATAACCCAGAAGAAATGATTGGTGTTATGAAGATATTAAAAGATGCTGCAGGTCCAAACCGTGTTCCTGAGTTTAAAAGCACGCATCCAGATCCTGATAATAGGATAGAAAAAATACAAGAAGCTATAGAAAAATATAGGGGTTTATAAAATAATAAAGCCCTCTTACAAGGGCTTTATAGAGTGACTAACTCAAAATAATTAATAGCTTATAATTATTTTTTCTTTTTTGCTAAAGCGCTATTTAAAACCTTTTCTGCATCTACGGCTTTATGCAACTTAGCATACTTAATAGCTGTCATGCCTTTTGTAGATTTCACTTTAAGCTTAGCACCTTTAGCAATTAATAATTTTAAAATGTCGCAGCGATTAAATTTTGCTGCATACATTGCTGGCGTCATTCCATTAGACTTTTCGTTTACATTTGCACCCAACTCTATGAGTTTTTTTACTGTAACTATATCGCCTTTAGCTATAGAAACACAAAATGGACTCACCTTACTAATAGACTGAGTATTGTAAGTTTTTGTTGGTTCGAATGAAGTTTTAGCATTTATACTAACAATTGAAAAGCATAATGCGATTGCGGAAATAATGATTGTTTTTTTCATGATGAAAGATTTAATTTATGATTTGTTTTTTGATTACACTTAAGAGACGATAAAAAAATAAGTTTGTTACATTAAAAACTATTATTTACCATTTTTTAACGTTTTTTATGATTATTTAGCTTGGATAATAAACTTCAAATTACTGAATTAACACCTCTAAAGCCTATTAGTTTTTAAGTAACATTCGCGTCTCTAGTACCTTAAAATCCTTATATTTGTTTACAAAATCAAACCAATAAAAATGAACAAAAAAACCATCCTTATGATACTTGATGGTTGGGGGAAATCACCTGACCCAAAAGTTTCTGCAATAGATAATGCAAACACACCATTTATTGATAGTTTATACACAAATTACCCAAGCGCATCCCTTAGAACTGATGGTTTACATGTAGGCTTGCCTGAGGGCCAAATGGGAAACAGCGAAGTAGGCCATATGAATCTTGGTGCCGGTAGAATTGTATATCAAGATTTAGTTAAAGTAAATTTAGCTGTTGAAAATAAAACCATAAACAAAGAACAGGTTTTAGTAGATGCTTTCAACTATGCAAAATCTAACACTAAAGACGTACATTTTTTAGGATTATTAAGTGATGGTGGTGTACATTCGCATATCAACCATATTAAGGGTTTAATTGATGCTGCAGAAGATGCAGGTGTTAAAAATTCTTATGTTCATGGTTTTACTGATGGACGCGATGTAGACCCAAAATCTGGTGCTAGTTTTGTAGAGCAACTTCAATCTCACATACAAAACACCAACACTAAAATAGCTACTATTTCTGGACGTTATTATGCCATGGATAGAGATAAACGCTGGGAACGTATAAAATTAGTGTATGATGCATTAGTTCATACTAAAGGAGAAACATCTAAAGATATTGTAGCTTCAATTAAAACTAATTATGCAAATGATATTACAGATGAATTTATTAAACCAATTATTGCTGTTGATGACAACAACATACCTTTAACGAAAATAAAAGAAGGAGATGTTATAATTTTCTTCAACTTTAGAACCGATAGAGGTCGTGAGTTAACAGAGGTTTTATCGCAAAAAAGCTTCCCTGAATACGATATGAAACCATTAGATTTACATTATGTTACACTTACCAACTACAATGATGAGTACAAAAATATTAATGTAATTTTTAATAAAGATAACTTAAGCGAAACCCTAGGTGAGGTTTTGGAAAAGCACAATAAAAAACAAATACGCATTGCTGAGACTGAAAAATACCCACATGTAACGTTTTTCTTTTCCGGTGGTAGAGAAGAACCTTTTGAAGGCGAACAACGCATTTTGAGAAATTCTCCTAAAGTTGCTACCTACGACTTAAAACCAGAAATGAGTGCTTTTGAATTAAAAGATGCGCTTATTCCTGAATTACAAAAAGGCGATGTAGATTTTGTATGTTTAAATTTTGCAAATGGTGATATGGTGGGGCATACAGGTGTAATGGAGGCTGCTATTAAAGCTTGTGAAGCTGTAGATACATGTGTGAAAGAAGTAGTAACCATGGCTTTACAAAATGATTACACTACGCTATTAATTGCAGATCATGGCAATTGCGAAACCATGATAAATCCTGATGGGTCTCCTAATACGGCACATACTACAAATCCTGTACCTTTAATTTTAATTGATAATGATTTAAAAACAATAAAAGATGGTATTTTAGGCGATGTAGCACCTACCATTTTAAAGCTTATTGGTGTTGAGCAACCTACTGCAATGACGCAACATCCATTGGTTTAAGCAAATAACTAAAAATAATTACCTTTGCAACAATAAATCCCTAAGTTGAATGAATTTTACTGATACACTACTAATAGCCGTTGATTTTGATGGCACCATTGTAGAAGACGCTTACCCAAGAATTGGTAAGCCACAAATGTTTGCTTTTGAAACTTTAAAGAAGTTACAAGAAGAAGGGCATCGGCTAATTTTATGGACTTACAGGTGCGGAGACAGATTAGACGAAGCCATTAAATTTTGTGAAGATAATGGCATTAAATTTTATGCCGTAAACAGAAGTTTCCCTGAAGAGCAGTATACCGACGATATTAGTAGAAAAATAAATGCTGATTTATTTATTGATGATAGAAACGTTGGCGGTTTTTACGGTTGGGGAGAAATATATCAACTACTTACCGAAAGTGATGCAAAACCTTTAGTATATAAAAAGAAAAAAGGGTTTTTAGATTTTTTTAAAAAATGATTAAAACAAAAACTAGAGAAGAAATAGAACTTATGCGCGAAAGTGCATTAATAGTTTCTAAAACATTAGGTGAAATTGCTAAAGTTATTAAACCTGGTGTTACTACTTTACAACTAGATAAAATTGCAGAAGAATGTATTAGAGATCAAGGTGCTATACCAGGATTTTTAGGTTTATACGATTTTCCAAATACGCTATGTATGAGTCCAAACTCTCAAGTAGTACATGGTATTCCTAATAACAACCCCTTGGTTGAAGGTGATATTATCTCTATAGACTGTGGCGCACTTAAAAACGGATTTTATGGCGATCATGCCTACACATTTCCTGTTGGAGAAATAACTCCTGAGGTAGAAAAACTACTAAAAACCACTAAAGAATCTCTATATGTTGGCATAAGAGAATTTAAATTAAATAATCGTGTTGGTGATGTTGGTTATGCAATTCAACACCATTGTGAAGCCCAAGGATATGGTGTAGTAAGAGAATTAGTAGGTCATGGTTTAGGTAAAAAAATGCATGAAGCTCCAGAAATGCCAAATTATGGACGTAGAGGACGCGGTAAAAAATTTATTGAAGGTATGGTTGTGGCTATTGAGCCTATGATTAATATGGGGACACAACGAATAAAACAGCACAGTGATGGTTGGACAATAACTACTTTAGATAATTTACCATCGGCTCATTTTGAACATGATGTAGCGCTATTGGACGGTAAACCAGAACTACTCTCAACATTTGCATATATTTATGAGGCTTTAGGTATTACATCTGATGAAGAAATTGAATTTAGACAAGAGGCTTTAATGCTTTAAGTTTCTTATGAAGAAACTCTTCAAATTAACTCTAAATCTAGTCCCCAGACCCCTACTAATTAGGTTAAGCTATATTGTACGCCCAATTTTAGTATTCTTTTTAAAAGGAAATAAATTCACAGACCCCATAGATGGCAAGAGTTTTAGAACCTTTTTACCTTATGGTTATGGCACGCAGCGTAGCAATGTATTATCGCCTTCCACTCTGTCTTTAGAACGTCATAGATTATTATGGCTTTACTTGAAAAATGAAACTGATTTTTTCTCATCAAACAAAAAGGTACTACATTTTGCTCCAGAACAATGTTTTTTAAAACGATTTAGAAAACTAGATAATCTGGATTATACCACCACAGATTTAGTATCACCTATTGCTGATGTAAAAGCCGATATTTGCAACCTACCGTTTGAAGATAATAGTTATGATATCATCCTTTGCAACCACGTGTTAGAGCATATTCCAGATGACACTAAAGCAATGCAAGAATTATACAGAGTTATGAAACCTGGTGGTTATGGTGTTTTTCAAATTCCGCAAGATTTAAATCGGGACGTTACTTTTGAGGATAATACTATTACTGACAAAAAAGAACGTGCTAAAATATTTGGACAATACGACCATGTGCGTATTTACGGTATTGATTATTTTGATATGCTTCGAGACGTAGGTTTTAAGGTTACCGAAGTTGACTATACAGCTATGCTTTCCGCGGATGTGATAAAAAAATATTGTTTGGCAAAAGGTGAAATCATTCCTGTAGTTTATAAATAAAAAAAGTTGCTTTAATATAATATTAGAGCAACTTCTTTATAATTAAATGATCAATAGCTATTTATAAGACACTTTTTTTATCGATAAGTCACAATTATCTTTATCATCTATTCTGGAAAGCCATTTAATGTTAAAGTTTCTAACTCATTATTATCATTTTCAAAAATCAAAAAAGCTTTAAGTTTTATGTTGTTTTCTAAAAAGGGTTTAACGCCATCAAGTCCCATAGCCTGAAAAGCAGTAGCATACCCATCGGCAGTCATACAATCTTCAGCTATTACAGACACACTTAAAATATTTGTCTTTGTAGGATAGCCAGTTTTTGTATTAATAATATGCGCATACTTATTACCATCTTCATCAACTTTAAATTTTCGATAAGTCCCTGATGTTGCCATAGCTTCATCTTTCAAACTTATAGCTTTAAAAACCGATTGATCTCCATCAAATCTTGGCTCATCTAAACCTACGCGCCATGGTTTATCTTTTTCTTTGTTTTTACCCTTAACACGAATTTCACCCCCAATTTCTATTAAATAATTACTAATATTTTTATTCTCTAAAAATTGAGCAATAACATCAACACCGTAGCCTTTAGCTATAGCATTAAATTCTAAATATGCATTTGGTTGTTTTACTATCTTTTTATCTATCAACGTCACTTTATTAAACCCGACTGATGTCATCAAATTTTCAATTGTAACACTATCTGTAATAAATTTATTCTTATTTGCTCCAAAATTCCAAGCATTGACCACATCACCTATAGTGGGATCAAAAAAACCATTTGTCCTTTTAAAAATTTCTTTTGATTTTAAAAATACATTTTCAAAGTGTTTGTCAATTACTACATCTTCATTTCTATTTATTTTTGAAATATCAGAGTCAGAAATATATGTAGATAATGATGTGTTAATTACAGCAAATAAGCTGTCAAATTGATTTGTATAATCTACTTCAGAACTATAAATAGCCTTGTACGATGTACCAAAAACCACCCCTGATAACTTTATATTTTCAAGTTCTTTTGTACTTTGTTTTTGTTCTGTCTTACATGACATAACAAAAGTGAAGATCGAAACGTAATAGAAAAATCTTTTCATTTAATTTAAATTTGAATCTATATATTGGATTCCGTTGTACTCAATTAAATAGTCTTCATTTAAATATAACGGTAAATCCTCTCCATTGGGGTTACCTAAACCAACTCCAGCATACAAGACTTTAGCCTCTTTCTCAAAAGCATGTTTTTTAAAAGATTCCATCCAAACAATATCGTAATTATTAGGGTTTTCTGGTAAAACAACTGCACGAACTACCACAAAAAAATACTGACTGTTTTTATCTATACAAACAAACTGTGGGTGCTTTTTCAACTTACTATTTATAGCAACAAACTCAAAACCGCGTTGCTCTAAATCTTCTCCAACATGGTTCATTGCAAGGTTATGTAATTCTTGTTTAGAAAGTGGTTTACTCATATTGCAAAAATACTATAAATGCTTATAAAACTTTAGTATTACTTTATATTATCAAAAATTTTGATGCTGTAAGATAGGTCTTAAATTTGAGGGATCGTATACATAAACATTGTTATAATATAGAAAACAAAATCTCTTTATTTAAACCTTACAAACTTAGAATCATAAAACGTATAGTTAGACACTGGTATAACAGCATCCTTTTGTAAATGATACCATGGAGAAATATTATGGTCTTCTAAATTTTTAACCAAATGCACACTTTGGGCTGGAGTATTACCTTGGAAGAGTAAAAATAATTTATCGCCTTGGGTATTTACAACTTCATCACAAATCATTACAATGTGTCCTGGTGATCCACCAATAATAAGCATATCTCCAATTTTAAGATTTTTAACGTTATTAATCTTGGGAAGCTCGTGATAAAGAGACAAGGTTCCAGAATAGGTATAAATTAAATTTAAATACTTGTAAAAATTTGCTTTTGAATTGTTTTTAGAAGCCATTTTATGAAATGTAACTTTATTACCTTTAATTTTTGGCCTGTATCCTTCAGCATATTTTGTCCAAGAGCAATAATGACCTGAGGTAAAATTAAAACCTATCTCATGTTTTCTATTACTATCCCACAAGTATTCACTTCGTACCCGTATTAAAGCATCGGCGCATTGTTGCAAGCCATTTTTTGGTACAGGAACATCTAAAATTCCAATATGACCTTGTTGCCAAAAGTACTCGGAGTTATCGTAGTTTATGATTTTGGTGCCAGAAGGTTTTAATTTATAATTTCTTAGATAGTCTTGAAATGAACCTTTTGCATAGGCTACTCTTTTATAGCCTTTAGGAACATTAACTCTAGATTTTATGGTTAAACTATCCCTATTTAAAAGACTAGAGGGTTTTACAACAGATACTATTGCATTTGGTGTGGTTTTAATTGGTTGATATATGTAAACTAGTGCACCAACTATGACGGTAAAAAGAACGAAAAACAAAACTCTCTTCATACTAAAAACAACGATTTAAAAGTTAACTTTCGTATGATACTAGAAAATTTTAAAATTAATTTAATAGCTAAATTTAAAAAAATTAGTAACTTGAAGTAAAAAATTTGTTTTATGAAAACTTCACCACGACTAGAAGCTGCTATACAAAAACTATATACTGCTTTTCATAACAATACACTTTACCCTGAATGTTGCCAGCAGTGTGCAGTAGGTAATATTTTAGACAATACGGATAGCTGGAAACATTTATCCGACAGCCATGGAAGCTTAGTGCTAAATTACGTTGGTAAGGTGCATCAAAACTTAGGTAGAACATTTAACGGATATACACCGTTAGAATTACTTAAAATTGAGCATACATTTTTAAAAGCTTGTGGGTTTCAAGTGCCCTTACATTATGAAAACAGTAAACCAGACAACTCTACTGATAAAAACATCCTTTTTGAGGGTTTAGCGGCAGTTATTGAATTTATCTGTGAATTAGATGGTGTGAAAAATATAATGGATTATACGAGATTATTTGAAGTTGAAAATGAAAAACCTAAATATCAACTCGTATAATTTAAATTAAGTTCAAACATAAAAAAACCAACTCTAATTGAGTTGGTTTTTATTTTATATCATTCTGAAGTTTAACCTCCAAAGTCATCGAATCTAATATGCTCATCTGGGATACCAAAATCTTCACCCATTTTTTGAACAGCCTTATTCATTAACGGTGGCCCACAAAAATATAATTCTATATCTTCTGGCGACTCATGCTTGCTTAAATAATTATCTATTACACAATTATGAATAAACCCTACAAAACCGTCTCCTGACGCATCAATATCCTCTTTTACTTTCCAATTATCTTCTTCCATTGGTTCAGATAACGCCAAATAGAATTTAAAGTTTGGAAACTCTTTTTCTAATTGTTCAAAATGATCCAAATAGAATAACTCACGTTTAGAGCGTCCACCATACCAATATGTTACTTTTCTTCCTGTTTTTAAAGTTTTGAATAAGTGGTATAGGTGAGAACGCATTGGTGCCATTCCTGCACCACCACCTACGTAAAGCATTTCACTTTCAGACTCGTTGATAAAAAATTCACCGTAAGGTCCTGAAATAGTTACTTTATCGCCTGGTTTTTGCGCAAATATATATGATGATGCTACACCTGGGTTTACATCCATCCAACAGTTTTTAGAACGATCCCATGGTGGCGTTGCAATACGAACATTTAGCATGATCTCACGACCCTCTGCTGGATAAGACGCCATAGAATAGGCTCTTTCAACAGTTTCACCGTTCTTCATAATTAATGGCCATAAACCAAATTTATCCCACTCTGCCTGAAATTTATCAGGAGTATCGTGTTCCTCTGGATGTGCTGTAATGTCTATATCTTGATACTTAATTTCACACTCAGGAATTTCGATTTGAATATACCCACCAGCTTTATATCCCATATCTTCTGGGATTTCAACTACAAATTCTTTAATAAAAGAGGCTACGTTATAATTTCTAACAACGGTAGCTTCCCATTTTTTAATACCAAAAACCTCTTCAGGTATGGTAATATTCATATCTTGTTTTACTTTAACTTGGCAAGCTAATCGTGCACCATGTTTCAGCTCTTTTCTTGAGAAATGAGGTGTTTCAGTAGGCAACGCTTCACCACCGCCTTCTAAGACATGACATTCACATTGAATACATGTTCCGCCACCTCCACAAGCAGATGGTAAGAAGATTTTGTTCCCTCCAAGTGTAGACAACAATGTACCACCCGATGCTACTTCAATTTCTTTTTCACCATTAATCGTAATCTTTACTGGACCCGATGGTGATAATTTTTGCTTTACAAATAGAAGTAAAGCCACTAGTAACAACGTAATCACTAAAAAAGCTGTTACTGTTGCTAATACTGTTCCTAACGTTCCTGCTGCTAATATCATGTTACTTATTTATTAATATGTTGTTAGCTACTACTTTATCCTTAGAGGTATTCTCTATCACTTCTGTTTCAACAACCTTATCTTCTTTAGCTGCTTCTTCATCACCGCCTGTTAACATGCCACCAAAACTCATAAAACCAATTGCCATTAAACCTGTAATTATAAAGGTAATACCTAAGCCTCTTAATGCAGGTGGTACACTTGAGTATCTAATTTTTTCTCTAATAGCTGCTATAGCTAAAATTGCTAAAAACCAACCAATACCTGAACCTATTCCATAGGTAGTAGCTAGCCCAAGAGTTGCTATTTCGCGAGATTGCATAAATAACGAACCACCTAAAATTGCACAATTAACAGCAATAAGTGGTAAAAATATACCTAGTGAGTTGTATAATGATGGTGAGAACTTCTCTACTACAATTTCAACTAACTGTACCATGGTTGCAATTGTTGCAATAAACATGATAAAGGATAAAAAGCTTAAATCGAAGTCTATATATTCTGGACCTAACCAAGTTAAGGCTCCAGGTTGTAATAAATATTGATCTAATAGCCAGTTTAAAGGCACTGTTATAGCTAATACAAAAATTACAGCTGCACCTAATCCAACTGCTGTACTTACTTTTTTAGATACTGCTAGGTAAGAACACATACCTAAAAAGGTTGCGAATACCATGTTATCTATAAATATCGATTTAAAAAATAATTCTACGTGTTCCATATCTCTTAATCTTCTACTAATGATTTATTTCTTGTACGTTGTACCCAAATAATAATTCCTACAACAATTAATGCCATTGGTGATAAAAGCATAAATCCGTTATTTTCATAACCTATAGCGTATAATCCTGTTTTTTCTATAGGATCTCCTAATACTGGAATACCTAATAAGGTTCCAGAACCTAGAAGCTCTCTAAAGAAGCCTACCATAATCAATATTACTGCATATCCTAAAGCGTTTCCTATACCATCTAAAAACGATCGCCATGGGCCATTACCTAATGCAAATGCCTCGAAGCGCCCCATAATTATACAATTAGTAATAATAAGTCCAACGAATACTGATAAAGTTTTACTCAATTCGTAGGCAAAAGCTTTTAGTACTAAATCTACAATAATTACTAAGGTTGCTACAACAATAAGTTGTGCTATAATTCTAATTTTTGAAGGAATAATGTTTCTCATTAAAGAGATAACAACATTACCTACGCCCATTACAAATAATACTGAAACTGACATTACAATAGATGCTTCTAACTCTGCAGTAATTGCCAATGCTGAACATATACCTAAAACCTGAATAGTGATAGGGTTATTATCAGCTAATGGATCAGTAATTAACTTCGTGTCTTTTTTTGAAAGTAATCCCATAGTTTTTAGTTACCTTTTAAATTATCAAAATAGGGCTTATATAGTTTCAAGTCGCTTTTAATCATGGCTGAAACTCCGTCGCCTGTAATTGTAGCTCCCGCTATGGCATCTACTTCATTATCCATTTTATCATTATTCTTTGGATCTGCATTTCCTTTTGCAACGGTAATACCTTTAAAAGCTCCATTTTCAGTGAGTAAATGTTCACCATAAAAATCATCCATAAAATAACGTTGCTTAATATTAGCACCAAGTCCAGGCGTTTCACCCTTATGGTCAAAATAAGCACCTTGCACTACCATATTCTCATCCATTGCTATGTAACCCCAAATGGCGTCCCAAAGACCTTTTCCATAAATGGGAGCTACATAAACCATTTTTCCTTTGGCGTTTTTACCAATAAATAACGGTAATTTTCTAGATTCACCACTTTTAGCATTACTTTTTTGCTTTTTAATATCAATCAAATATGGCTCTTGCTTGGTTTCATTAAAATACTCATCGCGAGTTTGATTTTTTATAACCTTGCCATCTGCATCAATTGTTATTACAATTTGATCGTTTATATTATTGGTGAATGCCTCTGGCGCTTTATCTGTTGAAATAAAAACTGCACTCGTTTCGTCATTATCATTAATACCCATAGCATATAGGATATTTTGTTGTTTCTCTAGTCTTTGATTTTCACTAATTTGTGGTTTAAGTGATGACGCTAAATAAGCCAACAAAGACCCAACAACCAATACCATACCTATTGCAAATATGATAGTATATGAATTTTTATCTGTTCTTTTTTCCATAATTAAGCAGTTTTAACTTTTAAACGCTTCATTCGTTTTTTCACATTACCTTGAACCACGTAATGATCAATAGTTGGTGCAAATACATTCATTAATAATATTGCTAAAAACACACCTTCTGGATAAGCTGGATTAAATACGCGAATCATAATAGAGATAAATCCTATTAAAAAACCATAAATCCATTTCCCTTTATTGGTTTGCGATGCCGTAACAGGATCTGTTGCCATATATACAGCGCCAAATAAAATACTACCAATTATTAAATGTTGCCAAAACGGCACACTCATTAATCCATAAAATTTACTTGATTCACCAATCCAACCCGCATCTACAACACCGTTAAATATTAGTCCCATTACTAATGCGCCTATTAGTGTGGATACAATAATTCTCCAGCTTCCAATTTTCGTAAAAATTAAGAATAACGCACCAATTATGATTAGGAATTTTGAAGTTTCTCCTACAGAACCAGGAATAATACCCCAAAACATATCCCAATAATCATAAACTACAGAATTATTTTGAGCGTATGACCCCAATATAGTTTCACCAGAAATAGCATCTAAGTTAGCGCCATCAGCAATCATTTGGTCTCTTTCTACAGCACCATGAACCCAAACTTTATCTCCAGACATCCAAGTTGGATATGCAAAGAATAAAAATGCTCTAATAGTTAATGCTGGATTAAGAATATTCATTCCTGTACCACCAAACACTTCTTTACCAATCACTACTCCAAAAATTACTGCTACTGCAAGCATCCATAATGGAATATCTACAGGTACAATAAGAGGCACTAACATTCCTGTTACTAAGTAACCCTCCTCTACTTCATGACCTTTAATAATAGCAAAAACAAATTCTACCGCTAAACCAACACCATAAGACACGACTACAAGTGGTAACACCTGCCATAATCCTACAATTAAGTTATCTAGTGTCCAGAATGAAGCTCCTAAAAAACCTTCTGCACTTTCTATTTCTCCTAAAGCTAAGTAGTGTTGATATCCTGCATTGTACATACCAAATATTAAACATGGCACTAAAGCCATAATCACAGTATTCATTGTACGTTTTAAATCGTCAGCAACCTTAATGTGTGTACCACCATGAGTGGTTTCATTAGGCAAGTATAAAAATGTATGAATTGCATTAAACGCAGGTATCCATTTTTTATCTTTATTTTTTTCCTTAAACTGATGTAAATTTTCTTTTAAACCCATCTTGTAATATTTTTCATTTCACTTGGTTAAATGAATAAAATGTTATTTTTGATTTCGTTACTCAATGAATAATTATCCAATTTCTTTAAGCATTAAATCTAAACCTTCTCTTATTATTTTTTGATGTGGTTGTTTAGACACACAAACAAATTCTGTTAAGGCAAAATCTTCAGGAGCAACTTCATACATACCTAAAGCTTCCATTTCATCTAAATCTTGATACATACATGCTTTTAAAATTTGCATTGGGTATATATCTAAAGGAAATACTTTCTCAAAAGTTCCCGTAGTTACAAAAGCACGATGTTCTCCATTTGTATTGGTATTTAAATCGTAAGCCTTTTTAGGATTTAGCCATGAAAACGTTAATGCTCTTGATGTAGAAATCTTATTAAATACTGGCTTGTTCCATCCAAAAAATTCATAATCGTCTCCTTCTGGAATAATAGTGATTACATTGCTATAATAATCCAAATACCCATCTGGTTTTATTTCTTTTCCACTTAACACGTTGCCAGAAATAATTCTAGCATTAGCATCTTTTTCAAGACCTTTATCATAAATCATAGTAGCTACTTCACTACCTAATTTAGTTTTAAAATAACGAGGTGCTTTTACTTCAGAACCTGCTAAAGCCACAATACGCTCAGCATTAAAATTACCTGTTAAAAGAAGTTCTCCAATAATTACTAAATCTTGGGCATTAACAGTCCAAACTGTCTCTCCTTTGTTTATTGGGTCTACTTTATTAATTAGAGTTCCAACATTTCCTGCCGGATGAGGACCAGATACTTTATGCACAGAAACACCAGACAAACCGGCTAATGGAGAGTTAGCACTTTCACCAACCGATACATGAACTTGCCCTTCTGTTAATTTACCAAGTGCTAATACTGCCGCTTGTAACTCAGCTTCTTTTCCTTGTAGCACATAATCTAAATCTGCTGCTAATGGTGCACTTGCGTATCCCGAAATAAAAATAGCTTTAGGCGCTTTTTCTGGATTTGCAATAACATCGTAAGGTCTTTGCTTTACAAATGGCCACAGTCCGCTTGCTAATAAATGTGCTTTAACCGCTTCTGGTTTTGCAACATCGACATCAAACTTACCATTGTCTTGGAAAACCTGTGTTTTATCAGCTTGAATTTTTATTTCTAAAATTTTACGTTTGGCACCACGAGCAATCTCTATAATTTCACCAGAAACTGGAGAAACAAATTTGATGTTTTCGTTAGATTTGTCATAAAACACAGGTTCTCCTGCTTTTACTTTTGTGCCAACTTTAGAAATTAATTTAGGAATTACGCCGTGAAAATCTTCAGGTCTTAAAACATAAAAATTGCTCAATACCGCTGTCTCAGTGGTTTTTTCAGCTAAACCTTTAAGTTTTATATCTAGACCTTTCTTAATGCGAATGTCGTTTGACATATTTTCTTTTGTTGAAATTAGTTGTCTAAAAAATCGGTGCAAAAATACGAACTAAAAAACAGTTACCACAAAAAATTAATAGAAATTTACAAGTATTAACGCTTGTAAAGCTTTCGGCATCAATTTTGTTTATCTTTACAAAAATGATTTATATGCACTATAAGTTTTCTTTTTTTATCGGGATATTTTGTATTTGTTTACATCTGCAAGCTCAGGTAAACGAAGTTAATCCTCCAGAATATATCAAATCCATTACATTTAAAAGTACAAACAGTAATTTAGGCGAATTACCTATTTTAAAACTAGGAGAAACATTTTATCTAGAATTTGATGCTTTAGTGGCTAACGAACCTGACTTTTATTATAAGATAGAACACTATGATTACGATTGGACAGAATCTGTTTTAGTTCGAACAGAATTCCTGTTAGGTGTTGATAATTTTAGAATACAAGACTATCGTAACTCTTTTAATACTTTTGAGATGTATTCTCACTATAAACTAACGGTGCCCAATGCGCAAACTCGAGCATTAACAGTTTCTGGCAATTACCTTATTTCTATATTTGACAGAGATGACGAATTGGTGTTTTCAAGAAAACTTATGGTTTATGAAGATATTGTAACTCCTGGTATTAGCATTAAACGCTCTCGCGATGTTCAAACCATCGATTATATGCAAACTGTAGATATTGAGATATCCACAAATTCCCAAATTAATAATCCGCTTCAAACTATAAAAACACTTATCATTCAAAATAGAAATTTAAATACAGCCATAACAGATGTAAAACCCCAATACACTATTGGTAATAAGCTAATATATCGTTATGTAAACGAAACTGCTTTCCCTGGCGGAAACGAGTATTTATTTTTTGAAACCAAAGATGTAAGAGCAGCCTCTATGGGTGTGCAGTATATAGAATTAAAAGATATTTATCATAGTTATTTATTTACCAATATATCTAGAGCAGAACTACCATACACCTACAACCCTGATATTAATGGGCAATTTAAAATTACCGCTATAGATCGAGAAGATCTAGATGTAGAAGCCGATTATGTTAATGTTCACTTTTCATTACAATATCCAGAATTATTAAATGGTGAAACTATTTATGTATATGGTAATTTTAATAACTATGCTTTAGAAGATTATAATAGAATGGACTATTATCCCGAAGGCAGAATTTACAAAGGACACTTTAAACTTAAACAAGGGTTTTACAACTATAAATATGTTGTTGCAAATGCTGATGGCACTTTAGATGAAGGACGTATAAGCGGTAACTTCTGGCAAACCGAAAACAACTATAAAGTACTCGTTTATTACCGTGATTTGGGCGCTAGATACGACAGAATTGTAGGCTTCAACGAAATTTCATCGGTAAATATTACCAATTAGTCTGTATTTAACGCTTTTTTAAAGATTCAACATTTAAAAATCCTTATTTTAGCGCTTTAAAAGTATTGTATATCAATCCTTAACATGGTGCAACAAGTAACAAAAGGCATAAAAATTTCGGTAGAAACCACCTTCGAAGGCTCGTTTTATAAAAACTATAAAATACAGTACGCCTTTGGCTATACTATTACTATAGAAAACCAAAGCAAGGACTCTGTACAATTGTATGCACGACACTGGGAAATTTCAGATGCTTTAAACCATGTAGAAACCGTAAATGGTGAAGGCGTTATAGGGCAAAAACCTGTATTAAAACCAGGCGAATCTCACACCTATACATCTGGCTGTTTGCTCACATCCCCGTTTGGCGCAATGCAAGGCCACTACAATATGGTAAATTTTACTACCACCAAAAAATTTCAAGTTACTATCCCCACGTTTAGATTAAGCGCACCTTTTGCTATAAACTAGGGCGCATACTTACCTGCGGTATCTCAGGCAGGTAAAGCTCATAGGATTAAATCGGGCTTTTCAATATATATTTCTGTTTTGCGTAGTAACCTAGAACTTGTTTTAAATCTCATCTTTTAAAGTACTAATAGTTTTTTACATCTTTCGTCTACTAATGCACGTATAGAAGATATCGCTACTATCTCTGACACATAAGAAAATTAAACTTTACTACCAAAATTTCGTATTTTTATGTATAAATATGCTTATCAATGCTACAAACAAAACAAATAAACTTTTATAAAAAATGGAGGTTAGTAAGAAAAAACAAAGTTAAATTTATTGCAAAACACAGTTTACTACTCTGGGCACTTCCGTTTGCTGTAATAATGCGATATTTAAATTTGCAGATAATAGATTTACATTTTCAATAACAATTATTAAAGTTTTTAGTTTATGCTTTATAATTAGTGCAATAATAGGCATAATTGCAGAACGCAATAACTTTAATAAGCACGAAAAAAATTTAAAGAATTAAAACGCAACAAACTTATTTAATTAAGTATTCTATCAAATCTAAAAACTGCGTCATTCTGTTTCACATGAAAAAATTTACAGTTAGAGTAGTGCACAAACTCATAAGGTAAATCGTAATTAAAAGTAACATTATCAACCTTAAAAAGTGCGTTACAGTCAATATTCCCATAAGGAGAAATTCTTCTAAATCGATATTCATCTGCATTTTCAGTAGTATATAACTCAAACCAAGCACCAGCAGCAATGCCGCTTAACCATTGTGCATGTTCAACCTTTACAGTATTATGTTTTGGCTCTAAAGTCCCAACAAAATTAGGTTTGTGGTTTGGTAATTTATCTAAAAAGTAACGTAAATTTTCACTTTTTTGAGACCCTTTAAACTCTGAAATAATACCTGCTTCAGATACTTCATATACATAGTTTTCAGTATCCGCAAGCAATACATTACCCACTGTACTTGGTGTAAACCATTTAGAATTTATTAAATCTTTCTTAACTTTAGCGTCTGTTACCGCAGCAATTAAACTATCAGTTACAAAACGTGCACAATTACAAGCCTGTTTTGCAAAGGCTGCGTACCTTATAAAATGTTTATGCTGCATATCTGTAATGTAAGCCCTAGCTTTTTTATAATCTATAGCATTACAAACTGAAGCTACCAATTTACCTTCACCATGCGTCAATTTAGGGCGGGTTGCTAAAAACTCTAAAATATCGTTAATATTTGTAATAGTATCATGTTTAATTTTGGCTACCAAAGGAAAATCTAATTCGTTATCAGTATCCTTACCACGAACTCTACCATTGGGCTCTGGTGTGATGTAACGTCCAAAATCATGATACTCTAAAACACCAGTAGACTTATCAATTAAAACTAACGCTGCATGACCTGCACGTAAATAGTTTTTTTTACCTATACCTATAAATCGTAATAATGGAGAATACCACTCCTCAGCAACCATAACAGTAGTTGATGGATATGCCAAGGTTAAAATAATACCTGAATTAGCCATTAACGGGTTGCGAAATTTTAAAGGTTTTAGAAGTTTGCTCGCCTTTTAAAATGTTTTCATAGCGCATCTCTGTTACCTCAGCACTTTTTTCTATTTGGGTTACACTTGTAGTTTTCACATAACCTCTATCCATAATAACACCGTAATCTACATTACCACGTCCTGCTGTTTTATGAAATTTTAGTAATGACTCACTATCAAGTGCTTGTTGAGATTTAAAATCTTCAAACCATTGTTTCCTTTCAGTTCTCATAGTAGCATCATACAAGGTTGAAGACGACCAAATTTTTGGCTCTAAAGGTAATTCTGTAAAATGTTTTTGGTGACCATCCCAAACTAATTCGAAAAACTTTAAACCATTATTCCAATCAGCAATAACGATTGTAAATGGCTCAATATCATTAAAATCAAAAGTAGTAATAGTTGCAACAATAGCATCAGCACTCATAAATTGTTTTGCTACCACACCTCTACTTAATCGGTATAATGGTTTACGCTCGTGTTTTTCAAAACCGCCATTTAATACACAAATTACACGCTTTTTCTCACTTATACCTATCCAAGTACCTCCAGACAATTCATCTTTTGGAAACAACACTTGGGTTGCATCTACCGTATAAAACTCTGGAGTTATAGATATCCGATTTGGAGCTTCGTCACGGTTAGATGTTAAAATAAAATCAGTATTCCCTTTAGGAATAATAGTTACAGTACACATAAAATAATAGTCTCTTACGGGAGTGCCAACTTACAAAAAATAAATAAAATCTAAACCAACCTAACCCAGATAAAATCATAATTAAAAGCGCATGCATTTATAAAATTTAACGCGATTTTAAGGGTTATGCGTAACACTTTGTAATTTAATAATTCTTAAATTTGCAGCTAATTCACTGATAATTTTTTAACAAAAACAAGAAAATCATGGGAAAAGGCTTTTTTAATGTTCCAATAGCAGTTAACGAACCTGTTAAATCTTATGCGCCTGGATCTCCAGAACGTGATGCTGTTTTGAATACTTATAAGACAATGTTTAACAGTAAAGTTGAGGTACCTCTATATATTAACGGAGAAAACATAACCACTGGTAACACAAAAACCATGTCGCCACCCCACGATCATAAACATATTGTTGGCACGTACCACTTAGCAGAGCAAAATCATATTGATGATGCCATTACGACAGCGCTAGAAGCAAGAAAAACATGGAGCCAAATGCCATGGGAACAACGTGCAGGAATTTTTTTAAAAGCGGCGGAACTTATTGCTGGCCCATACCGCGCAAAAATTAATGCAGCTACCATGATTGCGCAATCTAAAACTATTCATCAAGCAGAAATTGATGCTGCTTGTGAGTTTATAGATTTCTTACGTTTTAATGTTCAGTTTATGACAGATATTTATATGGAACAACCAGAAAGCACAAGTGATGCCTGGAACCGTATAGAATATAGGCCACTAGAAGGATTTACATATGCTGTAACACCTTTTAATTTTACTGCTATTGCTGGAAACTTACCAGCTTGTATGGCACTTATGGGAAATGTTGTGGTTTGGAAACCTAGTGATAGCCAAGTATATTCTGCAAAAGTAATTATGGATGTATTTGAGGAAGCAGGTGTGCCTCCAGGTGTTATTAACGTTGTTTTTGGAGATCCTGTGATGATTACCAATACGGTATTGGCTAGTCCAGATTTCTCAGGATTACACTTTACAGGTTCTACTCATATTTTTAAAGAACTTTGGAAACAAATAGGAAACAATATACATAACTATAAAACCTATCCTAGAATTGTTGGAGAAACTGGTGGTAAAGATTTTATAGTTGCACATAATTCGGCTAACCCAAAACAAGTAGCTACTGCAATTGCTCGTGGTGCTTTTGAATTTCAAGGTCAGAAATGTAGTGCTGCATCCAGAGCTTATATTGCAAAAAGTATTTGGAGTGATGTAAAAAAATATGTCGTAGAAGATGTTAACTCTTTTAAAATGGGGACTCCAGATGATATGAGTAATTTTATTACTGCTGTAATACATGAAGGCTCGTTTGATAAATTATCAAAATATATTGATAAAGCCAAAGCAGATACAGATGTTGAAGTACTAGTTGGTGGTGGCTACGATAAAGGTAAAGGCTATTTTATAGAACCTACAATTTTAGTAACTACAAATCCAAAATACACAACAATGTGTACTGAGTTATTTGGACCAGTAATCACAATTTATGTTTACGAAGACAATGCCTATACACAAACTTTAAAACTAGTGGATGAAACTAGTGAGTATGCATTAACTGGGGCAATATTGGCAAAAGACAGATATGCCGTTACACAAGCTACGGAAGCATTACAAAATGCTGCTGGAAATTTTTATATAAATGACAAACCTACTGGTGCTGTTGTTGGCCAACAACCTTTTGGTGGTGCAAGAGCATCTGGAACAAATGATAAAGCGGGTAGCGCTCAAAACTTATTACGCTGGGTATCGCCAAGAATGATAAAGGAAACTTTTGTAACACCAACAGATTATCGTTATCCGTTTTTAGGAGAATAATATAGTTAAAAAAAGCAAGGGTGGTTTTGTTATTACAAAACCACCCTTTTTTATTGAGAACTAAAAAATTAAATGCTTTTATAGCATTAAACTTATTTATTTTTTTAGCTCTAATTTTTCGGCAAAATAATCACAAAAATCTTTCATCGTTGCTGTCATTTTTTCGTCTTGAGTAGCGCGGTTAAATGTATTTGCCATGGCTACTAAAGTTTGATGAAAAAATATTTTCATATCATCAACAGGCATGTCTTTAGTCCATAAATCTATACGTAGCATTTCTTTAGTTTTATCATCCCAAACCGAAAGCATCATAGCCTTAGCTTCTGCATTTAATATACCGCCATCATCAGCTGTCCAAAATAATTTTTCAGGTACTCGGTTTTCATCTAATTCAACATTCAACTCAATTTTAGATTGTATTGTATTTGCCATTATCTACGTGGTTTAAACTTAGAGTTATTAAAAATATCTTCTGGTGTTGTTCTTAACATATCCTTTAAAGACACATTATTATTTTTCATGTAAGCGCGCACAATTTGCCATCCCATATATTGCCCTATTCGTCCTGGAGAATCTGTATCTATTTCTTCTAAATAAAATTTACTAAAAGGTGCAGGATTTATAAATCTACTTGGTAATTTGGTATCTGTACTGTATAACAATTCTCTTTCAACAAAATAGCGCCAAATATATTCTTCGTTAGCCAAAGCCCAATCTAATTCTTGGGTACTATACGCTATACGTTGCGCTTCATTTTTATTAGGCAGCATTAGATCTTTAAGATAAAGTTGCTTTCCAAAATAAATCATTTCATCTAAAAGTGTTTTGCGTTGAGGTTGGTAAATAAAATTTTTAGCATATTCTGCAGCCATATCTACAACTATTTGCGCCTCATCAAAATCGTTTCGAATAAATTTTTGAATGCCTTCATAAAAATAATGATCTTTACCTAAATAAGTGTCTATGGCAATTATAGCAATTGTATCTGTAACAATTACTTTATTTCTATAATCAACTGAAGATGTTGTTGTAATTATGCGAGGCGGACTAAACTCAGGAAAATAATATTTTAGATGATTAAATAAAGACTCTATTTCAACTTCAACTGAATTAAAGTTTTGGTATTTCACTCCTACTTCTCGAATTAACTCTCTGTTTAAGGTATCTTTAATTTTAGCTATCCAAAAAGAATCTTTGAAGTGTTGTGGAAACATAAAAGGATAAGCTTTTTTTAATTTTGGTAAGTCGCTTGCTGTTGCACTTCCAAAAAATTGATCGAAACGTTCTACCGAAATATCAATATTGCGCTCAGCTATTGCTTTCTCAAGTGCAGTTTCTTTTTTACATGATATTATAAGAAGCAAACCAAAAAGTGATAACAACAAATTTTTCATGAAAATCTAAACGCTATAAATTTTTATAAATTGGGAGTATGGGTTATTTTTGTATACAAAGGTACTATTCTCTTATTTAATTTAACGTGTTATGCAAACAGAAAAAGTTGTAGATTATATTGTAAAATGGCTAAAGGATTATGCGCTTAATGCTGGTGTAAATGGTTTTGTAGTTGGTGTTTCTGGAGGTATAGACTCTGCCGTAACCTCAACTTTAGTTGCCAAAACTGGCTTAAACGTTTTATGTGTAGAAATGCCAATACATCAAGCTAAAAGCCACGTGTCTCGAGCCTATGAACATATTGCACAACTTAAAAGTCGTTTTAAAAATGTTGAGGATACTCGTGCAGATTTAACTCCAGTTTTTGAAGAATTTAAAACGGAAGTGGATTTAAATGGAGCACAAGCCACAGTTGACATGGCTTTAGCAAATACTAGAGCACGCTTACGCATGACTACTTTGTATTATTATGCAGGCTTGAAAGGATTATTGGTAGCAGGAACTGGTAACAAAGTTGAAGATTTTGGTGTCGGTTTTTATACCAAATACGGAGATGGCGGAGTAGATTTAAGTCCTATTGCAGATTTATTAAAGTCTGAAGTGTATCAAATTGGTAAATTTTTAAAGGTTCCAGAATCTATTATTGACGCAGCACCAAGTGATGGATTATTTGGAGATGCTAGGAGCGATGAAGACCAAATAGGGGCGTCTTACCCTGAGTTAGAATGGGCTATGAAAATGGACGATGAAGGCAAAAATGAAAATGACTTTTCTAATCGAGAAAAAGAAGTATTTATAATCTACAAACGTTATAACAATGCTAACAAGCATAAGATGATTCCTATTCCAATTTGCGAAATTCCTAATAATTTACTGTAAGTGCTGTAATATCAATAATTTTTTTACTACTTTTGAACATCTGGGAATATTCCCTGTGCTATTACTATGATTCTCTCAAAAACAAAATCGTCATAGTAAACAAAACCCTAAGATTATGATTAAATTATTGATAGCGGACCCTCATCCTATTATCAGGAAAGGACTTGAGCATTTATTTTCCGCTTCTTCTGACATTGAAATTGTTGGTAGTGTAAACAACGGTGAAGAAGTTTTAGAATTTCTTAACAAAGAAAATGTTGATGTATTACTTTCTGAAATTGATTTACCAAAACTGAATGGATTAACAGTTTTGAGACACTTAAAATCTGATTTTCCTGATGTTAAGGCATTAATGTTTAGTGCACAACCAGAAAATGTGTATGGCTTTAACTCTATTAAAGCTGGTGCTGCTGGTTACATTTCTAAAAATGAAAATGTAATTACAGTAAACGAGGCTGTTACTAAAGTATACAATGGAGGTATTCATTTAAGTAATGAGTTAACTCAAGAGTTAGCTTTTGGTAGTAGAGTAAACAAAAATGGAACATTCTTTAAGAAACTTTCTACAAGAGAAACTGAAGTTTTAAAACTTCTAGCTATTGGTAAGAAAAATAAAGAAGTTTCTAAAGAATTAAACATTAATGAAAAAACAGTAAGTACTTACAAAGCACGCTTAATGAAAAAACTAAAAGTTGATAATATGGTTGACTTAGTAAATCAAGCAAAATTTTTAGACTTATAGTACTCGGTTTAATTTTCTAGATAATAACATTTTTAAACTAGAATAATCTTTTACCTCTTCGAGCACAGATTTGTTAATTTCAGATTTGTGCTCGATTGTTTTTTGTTGAAACTCTATTACCTTTTGTTCAATTAAAAAACAGCGTAAACTTAAAATAGTTTCTCCTACTAATTGAGCAACAGATTGACTTTTTTCTTTTGGAAAAATGTTCTTTCGCTGCCAATCGCTTAAGCTATACCGCTCATCTTCCATTAAAATATTGGTAATTTCGTTTGCAGTATCTCCATCAACTGTATTAATAAAATTACTAAGTTCAAATTCTGTACTTTGATTTAACTTATCAATAATTGTATAGTATAAATCTTTAAACTGTGGATTAGAGAACTCCATCTCATCTTCTTGAAGATCTAAATAAATTTTCTCAAATACTTTTGCTTGTTGAATAACGGGTTCTAAAATCAACTCGCCTTTTTCGGTCTCTTTTAAAACCAAATCTTCAAAATCTTCTACTTTGTTACCATAAAGTAATAATACTTCAATGATTTTACGTTCTAGAAGGTATTGTACATCAACTTTTTTAACAGGTTGCTGGTGTTTTATAACCTCAAAACTTTTTTGTTCTTGCTTAAATTTTTTAGTATCCTCCTTGAGTTCTTTTTGATTTATTTGTGCTAAGGTTGAAAATAAAACCTCTTCACTTATATCCATAATGCGAGCACATTCCTGAATGTAGATTTCCTTTTTTATAGTATCAGGAATTTTAGAAATACTATTTACAATATCCCTAATGGTCTCCGCTTTTTTTATAGGATCATTCTTAGAATCTTCATATAACATGGAAGCTTTAAACTGAATAAAATCTTTTGCATTTTCTTCAAGATACAATGTTAGCTCTTCTAGTGTATTTTGTTTAGCAAAACTATCAGGATCTTCGCCTTCTGGGAATGTACAGACTTTAACATTCATACCCTGTTCCAAAATTAAATCTATACCACGAACCGATGCACGCATTCCTGCTGCATCACCATCAAAAAGTACCGTAATATTTTTTGTAAGACGATTGATTAATCGTATTTGATCTGAAGTTAGCGCTGTTCCAGAAGAGGATACTACATTCTTTATTCCTGTTTGATACAACTGTATCACATCGGTATAGCCTTCAACCAAATAGCAATTATCTTGTTTTGCTATACTTTGTTTTGCACTATAAATACCATACAACACTTTACTTTTATGGTAAATATCACTTTCGGGAGAGTTTAAATATTTTGCTGCTTTTTTATCTGTTACCAAAATACGCCCACCGTAACCTAATACACGCCCACTCATACTTCGTATAGGAAACATCACCCTCCCTTTAAAACGATCAAAGTGTTTATCTCCTTTAACAATAGTAAGTCCGGTTTTTTCTAAAAACTCTAATTTATAACCCTTTTTTAGTGCTTCAGTTGTAAAGGCCTGCCATTCGTTTAGAGAGTATCCTAAATCAAACGCCTTAATAGTCTCATCAGTAAATCCACGTTCTTTAAAGTAACTTAATCCTATAGATTTTCCTTGGTCGGTTTTATGCAATATTTTTTTAAAATAGGTATTGGCAAACTCACTCACTAAGTATAAGCTTTCACGCTCATTAGCAGCTTCTTTTTGTTCATTAGTTTGCTCTGTCTCTTCTATTTCAATATTATACTTTTTAGCAAGATATTTTATAGCTTCTGGATAGGTAAAATGTTCATGCTCCATTAAAAAAGCTACAACATTGCCTCCTTTGCCCGTACTAAAATCTTTCCAAATTTGCTTTACGGGTGATACCATAAAACTAGGAGTACGCTCATCACTAAAAGGACTTAACCCTTTATAATTACTTCCTGATTTTTTTAATTGCACAAAATCGCCAATAACCTCCTCTACTCGGGCGGTTTCAAAAACTTGATCAATAGAATGTGCTGCAATCAAAGTGAAAAAAATATTGGAGATGTAAATGTACTATTAAAGTATTGATTTTTGAAATTTGATGCAAAAAGATAAATAAGCGTTTTGACAACTAATAGTTGTAAGTAATTTTTAACTACTACGTATAAGCAATATAAAAAAAAGAGATACTATAAAACGCATAGTATCTCTTTTACAATTATTATAACATAAAATTATTTTTTCCAAATATTTTCCATCTCTTCTAGAGTCTTTGCTTTAGTTTCTGGAACATACTTAAGGATAAACAAGGTTGCTAACACACTCATTATACCGTAAACCCAATATGCAAAACCATGATTAAATTGTTCTGTTAAATACGAATTATCATTCATCATTGGGAATGTTAAAGATACTAAGTAGTTAGATATCCATTGTGCTGCAACAGCTATTGCTAATGCTTTACCTCTAATTTTATTTGGAAAAATTTCTGAAAGTAATACCCAAGTTACAGGTCCCCAACTCATCGCAAAACTCGCTACATATAACATCATTGCAAATAAAGCGGCATAACCAGAACCATCAGCATAAAACACGAATCCTAAAGAAAACATGGCCACTGCCATTCCTAAAGCACCAATAATCATTAAAGGTTTTCTACCGTATTTATCTACAGTTTTAACAGCTATAATTGTAAATAAAAAATTTACAATACCCACAATAATAGTCATTAATAATGCACTATCTGTTCCAGATGAAATTGTTTTAAATATTTCTGGCGCATAATACAACACAACATTTATACCTACAAATTGCTGGAAAATAGATAGTAATACACCTATAACAATAACCAACCATCCAAAAGATAACAAACTACCAGAAGCTGATGTAGCAGTCATAGACGCTTTAATCTCTTCCAATATTTCGGCTGCTCGTGTTTTTCCATTAACTTTTTCTAGCACCTCTAAGGCCTCTTCTGGCTTGTCCTTTAACATTAAAGAACGTGGCGTATCTGGTACAGTAAATAGCAATAAAAGAAATAATCCTGCAGGTATAATTTCTGAAGCAAACATCCATCTCCAACCAATAGCATTTAGCCATTCATCTGATCCACCTCCTTTTGAAATAAAATAATTTACAAAATAAACCACCATAAAACCACCAACAATAGCCAACTGGTTATACGATACCAATTTACCGCGTTTATCAGCGGGTGCAATTTCTGCAATATAAAGTGGTGATAGCATAGATGCCAAACCTACACCTATACCGCCGATAATTCTATATACAATAAATACACTAGAAAGTGTATGATCGCCTTCACCGATAGTAGTGATTAACATTTCTGGCATTGCAGAACCCAAAGCAGAAATTAAAAACAGAATAGCTGCTAGAACTAAACCTTTTTTTCTACCTAACTTCTTACTTACCAAACCACCAAATGCACCACCAATAATACACCCAATTAAAGCACTGGCAACTAAAAAACCTTTAAACGCATTTGCTGCATTTTCAGATAACTGTTTTGGTATAACAAAAAACGAATCTAGAGATCCAACGGTTCCAGATATTACGCCTGTATCGTACCCAAACAACAGTCCGCCTAAAGTAGCTACTAAAGTGAGTTTTAAAAGGTATTTTGAATGTGATGCTTCCATGAGTCTTATTTATTAGTTGTTCTCAAATGTAGAGAATATTAATTTAGAGTTTAAATATACTGGTTTATTATATTTTCAAATAATTCTTGTTTACCGCTTTTTAATGGTAATTCCCCATTCTCTTGAGCTATTTTATAAAGGTCATTAAAATCTAATTTACCGTTTTCAAAAGCCTTACCGTTTCCAGCATCAAATGAAGCATAACGCTCAGTTCTTAGTTTGTCATAAGCTGAAGATGTTATAATTTTATCCGCTGTGAGTAATGCTCTAGCAAATGTATCTGCACCACCAATGTGTGCTAAAAAGATATCTTCTAAATCTGTTGAGTTTCTTCTTATTTTTGCATCAAAATTAACACCACCACCTTGTAAGCCTCCTGCTTTTAGGAACACCAACATAGCCTCTGTAGTTTCTTGAATATTATTTGGAAACTGGTCTGTATCCCAACCGTTTTGGTAATCGCCACGATTAGCATCTATACTTCCTAACATACCTGCTTTTGCAGAAACTTCTAACTCGTGCTGGAAAGTGTGTTGTGCTAAAGTAGCGTGGTTTACCTCAATATTCATTTTAAAATCTTTATCTAAACCATAGTTTTGAAGAAAACCAATAGCAGTTGCAGCATCAAAATCGTATTGGTGCTTCATAGGCTCCATAGGCTTAGGCTCTATAAAAAACGTACCTTTAAACCCTTGACCTCTAGCATAATCTCTAGCCATGGTTAACAATTGTGCCATATGGTCTAACTCACGCCCCATATCTGTGTTTAATAAAGACATATAACCTTCGCGACCACCCCAGAATACATAATTTTCGCCGTCTAGTGCTATGGTAGCATCTAGAGCTAATTTTATTTGTGCACCTGCTCTTGCTACTACATCAAACTCTGGGTTTGTAGAAGCACCATTCATATATCTTGGGTTAGAAAAACAGTTAGCTGTTCCCCAAAGTAATTTAACACCAGACTCTGCTTTTTTACCTTTTAAATACTCGGTAATACCTGCAAGTCTTTTTTCAGATTCTGCTAGAGTAGCACCTTCTGCTACTAAATCGTAATCATGAAAACAGAAATAATCAAAGCCCATTTTTGTGATAAATTCAAATGCTGCATCTGCTTTATCTTTTGCGGCTTGCATAGGGTCGTTAGCTTGGTCCCACTCAAAATTTTGTGTTCCTGGGCCAAACGGATCTGCACCTTGTCCGCAGAATGTATGCCAATACGCTACCGCAAATCTAAAATGCTCGCGCATGGTTTTTCCAGCTACCACTTGCTCTGGGTTGTAGTATTTAAACGCTAAAGGATTGTCTGATGCCGCACCTTCAAATTTAATATCGCCTATACCTTTAAAATATTCTTTGTTTCCTAAAATTGCCATTTTTTTATTGTTTATGTGTTGATTTGTTTATTTGTATTTCTTGTATTTAATTTTTCGTTCTAAGGTTTCTTAAGCGTTAGGGATCGAACGGCATGTGGAGCTCCCGACCAACTTAGGGGTAACCTGCCTGCAATACTGCAGGTAGGCAGGCGCCCAAATTTTATGTATTTAAAATAGTACCTAAAGCGGCTTTCCAGTTTTCGTAGGCCTTTAAATACGGTGCTTTATTACCTAAAGGTTTATACGTCATAACGTGGTCATTTGCCGTAATGTTGTCTCCAAATTTCTTAAAATCGCCATCGGTTAATCCTGCGGCACGCGCTGCACCTATAGCACCTGTTGTGTTGTAAATTTCTATTTCGTGGCCAATTAATGTAGCAACGGTGTTTGAGAAAATCTCTGATCTAAACAAATTATCGTTACCGGCACGTATCACATTTATTTCGGCATTATCTGCCTTTAAAATATCCATACCATACACAAATGAGAACGCAATACCTTCTAGCGCAGCGCGACATAAATGCCCCTCGCTATGTGTATTTAAATTTAAATTTGAAATGTGTGTACCCACAACTTTGTTATTAAACATACGCTCTGCACCATTACCAAACGGTATAACACATACGCCTTCTGCACCTACGGGTACAACCTCTGCTTTTTGATTCATAGCTTCGTACGAATTTGAGGCTAGATTGTCTTTTAACCAACGGTACTGTATACCAGCGCCGTTTATGCAAAGTAGTTTTCCTAAAGTTGCATTTTGTTTCGTGTAATTTACATGTGCAAAATGATTGATTCTTGAGGATTCCTTTGATTTTAAAACATTAGTTACCGCATATACTACACCCGATGTACCACCTGTTGCAGCAACTTCGCCATGGTTAAAAACGTTTAAAGACAGAGCGTTATTAGGTTGGTCTCCAGCACGATACGTTACAGGTATACCAAGTGGTAAGGCTGTAGCCTTTGCGCCTGTTTCGTTAACGTTACCTTGTGCGGTAAAATTTTCTACTATATCTGGAGTTAAATCTGTATCTATATCATAATGCTCCAACAACCAATTGGCTACTGTGTCGGCTTTATAATCCCAAAGCATCCCTTCAGACAAACCGTTTTTTGTTGTATTAATTTTACCCGTTAGCTTCATAGCAATAAAGTCTCCCGGAAGCATATATTTATCAATTTTACTATAAATCTCAGGTTCGTTATCGCGCACCCATTTTAATTTAGAGGCTGTAAAATTCCCCGGAGAATTAAGCAATTTTTCCATGCATTGGTTTTCTCCTAAAGCATCAAAAGCATCATTACCAATTTGTACCGCGCGACTATCGCACCATATAATTGAATTACGTAATGGTTCGCCTGCTGCATCTACAACTACAAGTCCATGCATTTGGTAAGAGATACCAATAGCTTCAATCTTCGAAGCCTCTATATTTGCTTCTTTTATGGCGCGTTTTGTAGCAATACAAACATAATTCCACCACATATTAGGATCTTGCTCTGCCCAGTTTTGTTGTGGCGCTACAATTTCCATTTCGTTGGTTGGTTCATTAAGCGTTACCACATTTGTTCCTGTGTTTGCATCTACAATTGATACTTTTACAGAGGAACTTCCCAAATCATATCCTATATAATACACGTGTTTGAATTTTAAAAAAAGTTGAATTGTGAAAGTTAAAAAAACACCTATTGTTTTTTCATAAAACAGAAAAATAACAGCTACATTTTTACGAAAAATTTAAGTAGTCAAATTAATTGATTTTTTTGTTAAGTCACACATTTTTTAGCGACAAATTCTTTTAGATGTTTATATTTACATTAAAAATTTATAATGCAAAAAACATACTACGACCCTGCAGACCTAAGAAAGTTTGGAAAAATCACAGAATGGAGTGAGGAATTAGGCAATAAATTCTTTGAATACTACGGTAAAGTTTTTGAGGAAGGCGCTTTAACTGCTCGCGAAAAATCGCTAATAGCTCTAGCTGTAGCACATACCGAACATTGCCCTTATTGTATAGATGCTTACACTAAAGATGGTTTACAACGTGGCGTAACCAAAGAAGAAATGATGGAAGCCATACACGTAGGTGCTGCCATAAAAAGCGGTGCAACCTTAGTGCACGGTGTACAAATGATGAATAAAGTAAATAAATTAGACGGGTAGTTTTTTTTGGGCGTTACCACAAGGGTCGGGCTTTACGTTACAAGTCCTCGCTCCTTCGTCGCTGTGGGCTTTCCACTGCAATCCCTAACGCAGCATAGAACTCAACAATTTAAAATTGGCTTTAAAAGTATATGACGAAAGTAAAAACACAATCTCTACAAAAGCGCGATAGCGACTTAGCAAATAGCAATAGACAGTTAGAGATTTTATCAAATGGCATCTTTAAAAATGGTGAATTACCAACGTTTAAAGATAAAATATCAGAAACCAGTCAGTTTCCCCTAAAAGCTAAAAAGCTAGAAATCTTACAAATTAATGTAGGCTACATGTGTAACCAAGTATGCGAACATTGCCATGTAGATGCTGGTCCAGACCGTAAGGAAATTATGACTACAGAGACTATGCAGCAATGTATAGAGGTTATAAAAAACACAGGCGCACATACGTTAGATTTAACAGGTGGTGCACCAGAAATGAACCCCAATTTTAGATGGTTTGTTGAAGAAGCATCAAAAGCAGGTATTAAAGATTTTATTGTACGCTCTAATCTTACTATTATTCGCGCCAATAAAAAATACTACGATTTACCAGAGTTTTTTAAAAAACACAACGTACATGTTATTAGCTCAATGCCACATTGGACTCGTGGCAAAACTGATAAACAACGTGGCGAAGGGGTTTTTGATATGTCTATAAAAGCCTTACAAGAACTTAATGCTGTGGGTTACGGTATGCCTGATAGTAGTTTGCGTTTAGATTTAGTGTATAATCCATCGGGCGCATTTTTACCAGGCGACCAAATGGCGATGGAAAAAGACTTTAAAAAAGCATTAATGGAAGATTTTAGCATACAGTTTCATAACTTATTTGCTATAACTAACTTACCCATTGCACGTTTTTTAGACTATTTAATCGCCTCAGAAAATTATGAAGATTATATGTATCAATTGGTAGAAGCCTACAATCCATCAGCTGTTGCAAACGTTATGTGTACCAACACGCTTTCTGTTAGTTGGGATGGTTATTTATACGATTGCGATTTTAACCAAATGCTACAATTACCCGTAAATAGTAAAGTAAAACATATTTCAGAATACAATGAGGATTTGTTAGAAGGTAGAAACATTGTTATTTCTCAACATTGCTATGGTTGTACAGCTGGTGCAGGTAGTAGTTGCCAAGGCACCGTGGCTTAAAATATAAAGATTAGTTTTTTTAATATTGAAACAACATAAAACTGCCATATTAATATTTGCAAATTCTGCTGAAAAAGAAGCGGCTACAAAACCGTTTTCTTCTTCAAAAGAAATTTTTGAGGCACTAAATACTCAAGCAATTGGTATTGCAAAAAAATCAGGGCTACCTTATTTCTTGTATTCAGAAAAACAACAGGTTGGTCGTACATTTGGAGCCCGTTTTACAAATGCCATTCAATCAGTTTATAATAAAGGATTTGATGCTGTAATTACTCTTGGTAATGATACGCCTCACCTTACCACACATCATATTTTAAAAACTGTTGAAAAACTAAATACGCACGATATAGTTTTAGGACCATCAACCGATGGTGGTTTTTACATTATGGGACTTAAAAAATCGCATTTCAATGTTGAAGCGTTTTTAAAATTACCTTGGCAAACTTCAAAATTAAATCGTAGCATATCAAGAGTAGAAGCTAAAGGTAAAACCCATATAACTTATCTAGAGGTTTTAACCGATATTGATACAATTTCTGATATCCGTAAAATTATCCACAGTTTTACAAAACCCTCAACATCTATAATCAAGCTTTTAATAAAACTAGTTCAATTAGTAACATCTTACGTTTCTAACAAACACATTACAATACCAGCAATTTATCAAAACTATCATTTCAACAAAGGATCTCCAATTTGTTTATCATAGTTATTTCACCTTAAGAGTTTAACATCAAACTCAGAAATTCGATTTTCACAACATTAAAGTATCAAGAATTTTTATTCTTAATACAACATCTTTTAACGTTTTTAAAAGTGGTAGGTGCCTTAAAAACGTAAATCATATTATATTTCAATGCTAAAAAAAATATTTATATTTATTATAGTACTATCCTTAAACTCTATATATGCCCAAGAAACTACGGGTAAGTTAGAAGGTAAAATAATACTAAACGGTAATACGCCTGTAGAACTTGCTAATATTGTTGTAATTGATACTGAGACCAACTTTAAGTTTGGCGCTGTGTCTCAAGAATCTGGATATTACATCGTGAATGACCTACCGCCAGGTACAGCTTATAAAATTGAAGTGAGCTATATAGGATATAGAACTGAGGTTATTGAAAACATCCACATTAATTTAGGAAGTATCACCAAAAAGGACATTATTTTAAAAGAAGATACTGATGCGCTAGATGAAGTTGTAATTACCACACAAAACAAATCGAGAAGTAATGAAAAAATTATTAATTCTAGTCTTATAAAAAGTACACCAACGATTACTAGAAGTATACAGGATTTAACTAGAAATCTTCCAGAAGCTAATTTAAATTCTTTTGCTGGAGCCAGTAATAGGTTTAATAATTTAAACATAGATGGTGTAGCAAATAATGATGTTATTGGTTTTCAAGAACCCTCTAGTGGCGCTGCAGGATCCTCTGCAAATGGTAGCCCAGGAAGTTTAGCCAGAACACAACCCATAGCTTTTGGTAGTATCAAGCAACTCTCTATTAAAACAACACCTTTTGATGTAAGTATTGGAAACTTTACCGGTGCAAATATTGATGTAGTTACAAAAAATGGTACAAATACTTCTAAATTTGAGGTGTATGCCTTTGGTAATAACCAACTACTAGTGGGGCGTTATTCTGATAATAAAAGACAAAATATTGCTGATTTTTATGATTTTCAAATAGGTGCTGCTGCAGGAGGCGCACTTAAAAAAGATAAGTTATTCTATTTTATAAATTTTGAGCAAGCAAGCTCCAATAACCCTGTTTTAAATGCTCCAGGGTCGGCATCTTCAAATATTTCTTTAGAAACTGTTACTGCTATTTCAAATAAATTAATAACAGATTATAATTATAACCCTGGAAGTTTTACTAGTGGCACATTAAAAACTAATAGTACAAAATTATTTTTTAGGTTAGACTACAATATATCTGATAACACAAAACTATCACTAAGGAATAATTTCGTCAGTAGTTATGCTGATAATTTAGAGTGGAACGAATCTATATTCAATTTTGGAAATCAAGGTTTTAGGCATAACAGTATTGCCAATAGTTTTACCGCAGAATTAAATTCTAAATTCAACAATAACGCTTCCAATTTATTGAGTATTGGTTACAATTTAGGAAAAGAGGACAGAACTTTTGATGGTGAGGTGTTTCCACATATTCAAATATCTGATGCGTCTAACAGAATATTTGCGGGTACATATAGAGAAGCCTCTGTGTACAATACCGATTTGTCTACACTACAAATTACTAACAAGTATAGTTTCACAAAAAACAGACACGCGTTTACCTTAGGTGGTATTGCACAATATAATGATATAGATTATGGGTTTTTATCTGCATGGAATGGACGGTGGGAATACAGTTCTTTAGATAATTTTTTGGCAGACCGCCCTTCTAGAATTCGCGGTGTATATCGTCTTGAAAATAATACATTTAATTTTGTTCAAAATACACCATCTGCTACGGTTGATGTTTTAGTGGCAGGATTATATGCGCAAGACCGCTATCGCGCTAACGATAACCTTACCCTTACATTTGGACTTCGATTAGACTCTCAATTTCTTTTAGACGAATTACCTATTAGTAATGAAGTAGTTAATACACCAGAGTTTTCAAATTTTACAAATGAAATAAAAACAGCACCTCACCTAAACCCAAGGTTAGGGTTTGAGTACAACCTCCCAAACAATAATAATATAAAACTAAAAGGTGGTACCGGATTATTTACAGGGCGCTTGCCTTATTTATGGTTTGCGTATGCAGAGTATATTTCGGGAACTCAATACTTTAATGTAGATGTTAGACCAGAAGGCGAACAACCGTTGGTAAATAATGTTAGAGATTTATCTAACCAACCTATTGCAGAAATAAATTTAGTAGATACTGATTTTCAGCTACCAAGAGAGTGGAAATCTAATATTGGTATTAGCGTAAAACTACCCAATAATTTCAATTTTAAGTTTGATGCATCTTACACCAAAGTATTAAAGGGTATATTTTTTAAGTCTATTAATAGAAGAAACGACGTAGGGCAATTTGATGGTGCAGATAACAGAAGTTATTTTCTCTCTACGGGAGACGCTATTAAAATTAATCCAAACTTTACAAATGTGTTTTTATTAAGTAACTCTGATAAAGGATTTCGATATAATTTAACTTTAGGCTTATCAAAATCTGACAAAAATTATAACGGTTATTTAGGATATACTTACGGCAAAAGTAAAGATGTATCTAGTACCGTTAGAAGTTCGCCTGCTGCTAATTTTGAATGGAATCAAGCATTGAATCCAAACAATCCCACCTTATCATTCTCAAATTTTGATTTAAGACATAAAATAGTAAATACACAATCTTACAATTTTGCTGTTACTCCTAAAAGTAATATCGATCTTTCTGTCTTATATAATGGCACCTCTGGAAGTCCGTTTTCTTTTGTATACCAAGGTGATTTAAATAGAGATGGCTCGTCAAGAAACGATATAATCTATATTCCTAGAAACGCTTCAGAAATTAACCTTATAGATATTGTAGATGCAAATGGTATTATATTACAAACTGCTAATGACCAATGGAACAGACTAAATAACTTTATTGAAAATAACGATTATTTGAGAAAAAATCGAGGAAATTATGCGGAGAGAAATGGCCCAAAAACACCGTGGAATCATCGTGTTGACGGGAAAATTCAGTACAATAAAAAATTAGGTGGTAAAAAAAGCGTTTCTTTTTCTACAGATATTTTTAATATCCCTAATTTTATAAATCGAAGTTGGGGACGTTTGGTATTTGTTCCTAATGTTGTAAATTCTAATTTTAGTCTATTACGCTTTAGGGGTATAGAAAATAATCAACCACAATTTCAATATACAAACACTGATGATACACCTTGGGTAGTTGATAATGAAAATTCCAGATGGCGTATGCAATTTGGTGTAAACTTTAAGTTTTAAAAACGTCTTATTATATTATGAAACATATACTTGTAGCCTTATTATTGCTAATATCTACATTAGGGTTTGCTCAAAAATCTATTGAAAAGTTATTAAACAAACATAATGATAATAGTATCCCTTACATAACGCCACAACAACTAAACACAGCAGGGAAAGATGTTATTGTATTAGATTCTAGAGAACTTAAAGAATACAATACTAGTCATCTAAAAAATGCTATTCACGTTGGTTATAATAATTTTAAAATAAATAACATCAAGAAAAAAATACCTAATAAAAATGCCGAAATTATTGTATACTGCTCTGTTGGCATTCGCTCAGAATCTATAGGAGATAGCTTGAAAGCAGCGGGATACAATAACATAAAAAACTTATATGGTGGTATTTTTGAATGGAAAAACAATGATCTTCCTGTTTATAATACTGTTGAAAAGGAAACAGATAGCATACATACATTTTCCAAACACTGGAGTAAATGGTTAATAAAAGGCATAAAAATATATGAATAAAGAACTTGTTATAGTATTTGTAAAAAACATAAAACTTGGAAAAGTAAAAACACGATTAGCTAAAACAATTGGTAATCAAGGTGCTTTTGAGGTTTATAGTGAATTGGTAAAAGTTACCGAAAAAGCTATAAAACCTTTACAAGTGGATAAACGTGTTTGTTTTTCAGAAAATATACTTGAAGATTCTTGGCATGGTTTTAAAAAATATGTGCAACAAGGTGAAGACTTAGGCGCAAGAATGAAAAATGCCTTTGCTGAAGCCTTTGCCGATGGTTATGAGCGTATTGTTTTGATAGGCTCTGATTTGCCTGATATAACTTCAAACCCTATAAATAAAGGCTTAGAAAGATTAAAAAAAGATGATATTGTTTTTGGACCAGCGGAAGATGGCGGTTATTATTTAATTGGATTATCAAAAATGCAACCAAATGTATTTGATAATAAACCTTGGAGTGCGTCAAATTTATTACAAGACACCAAAAACGAACTAGACACTTTAAATATTAGTTACAGTATTTTAGATACTTTAAATGACATTGATACTTTTGAAGATTTAGTAGCATCAGATTTTTATAAATCGAATGTAGCACTTCAACAAAAAATAAAACAATTACAAAATTAAAATTATCATCTCAAAAGTGATGTATATTTGTTCTAAAAGAACAATTTGGCGGTTACTATACAATACAAACCGTTTTAATAAAGCAATATTTTAAATGACTAAATTTATAAAAGAAACTGTAGATTATTTAATAGATAAAGGTTTCCAAAATCCAGAAATTGGCATTATTCTTGGCACTGGTTTGGGGCAACTTATTAATGATGTAGAGGTTATTCAGGAGGTAAGTTATAACCACATTCCAAATTTTCCAACTGCAACTGTAGAGTTTCATAAAGGCAAACTTGTTTTTGGTACTCTTGTAGGAAAAAAAGTAATAGTTATGCAAGGGCGCTTCCACCTTTACGAAGGCTACACCTTACAAGATGTTACCTACCCTGTGCGTATCATGGAGCAATTAGGCATTCATACATTATTAGTTTCTAACGCAGCTGGCGCTATTAATTTAAAGTTCAAAAAAGGGGAATTAATGTTGATTGATGACCATATTAATCTTCAAGGTAGTTCGCCATTAGCTATTAAGGGCATTGAACAAATGGGAGAACGCTTTGTAGATATGAGTGCACCCTACGACACAAAAATCAATGAAACTTTTACGCGTATTGCAAAAGAAAATAATATTACATTGCATAAAGGCGTTTATGCTAGTGTTGTTGGTCCGCAATTAGAAACACGCGCAGAATATAGAATGCTAAAAATAATAGGATCTGATGCTGTAGGGATGAGCACTGTTCCAGAAATCATTGTAGCTAATCATTTAAAATTAAAAGTAGCTGCTGTGTCAGTTTTAACAGATGAATGCGACCCAGATAACCTAAAACCTGTAGATATTAGCGAAATTATAGCAATGGCAGGAAAAGCAGAGCCAGATATGGTACTATTATTTAAAGAATTAATTAAAACACTATAAACTAATAAACAGTCTTAACCGCAGTTTGTAAATAATAACCGCGTGCTAAGTTAAACACATAATATATGGACACTTATTTAGACACCACACACGATGTATATAAAGAAGCAGCATTAACTCCAGATGTAGGTCTTTGCTGTACGACAAACCCTATTTGGGAATTACCTGGATTAAAAATTCCTAAAATTATGCAAGAGATGAACTATGGTTGTGGTTCAACAGTTCATGCAAGAGATTTAAGTAATAATCCTAAAATGTTATATGTTGGTGTAGGTGGTGGTATGGAGTTATTACAATTCGCTTATTTTAATCGTCAAAAAAATGGTGTTGTTGGTGTTGATGTTGTAGATGAAATGCTCGAAGCTTCACGTAAAAACTTTATTGAAGCAGAACAACAGAACGACTGGTTTAAAAACGATTTTGTAGATTTAAAAAAAGGAGATGCTTTAAACTTACCCGTGGCCGATAATACTATTGATGTTGCAGCTCAAAATTGTTTATTCAATATTTTTAAAGCCGAAGATTTAAAAAAAGCTATTGAAGAAATGTACCGCGTGTTAAAACCTCATGGTAAATTGGTAATGAGTGATCCTACGTGTGAGCAACCTATGAATGACACATTACGAAATGATGAACGTTTACGTGCACTTTGCCTAAGCGGTAGTTTACCAATAGCAGAATACATTAAGGCTTTAACAGATGTTGGTTTTGGTACTATCGAAATTAGAGCCAGAAAACCATACAGAATTTTAGACCCTAACCATTATCCAACAGATGAATTGATTTACATAGAATCTATAGAGGTTGCTGCCATAAAAGACCCAATGCCAGAAGACGGCCCTTGTATTTTTACAGGAAAAGCTGCTATTTATTATGGTGAAGATGATTATTTTGATGATAAAAAAGGTCATGTTTTACTTAAAAACCAACCCTTAGCTATTTGTGACAAAACTGCTGGTGCGCTTGCAGATTTAAACAGAAACGATATTTTTATTAGTGAATCTACATACCACTATGACGGCGGTGGCTGTTGTTAACAAACATTTTAGTTATGAAATCCTTATACCTATTTTTTTTATTTTGTGTAATAGTAGCTTGTTCTAGCACTAAAAAAGTGGTGACAGCTACAGAAAAACCAATAGCAAAAGCAAACACTGAAACTATTGACACTATGGCAACACAAACTACTGAAGTCATAAAAATGACAGATGAGCTTATTGTACCTGAAGATGATACAAATACTAAAATAACAGAAACACCTCGTGTAGAGGTTAATAAGCCTGTTGAGATAGAAAAAGATGAGACACCTAAAACCATAAGCTTTAATCATAGTACATTCAATAACTTGTTACAAAAGCATGTTTCAGAAAAAGGGAATGTTGATTATCCAGGTTTTAAAGCAGATTATAAAATTTTGAAACGTTATTTTTCTGAATTGAAACAAAATTTACCAGAAGACAGTTGGCCCAAAAACCAAAAATTAGCCTATTGGATAAATGCTTATAATGCGTTTACAATAGATCTTATTTTAAAAAATTATCCTGTAAAAAGTATAAAAGATATTAAAGATCCTTGGGATCAACGCCTATGGAAATTAGGAGAAAAATGGTATAACCTAAATGATATAGAACATCAAATTTTGCGTAAAATGGATGAACCTCGTATACATTTCGCTATTGTATGCGCCTCATTTTCATGCCCTAAACTCCAGAATATAACTTTTGAAGCGTCTACTATGGAGAAACAACTTACAAAAGCTACGAAAGAGTTTTTAAGTGATCCTGAGAGAAACTCTATTTCTGCAAATGATTTAGAAATTTCAAAAATATTTCAATGGTTTAGTAAAGATTTTAAGCAAGATGGTTCGCTAATCGATTTTATAAACAAATACACTAACGTTGAGATTTCTAAAAGTGCAAAAAAGCGTTTTAAAGATTATAATTGGGATTTAAATGACTAATGTTATCCTTTAATTTGGCATAAAACCAAAAAAGCCATTTTTTCGTAATTATTTTTATGATAAGTATTGTTATTCCAACGTTAAACGAAGAAGCTTGTATTGGCAAAGTATTAGAACATGTGATTGCTAATTCATCATCTCAACATGTTTTAGAAATTATAGTGGTGGATGGTGGTAGTTTAGATAACACTAGAACTATAGTAGAAGAGTTTTGTAATTTTCCTAAAAGCGATGCTATTAAAGCCTACAATTATATAGATGATACTAGTTTAGAAGCTAACACAAACCCAAGAACACCATCTAAAACTAAAATTAAACTTTTACCATCTAAAAAAGGACGAGCTAAACAAATGAATGTTGGCGCTAAATATGCCACAGGAGAAATTCTTTATTTTTTACATGCCGATTCTTTTCCTCCTAAAAACTTTGACCAATTAATTATTAATGAGGTTACTAAAAATAATAAAGCTGGTTGCTTTAGGATGCAGTTTGATAGTACTCATTGGTGGCTGCGTTTAGCAAGTTGGTTAACAAAATTTAATTGGCGTGCGTGTCGCGGTGGAGATCAAAGTCAATTTATAACTACATCACTTTTTAATGAAATTGGTGGGTTTGATGAAAGTTATATTATTTATGAGGATAATATTTTAATTAACGAATTATATTCACGAAAGCAATTTGTGGTGATTAATAAAAAATTAAAATCTTCTGCAAGAATGTATAGAAAACATGGGGTTTGGAAACTACAGTATTTCTTTTGGTCTATTTATTTAAAGAAATGGTTTGGAGCAACTCCAGATGAATTACATGCGTATTACAAGAAAAATATTAGCTAAAGCTTACTTATTTCTTCCTTTTTCGTTAGGATACAATTCTGGTAAATTATCACTTTGAAATACCGCTTTAGTAGTAATATCCATTCCTGATAGTTTACCTGTAAACGCTGCTCCTGTATCTACATTCCATACGTTAATGGCATTCATTGGTACATCGCATTTAAAATTGGTAGTCGGGGTATGCCCGATATAAATCTCTTTGTAATGTGTTAATCGTTTAGGGTATAACTCAGAGTTTTTCTTGATACGCTTATCCATAGTCAGTGCCATTTCCCAAAGTGTTCTATCAAAATACAAAGTAGTTTTAAACACTTCTTTTTCTACGCCGTGCATCGATGTAAACCCTGCATGTAAAAACAAACGATTTTCAGTATCAATATGATACATTTTTAAATTCTCAAAAAAGTGTAGGTGTTCTTTTTTTTCTTTTGAAGAAAACACCTCATAACTCTCCATGGTTTCTTTTCCACCGTGCATGTACCATGTTGGGTTCACCTCTTGAGTTCTTAACCAATCTTCGCACCATACATCGTGATTTCCTTTTATAAAAACACAATTAATTTTTTCTGAAAGTTCTATTAAAAACTGAATAACTTGTGCAGATTCGCTCCAACCGTCTACATAATCGCCCATAAAAATTAGGATATCATAATCCTTAACTTCTAGTTTATTTAATAGTTGAATTAAAGCTTTTAATCCACCATGTATATCCCCTATTGCAAATGTGCGCATGTTAATTTCGTTTGTTGCAAAATTAATTTATCTCATATTAAATATATGAATTTAAAGTAAAAATTATAGTAAACAAATAATTACTATTTAAGTGCTATATCGTACGCTAGCGGATTATTGCGTTAGGCATTGTAGTGGAAAGCCCACAGCCCGACGCAGGAGGAGCGAGGACTTGAAGCGTAAAGCCCGACCCCTTTTGGGTAACCTGCCTGCTATATCGCAGGTAGGCAGGCGCCCATATAGAGCGTTTAAAAATACTGCCCAATACCAAAAACGAAACCTTGTGTAGAATCTTCAGTTATACCGTACCCATAGTCTATTCTAAAAATAGCATTATATATTTTTTTGTGCATAAACCTGAAACCAATTCCCGGATAAATTCTAATATTTTGAGAATTACCAAAATCGCCAAAATCGCCTCCAGGGTTTCTCCAAGAACCAGCATCAATAAAGGCATTACCTTGGATAGAAAACCCACTTTTTTCAATTAGAGTTTGTCTGTACTCTGTATTTAATACTATTACACCAGTTCCTCTATCTATAACATTACCTACACCTCTTATATTCAAGTTATTTTCTACTGAAAATGGTGCAAAAGGTGTATCGTCGTTTGAAGATAAACCTAACCTAATCCTATTAGCCCAATTACCGTTTTTACCAACACGTTTAAAATAGAAAAAATCGCCCCAACCAATAAAAAAATCTGGTAATATTTCATCTGTAGAAGTTACGTATTGAAAATTAAATAACGTTCTAAAACCTGATACATACTGAAAGTAATAATCCAATCCGTTATATTCGTAAATAGCTTTGGCTAACCATTTTTTTACATTTGGTGCTAAGGGCACATCTGGACTCGTGGCTCCAGATTGATATTCGTAATCTTCGGTAAAGTAATTTACTCCTAATTCTAACCTATGGTAAAAATTAAACTGATAAAGGCTCAATAACTCATAAGATATATTGTTATACTTATAATCTGAGGAAGAATTATCAAAAAATACAGGCTCTAATGTTGTTAAGTCTTGATAATTTATAGCTAAACCAAGATGTTTAGAAAATAAAAAAGGTGCTCTTAAATTTATGGCATAACTATCAAAAATATCTTTTTGGTAAAACCCTCCAAACGATATGTTTCTACCTAATAAATTAAATTCATTTAAGCCCAAACGATAAGCAAACTCATCATCATTGGTGGTGAAAATATTTGCTGAAGGTATTAGGGTGAAGTTTTCTTCTACATTATAAAAAACGTTGTATGCATTATCTTCTGAATGGAATACTTGATAGTAGGCATGAGCAACAGAAGGTAAGCGTTTTAACCTGATAATATCTTGTTCAATTACAGCAGAATCTAGGACAGCCCCTGCCTTTACATCAGAGATTTTTTTTATAAATGATGTTTTTAATCTTTTATTACCTTTTACCTTTAAGTCGAATACGATATTGTCTTGACAAAAGGATAAAAGACTGGAGCAAAAGAAGAAAAAAGCAATTATTTTTTTTAGCATTTAAAAGCATGCATTAAGATGATATAAAAATAATGCAATATTTTTAAAAATATTGTCCAATTCCAAATACTATTCCGTTAGTTGCTTCATTTCCTATACCAAAACCGTAATCTAGCCTAAATACTGCGTTAAAAATACGTTTATGTATAAATCTAATACCTAAACCTGGATATACACGTAACGTACTACCGTCTACTAATTCTCCTAAATTACCTCCTGGATTTCGCCAAGTTCCAGCATCTATAAACGCATTACTTTGTATTACAAACCATCCTTTTTCGTATAATGTTTGTCTATATTCTGTATTTATAACAACAGCTGCTGTACCTCTATCTATGGTATTACCAACCCCTCGAATGTTTAATTGATTATCTAAAGCAAAAGGCGCAAATGGCGTATTATCATTAGAGGCAAATGCCAAACGTAATCGGTTTGCCCAATTCCCACGATCTCCAACACGTTTAAAATATTCAAAATCGTTTCTGCCTATAAAAAAATTGGTAAGCAAGTCGTTTTCCCCCTCAGAACCTGTAACAAATCTATAATTAAAAATACTTCTAAAGCCTTCCTGATATTGGTAAAAAATATTAATATTATTGTATTCGTATTCGCCAACAACAGCTACTTTATCAGCTCCTAATTGTGTTGGGATACCATCCGGCACATCGCCTTCTATAAAATCGTAATTTTCTCTAGATAGGTTAATGCCTAACTCTAAGCGGTTATTAAAATTTGGTTCATACATTACACTTATTTGAAATGCCTTAGTATCAAATTTATAATTTACATCTTGATTATTATCAAAAAAAACAGGTTCTTGAGATACTATATTTTGATAATTAATACCAATACCTAGCTTACGTGTAAACAGGTTGGGTGCTTCCCAAAACGCGCCATAGGAATCAAAAACATCTTTACTATAAAAACCACCTATTAGTTGATTTCGTCCTAAAAAATTAAAGTCGAATAAGGATACACGGTATGCAAATTCGTCATTATTATCTGTAAAAATATTGAGTCCTGGAATTATTGCGAAATTCTCTTCTATGGTATACGTTAATTTGTAATTACCATCTTGTGTAGCTTCTAGATTTGAGGTTGCATTGGCTACAGATGGTAATAGCTTTAATCGTCTAATATCTGATGCTATTCTTGCTGTATCTAAAACAGTACCTTCTTTAACAAAAGCAAATCTTTTAACAAAAGACGTTCGTGTTCTTTTATTACCTTCTATGGTAATGGTATTAATAACATCTTGCTGTGCATTAACTACTATATAACCTACTAAAAATATTAAGGTGATGATCTTTTTCATTCTGCTATGAAGCTTTTATTAAGCGTTACTACATTTACCCAATTATCTAAACTTACATCCATTAATGTGATGTTGTAAGCAACTCCTGTGTCTAAAATTGGAGGCGTATTTGGGGTAATGTTAAGTACTACATTATTTAATTTATAATATTGAAATTGATTTTGATTGGTATACGTACCTGACAGTAAATTATCCTGACTATCTGATACCACTTGAAAATATATCGCATTATCGCCCGCAACATTATCTTGCCATGAAAAAAGTGGCATTTGCGATTGTGTTTGGTCTATTGTTATAATATCTTCCCATAATGTGGGTTTTGTTGCTATTTTAGTTCTAATAGGGTTTGATATTTTTATTTCTCCATCTAACTCAAACGTAATAATAATCCAAGAATCTGTATCTGTTATTTGCGAAAAACGCCTTAAAGCACCATTAAATATCGGATCACTATCTATAAATTTTTGAGTGTAGTTTGAAAAATCTGCTTCATCCACATCAATAGTTTCTGTTTGATAAAATCTTGTATTTGTAGCACCAGGTTCTGGATAAAAAAAAGTTAAAACAGCTTCATTTGAAATATCACTAGCTGCACAAGCAATAACAGCGCCTGTTTCAAAACTAGTGGTTGCCACATACTGTTGAAGTGTAATATCTAAATTATCATCGGCATCTTCACTGCATGAAAAAACTAACAATAAGCACCAAATTATGTGTCTGAAATTTTTCAATTTAAACTATATTGTTTTTTAATTAATTGTTCTACAGGTTTATTTTGTGGTGTAAACATTGTATTTTCTTCGCCACCTACCTCTTCATGTTTAATAAACCATTTCCAAATAAATCCGCCAGCAAACCAGTCTTCATGCCAAAAGGTTTCAAACAATGCTTGGGTTGTATTTATTTGAGCTTGCATGTTAACATTTCCCATACTTCTGTCGCTCTTCCATGGCGCTTTCCCTGTATAATCCACACTCCTATATCCAAATTCTGTAAATAAAATAGGTTTACTAAACGTGTTTGAAACTTCTAGTAGTGCTGCTTTATGAGATTTCCAACCTGTTAAACATGCTGCAACACTAGGTGTTTTACTATTACTTACAGGAAAATAAGCATCTACACCAATATAATCTAACTTATTCCAAAACGGTGTTCGCTTAAACTCATCCCAATTTGCAGCATAGGTTAACTTTCCTTTATAAACAGATTTTATATTTTTAATTAAATCTAACCAATATGGAGTTCTATTTACAATGAATTTTTCTAACTCTGTTCCTATACAAAATATGTCGACATTTAGTTGATTAGCTAACACTGCATATTCTAAAATAAATTTTGAATAACTATCTTCTAAAAGTTTCCAGTTTTTCTCATTTTCCATTTCTATATAGCCTGTAAATTCACCGCGCCACACCCATATTTGAGGCTTAATCATTATTTTAATATCCTTTTTATGGAGTGCTTTAATGTATTGTTTAGCCCCTGCAACGGTTTCTCCAAACCATTGTCTTTCGGTATTATAAACAATTTCAGGATGCTTTAAATCTTTTATAAAACCAAAAGGCATTATAGCTGCATAATTTGCATTTACTGATACAACGGGGTTAACGTGTTTGTTGTTTACTTGAGTATTTGCAGCAACAAAACTTACACCGTTTATTTTTTGAGATTGCGCTTTACACCCTAACAAGTGCAATAGTAACACAAAAAAAAGGAGCTTAAAAGTTTTCATATATAGCTTTTAAACTCCTAATTTAACTATTAATCTTAAGTTTATATTAAAACAAGGCTCTTAAACCAATGTTAAATGTTTGTCCTAATCCTGAATTTTTACCGAATAGGAAATTAGAGTATAAAAACTCTGCATTTAATGCTTTTGTTAATTGATATTTTGCGCCACCACCAAGAATTGTTACACTTTGGCTAAAATCGTTTGCTCCCGCATCATTAGCTCCAAAAGAAATTAACTCTATATGTTGTGCTAATCCTAAAACTGTAAATTTAGAACTTGGGAAATAACTTAAAAATACACCTGGTGTTAAACGTAAACTGTTGTATGCAAAACTTTCTTGTTCTCCAAAGTTATACTCAGAGTTAAGCTCTGTAAATAATTGCCAATCGCCACCTGCAAAACTATAATCGTAGAAAAATCTGTTTTGGAATATAAACCCGTCTTGATCTAGAAATACACCATTTTCAGTTTCATTATCAATTAAAGGAATATGAAATGCTGTTTGAATTGTAAAGTTACCTACACTTTTAATGGGGTTAAACTTAACTGCTGGTGCAAATGATGTTAAGCCAGATCGCGCTGTCCCTCTTTCTCCATCAAATGAAAATACATCTAGTGTATTTCTGCCACCAATAGCATTTGATCTTACTTCGAACAAAAGCCCTATATTAAAACTATTATTATCAGAAATACCAGTAAATATATCTACAGAAGATGTAAAAAATGTATTTCTAGGTATATCCCGTTTCTGTGTACCTTCCTGATTGCCAAATAAATCTGAGGTTTCGGTGTAAATATTATTAAACCATTTTATATCCCATTGTCCTTTTTCTAATAATTTAGATGGTGTATAAGTTTGAATTACACTACGTTCTTCTTCTTCTTGAGAAAACCCGTTGAACGATATGGCTACTAAAGCTACTGCTATTGCTATTATTTTTTTCATTACTTTGATTTTTGGTTATTTGGTATCACTCTTAATTAATTAAAAGCGTGATGTATTAATTGTTTGTAGTTATTTATTGTTTATTAATTGCCCAGTCGTATGGAAAATAGCTTAATTTCCATTTACCTTCTAGTTTTTCTGTTCTATAAGTATTAATGAAGTCTATTTCAGATTTACCATTCATAGTAAAATCTTCTTTATACCATTCCATAATTTGCGAAGCTTGTACGCGGTTTTTCTTTGCATTTACTGTAATAAAACTACCATTTATGGCTTTTTTAGTTTGGGCTTCTAGTTGCGCGTTTAATGTATTTGGTAAATATGCTTTATTAATAAGTGGAGGACAACCCACAGCGCCACATACTAATACAAAGTGAAAGCGCGCATCATTAAATTGACCTCTTAATAATTTATGTTCTATATCGTTTAATGTGATGTTTTTACCACCTAAACTATGAGTAGTTTTATCAAAAAAACCTGCATTATCTAAAGGTGATTTTGTGGGATATTTATCATTTAATCCTTTTATAACCGATAAGTTGTAAGCATTAATCCAAAATGCTTGATAATTTTTAGCATCACTTTTAGCAACTGAAATGCCTTCGGCTATTTTTAGTAATTCATTAAGTTGTGAAGGATTTTTGTGTATACTACTGTATGCCACTTTACCGTTTGCTACGTTTGCTTTAAAAAAGGCATCTGCCTTATTAAAAAATGTATTTAAGTCTTGTGCTTGTGTTGAAACACTTCCTATTATTACTGTTATTAATATTATTAATTTTTTCATTTTACTAATTGTTTGATTTTTGATTTACTCTCTACTAAGTCTGTATAATTTCAACAAACTTTCAAAAAAAACAACAAATTTTTCCTGTCATGTGTTATTACTTTTCCTTACAAAGCAGTATCAATTTAAAACAATTCTAAATTAAAACAATGTGTTAAGTTATTACCTTTAGACACGACCTAATAGCATGTTATTAAGGAATAGTGTGTAGTAACTGTACTTATTATTCAGAAGCCGTTTACGCCCTTAGTAGCTAACCTTGCTTAGGGATTGCAACGGCATTCTTATAAGTCGGTTTAAATATTTTGTAAAGCAAGAGCAAAATGTTTAATAACATATTAAAGATATAGTGGAAAGCCCAATCCGATTTTAAAAGGGTAACCTAATTGAGATAACTCTGGTAGTAGGCGTCCACTTAAATAATAAACTAACAACCAAATTATGGAAGAACATATCGTTATAATTGGCAATGGTATTTCTGGCGTAACTGCTGCGAGACACATTCGAAAACTTTCTGACAAAAAAATTACTATTGTTTCTGCGGAAACAGACTATTTCTTTTCACGTACAGCATTAATGTACGTTTACATGGGCCACATGAAGTTTGAACACACACAGCCTTACGAAGCTTATTTTTGGAAAAAGAATAGGATAGAACTTAAAAAAGGGTTTGTAAAACAGGTTGAAACCACATCTAAAACTTTACATTTTGCTAGTGGTGATACATTGCAATATGATAAATTAATTATTGCTACTGGTAGTAAACCCAACAAGTTTGGATGGCCAGGGCAAGATCTAGATGGTGTTATGGGCATGTACCATAAGCAAGATTTAGAAAACTTAGAAAAGTACGCACCTGATAACAACGTATGTAAACGTGCTGTAATTGTTGGTGGCGGTTTAATAGGTATAGAACTGGCAGAAATGTTACATTCTAGACATATTCCAGTAACATTTTTAGTAAGAGAAGATAGTTTTTGGAATGGCGTTTTACCTGAAGGTGAAAGTGCGATGATTAATCGTGAAATTTTAGCTAATGGTATCGATTTAAGATTATCATCTAATTTAAAAGAGATTGTTGCTGATGAAAACGGACAGGTAAAATCTATAATCATACAAGAAACTGGTGAAGAAATCACTTGTAATGTAGTAGGTTTAACCGCTGGTGTGTCACCCAACATAGATTTTATAAAAGATTCTGAAATTGAATTAGGTCGCGGTGTTAAAGTAAATCGGTTTTTAGAAACAAATGTTCCTGATGTTTATGCTATTGGCGATTGTGCAGAACAACACGAAGGCATAGACCAACGCAGACCAATTGAAGCCGTATGGTATACAGGGCGTATGATGGGTGAAACCTTAGCGCAAACTATTTGTGGCAATCGCATACAATACAAACCTGGGCATTGGTTTAATTCTGCTAAATTTATTGATATTGAATACCAAACCTACGGTTGGGTTTGGGCACAACCTAAAGCTAACGAAGCACGCTTTTATTGGGAGCATGCCGATGGCAATAAATGTATACACATAAATTATGATAAAGCATCTAGACAATTTATAGGTATAAATACTTTTGGTATTAGAATGCGCCATGAGTTTTTTGATAAAGTATTAACAGAAAAACAATCTGTAGATTACGTTATAGAGTATCTAGCCGATGCTAATTTCGATCCAGAATTCTATAAGCTGCATGAGCCAGCAATTGTATCAAAATTTAATAAAGAAAATAACATAAATATTCAGCTTAAAACTAAAAGCTGGAAACGCATATTTGCTTAAAATAATAGAGAGATGAATATTATAAAACAATTAGGACTAGCTCTATTTTTAATAGGCTTAGGCATTTTTACCGCAACACTTTTTACAGGCAACTTTAGCCTAACAGAAGCAGAATTGAACGACTTTGTAGCCTCTAAAGGTTATAAAAGCGAGATAATAAAAGAGGAATTAAAAAAAGCAACAGTAACAGAAGAAGATCTTAATATATTTGAGTTTTCTAGTCGCGTTAGAGGTGCTTACGAAGCCTCTAACAACCATTATGATGCGTTAATTGCAAAATATGATGCTGAAAAAAATTGGGATAAAAAAGGAGAACAATTTCAATATAAAATTTACGGTAAACCGCATACCTTGAGTTACCAAATAGCAAAACAAGCAGGTTCTGGATTTGTTAAAGATAACCCAGGATTATTATGGTGGCTTACGTTTGGACTAGCTATTATTGGCGCACTTTTATTTATACTCCCAAATTTCACCTTACTTGGTAGAGCGGGTATAAAAAATAATGGAATTTATCTAAAAGCTAGTACAAACCGTGGGTGGATTGCATGGTTAGTATTGGTATACTTAGTAAGTTTTTATTTGCTATTGTATTTTATGGCAGATTATGTGGTGAATTGGACGTACATATTAGATCCTATAAGTGAGTTTTTAAATGGCGGAAAAGCCAGTCAATGGTTTGTGTATGGGTTTTTGTATTGTGTGATTATGATTGTTATGGCAACACGTATGTACATTAAATACAGACATAACAAATACCAAATTATAAGAACTACTTCGGTATTGTTTTTCCAAATTGTATTTGCATTTCTTATTCCAGAAATCATGACAAGTTTAAACATGCCTGGATACGATTTTAAAAATGCATTTCCATTAGATTATGATTTCTTTTTTGAGTGGAACTTAGATAGTTTAAGAGATAGTGGTGCCGTTGGCCTTTTTATATTGGTTTGGGGTGTTGTATTAACCATAGTTATTGTACCTGTAATGGTGTATTTCTTTGGCAAACGCTGGTACTGTTCTTGGGTTTGTGGTTGTGGTGGTTTAGCCGAAACATTAGGAGATCCTTACCGCCAACATTCAAACAAAAGTATGAATGCGTGGAAACTAGAGCGTTGGTTAATCCATTCTGTTTTAGTCTTTTCTTTAGTTATGACCATAGTAACGCTTTATTGTTATTTTTCAGGAGCAGAGGCCTTTTTGGGCATAAAATCTCAATGGATAAAAGATACCTATAGTTTTTTAATAGGTGCTTGGTTTGCAGGTGTTATTGGTACAGGGTTTTACCCAATTTTTGGTAATCGTGTATGGTGTCGTTTTGGCTGTCCTTTAGCCGCATACTTAGGTTTAGTGCAACGTTTTAAGTCTAGATTTAGAATTACAACTAATGGCGGGCAATGTATCTCTTGTGGAAACTGTTCTACATATTGCGAACAAGGTATCGATGTACGTGCTTATGCCCAAAAAGGAGAAAACATTGTACGGGCCAGTTGTGTAGGCTGTGGTGTATGTTCTGCAGTTTGTCCTAGAGGTGTTTTAAAACTAGAAAACGGACCAGAAGATGGACGAATTAATCCTACTGAAATATTACTAGGAAATGATGTAAATTTGATGGATTTAGTAAATCAAAATAAGTAATATTTAAAATGAAACTTTTTAAATTTTTTCTAATACTACTCGTATCCTCTACATTTAGTTGTACAGGGCAGCAACGTTACGAAAAAAGCTATACCGATTCTGGTAAAATAGAAGCAGAAGGTTGGAAAAAAGGTAATGAAAAATCTGGATTTTGGAAGTTTTATTTTGAAGATAGTAATACATTAAAATCAGAAGGTTATTTTGAGAAAAACCAAAAAAATAACTTCTGGAAATTTTATTACAGCAATACCTTTCTTAACTCCGAAGGTTATTTTAAAGATGGTATTAAAGACAACTATTGGAAAACCTATCATACAAATGGAAAATTAGAATCTGAGGGATTTTATAAAAACGGAAAAAAAGTTGAATATTGGAAAACATATTATAGCAATGGTAAGTTAAAAAGCGAGGGGCTATATACAAACGACTTGAAGACCGGATACTGGAGACATTACCATGATAATGGGAAGTTAAAAGGTATTGGAAATTACAAATCAGGTAAAAAGGATGGTTTTTGGAAGTTTTTTTATAATAATGAAATGCTTCAAAAAGAAGGCGAATTTAGAGATGGTAATCCTATTAACTACTGGACATTTTTCAAAAAAAATGGCGCTAAAGATAAAGAAGGACATTTTGTTGATGGTAAACAAAACAACTGGTGGTTATTTTATGATGATATGGAAAAAATAAACCATAAATGCCAGCTAAAAGACGGTGTTAAAAACGGGTATTGTTTAATGTATGCGAACGAAAAATTAGTTTCGGCAAAAAAATTTAATCTTGGCAAAGAAATTAAAGAATGGACAGATTTAGAATCCTTCAAAAAAGATAATAAACTTAGCGATCTTAGATGACTAAAATAAACGTTATTATTCCTGCCTATAACGAGGCCGACTCTATCGCTAAGGTCATCAACGATATTCCAAAACAGGTTGAAGAGGTTATTGTAGTTAGCAACAACTCTACAGACGACACAGAGAAAAACGCTTCTAATGCTGGTGCTACAGTACTAATAGAGACTCATAAAGGCTACGGATACGCCTGTTTAAAGGGTATGGATTATATATCAAAAAAAACTAATAAACCAGATATTATTGTTTTTCTTGATGGAGATTATAGTGATTACCCAGAAGAACTCACAAAAATAGTGGCGCCTATTATTGAAAACAATACTGATTTTGTAATTGGTGCTCGTGTAAAACGACTACGTGAAGAAGGCGCTATGACAGTACCACAAATTTTCGGAAATTGGTTAGCAACCTCTTTAATGACGCTATTTTTTAGAGCAAAATTTACAGATTTAGGGCCTTTTAGAGCCATAAAATATAATAAGTTATTAGCACTTAAAATGGAAGACAAAACCTATGGCTGGACTGTAGAAATGCAACTAAAAGCTATAAAACAAAAATTAAGTTATACCGAAGTGCCTGTAAATTATAGAAACAGAATTGGTGTCTCAAAAGTTTCAGGAACGGTAAAAGGTGCTATATTTGCGGGCATAAAAATCTTAGGTTGGATTTTTAAATACAGTATAAAATAATGTATATAGAAGCTGTTATCATTGTAATTTACACCATTGCGTTACTGCTCATTTTTATGTATGCTTTAGCACAACTCAATCTACTATTTAACTATCTATCAGCTAAAAAAAACGATAGTGACCCTAAGTTCGATCTATCAAACACTAACGATGTACCACATGTAACCATACAACTTCCCGTATATAACGAGATGTATGTTATGGAACGTCTATTAGATAATATTGCAAAGATAGATTACCCTAAAAACAAGTTAGAAATTCAAGTACTAGACGATTCTACAGACGAAACTGTTTCAAGTACTAAAGCGCATATTGATGCATTAAAAACATCAGGCCTAGATATAAAACATATTACCAGAACAATTAGAACGGGATTTAAAGCAGGCGCATTAAAAGAAGGCTTAGAAGTAGCAAAAGGTGAGTTTATTGCTATTTTTGATTCAGATTTTTTACCACAAAAAGACTGGTTAAAATCTACTGTACCTTATTTTAAAGATAAAAATATTGGAGTAGTACAAACACGCTGGGGGCATATTAACCGCAACTACTCTGTATTAACAAGAATACAAGCATTTGCCTTAGATGCACACTTTACATTAGAGCAAGTGGGCAGAAACAGCAAAGGACATTTTATAAATTTTAATGGTACAGCTGGTATATGGAGAAAAACATGTATTATAGATGCAGGTAATTGGGAAGGCGATACACTTACAGAAGATTTAGATTTAAGCTACCGAGCACAACTTAAAAACTGGAAGTTTAAATATTTAGAAGATGTAGAAACACCAGCAGAATTACCCATCGTAATAAGTGCAGCACGTTCGCAACAATTTCGTTGGAATAAAGGCGGAGCAGAAAATTTTAAAAAAATGCTATGGCGTGTTTTAAAAAGTGATAATATTTCGGCTAAAACTAAAGTTCACGGCTTACTTCATTTATTAAACAGCACCATGTTTTTAAGTATTTTGGTAGTTGCCATTTTAAGTATCCCCATGCTTTATATAAAAAACGAATATGACCATTTAAGGCCCTATTTTTACGTTATGAGCTTTTTTGTGATAAGCACCGTTATTTTCTTTATTTGCTATTGGATCATGTATCGCAAAATTTATGGTGGCGGCATTAAAAACTTTATGGGCTATATCGGTATGTTTTTTGTATTTTTCTCAATAGCCATGGGCTTTTCATTACACAATTCTATAGCCGTATTAGAAGGGCATTTAGGCAAAAAAAGTGAATTTATTCGCACGCCAAAATTCAACATCAGTAAGTATAAAGACAATTTAAAAAACAACAAATACATTAAAAAAACCATATCTGCACACGTTATTATAGAAGGTTTATTAATGTCCTATTTTGGTTTTGGTATGTACAGTGCATTTGTTGTTGGCGATCAAGGAGGCGATTTTGGTCTTTTCCCCTTTCATCTTATGCTGTTTGTAGGGTTTGGTTATGTGTTTTTTAAATCTTTGGCCTCAAAAGTCTAGTATTTTATATATAATGCTTTTAGTAGTAGTATAAATTCTTAGTTCATTTTTTTTTAGTTTGAAGATAATATGTCGTAGAATAAACATCCGTTTTAATACCAAAACATATTTAGCACAAACAGCTTGTTTCTAAATTTAAACAAAATAATCTTTTTTCTCACAAACCAAGTAAGGTATCTGCATGTATTAGGACTACCAAATAATCATATATTTACCACATGCTTTTAAATCCGTCACTTTTAAAACTTTATAAAACACAATTACTGTTAACACTAGTAAGCGTAATTATGTATTGGTGTTTTGCTTACGATTTGATAAGGACTGAGTACATAAAACTTATAGTGTTTTACAGCATTTTGTTTGTATTGTTTTATCAATTAGTAAACCTGCTAAAGCATCAACCTAAACTATTAGAGTATTTAGCTTTTGGGTGTCGTGCTGTTTTTATTTTAGCTATCCCCAACTTGTCACAAGATTTTTATCGCTTTATTTGGGATGGCAGACTTATTTTAGAAGGTATAAACCCCTATTTATTCACGGTTGATCATTTTATAACCGGAAACAACTTACCAGTAACTAAGGCTTTAGAATTAAGAGCAGGCATGGGCGATTTAAACGCCAGCCATTACACCAATTACCCACCTATCAATCAACTTTGTTTTACTGTTGCTGCGCTTTTTTCGAGTAAAAGTATTTTGGGGGCAGTTGTTACAATGCGCCTATTGATCATAGCAGCAGATTTTGGCACCTTATACTTTGGGAAAAAACTTTTAGAAAAACTTAAACTGCCATCATACCATATATTTTGGTATAATTTAAATCCGTTTATCATCATAGAATTAACAGGAAATTTACATTTTGAGGGTGTTATGATTTTCTTTTTAGTGTGGAGTTTGTATTTACTTTACGTTGGTAAATGGCAGTGGGCAGCTGTAGTTTTAGCTCTTTCTATTTCGGTAAAACTAATTCCGCTTATATTTTTACCACTATTTTTTCAATGGTTTTTGAAGCATAACAGCAGCACTTCACCCAAAACAGATAAAGAAATAGCTAATTTTAAACTTTTAAAAGAAACATCTGTTTTTACTAGAATAATGAGGTTATCTAGTTTTTATGGTATAGTTATCATAACCACACTCCTACTCTTTGCACCTTTTTACTCTTCAGAATTTATAAACAATTACTCTAAAACCGTAGCGCTATGGTTTCAAAATTTTGAATTTAATGCAAGTATCTATTACATCGCAAGAGCTATTGGATATTGGCTTACAGGTTATAACGAAATTGCTATTATTGGTAAAATTACACCTGTAGTTGTGATACTAGTAACGCTTATCATCACTTTTTTTAAACAAAACAAAACTATGGTACAGCTTATTACAGCATTATTATTTGTACTATCCTTTTACTACTTTAGCACAACAACAGTACACCCTTGGTACGTTGCTACACTTTTAATTTTATCTGTATTTACAAGATATAAATTTCCTTTGGTTTGGAGCTTTGTTATCATTCTTAGTTATTTGGCTTATGTAAACCTAAACAAGGCTGATAAATCAGAAAACCTTTGGGTAATTGCATTGGAGTATGTTATAGTGTATGGCGTATTTATATGGGAAGTTTTCATAAAAAAAGCCCCAAAAAAATTGGAAGCCTAATTTTTTTTTACGGTATTATACTCATGAGATTAAAAACAAATTTAACGTAGTGTGTTTGTTAAATTTTTTCTAGCTTAGTAATGGTGTTTACTTCGTCTTCATCATCATTTCCATCTTCATTTTTAAAACGCTTAAAGTCTCTATTAAACGTTATTTTAAACATTGTCCCAATATATGTTTTAGTATTTAAATCAAAAGTCTTTAATACTGCATCTTCTACGTTTTGAAATGTAAGTGTATGCGCCTCACCATCTTTACCTTTAGCCACAAAATTATAACCGTAATCCTCTTTTTCATCAAACGTTGCATAAACTATTAAACCTTCTTGAGCTTCAAACGCACTACTTTGGTTATTCAATTTAGATTTAAAACTCGATAACGAGATAAACATCAATAGTATTCCACTAATCACTATTATTTTTTTTGAATTCATCTTAATAAAACTTTTATTTAACTGTTTCTTATTTAAAAAATCAGTATAATATTATACTGAAAATCAACGTATTAAATATACGTTATTTTTTTAGAAGTTAAACAGCATACAAGTTGAGAAATAGTAATTCTCAACAAAATTATATCGTAATCAATTATAATTTTTGCTTTAAAGCGGTTTTAAGCTTTCCACTCTATATATAGGATCATCATCAGTACCATCTTCTATAAAAGTAATTCTAAAATCTTTATCTATTAAACTCTTATCATTCTTTAAATCGTACTGTTTCAAAACACGAGGATGCACTTCTTCAAAAGCTAATTCTTCTCCATTTTCAAACCAAAAGTTGTAGTAACCGTTTTTGTAAGATTTAAAAGCGGCTGTTCTCATAATATTAAAATTTAAGCGTTATCTTCTAAGTTGTCGTTTGTTATTTCTGGGGCTTGCACTGCTTCTGGATCGTCACTATCAAAATTTTCATAATCGTCTTCGTCATAGTTTTCCATTGTTACTTCTAGCTTAGTACTAACTTTAACCAAGTATTTTGTATCTTCAGTAATTACCTCAACAGCTTCTATAGTTTCGTTATGTTGATTTTTAAATGATATAACATGGTCATCATCATAACCATCAGGATATTTCTCTACCAATAAAGCTAGGATTTCTGGGGTGAGTTTTTTAAAATCTACGATAACTCGTTTTAAATTATCATTTTTGGGTTTCATGGTTACATGTATTTGATTGGGTTAATTCAATAAAGTAAAGTAAAAATAAAATCTGAACAATAACAAACTAAATTTGACATAAATTTTTAATATATATCGCTATAATTTTACTTATAAACACATAGCAGTTAGTTATTTACTTGACATTTTAAAATTACTAATTACACTTAAAATAAAGAGTAATATGGCTGCACTAAAGGCAGTATATGTAGTAATACTATCCAAATTACTTTTATTCGCGTTAGCAATACCCACCAACGCCCAAACACCTACTATTACAAAGGCTCTCATCTTTCTTTTGTGTAATACTAAAATATTAATACTAGTTGCAATAGCAATAAGAAGTAACGCCCAAACTAGTTGAGAAATTCCAAAACCATTCCATTTAATTTTTATCAAATATGTAGATATATTTGCAATACTAGCTACGGTAACCCAACCGCTATAAATTGCAAAAGGCCAATAGAACAAAGCGGTTTTAACCCAAGTTGCTTCTTCTAATTGCATTCTATTATTCACAACTATCTTAAGTAGAGAAAAAAGTAGTACCAAAATTATTATACAAGACAGGCCGGTATATTCGTAAATCCACGCAAGAACCCAACATGCATTACTTATACAAGATATTATAAACCACCAACCTGTATGCATGATAAAATCATCATTCTTTACAGATTTAGACCATAAACTTCTACCTTGATACACAACAAAACCAAAAAGAAATAGATAAATAATACCCCAAATAGCAAACGTATATCCTGCTGGTGTAAAAAGAGATTTATAATTATCGGAAACTTTACCAATAGTGGTATTATTCATTAAACCTGTGTTGGATAAATAATTAATTATCACAACAGATATAAAAGCAAAACCATTACCAATTTGAAAAAATTTTTTCATAATTCTCTTATTTCAAACACAAGATATAATGGTTTAATAGAATATGTGACTTTAGACGAATTATTTTTTACCTCTGATGTTTTTTAAAAACAAAAAAGCCATCCAAAAGGTGGCTTAAGTATATACTTAATATTACTACTACAATTTTTCTAATTTAGTAATGGTAGTAATAGCATCACCATTATCGTCAATTTCTGTGGTGTAGGATACTTTAAAAATTACATCGATAAATGTTTTAGAATGCAAATCGAAAACGCTTAACACAGGCTCCTCTATTTGCTGAAAAACCATGGTAAACGCTTCACCATTATCTTCAACTTTAAAGCTATAACCCTCATCACTACTGCCTTTATAAATAGCATTTACTTCTTCGATATCTTGAATTATAAATAATAATTCGTCAGAAGCTGTCTCAATTGAAAAACTTGATAATGTAAAAAACACTAACAAACTACATAACATAAACAACAATTTTGCTTTCATTTTGATAAAATTTATAGATTAAAATAATTTACAGGAATTCTCCTGTTAGGCTAAGTTCACATTGCACGGTGTATAACGTCAAAAAAAAACATGCAATCACTATAAATACGCAGTATATTAAATTTTAGATGATGAAAAATAATTATTCGAAACTTTAACACAAAGACAATTTGAGACTTAAAGCATTTTTAAAGTATTCAACTCCTGCTCTGTTAGATGTTTCCAATGCCCTCGAGGAATATCTTTTTTAGTTAGATGCCCAATGGCTACACAATCTAAACTTAAAATATCATAACTAAAATACTCAAAAATAGTCCGGATAATGGTATTACCAGTATTCTTAATTTTTAAACCAATTTCTTTTTTACTAGCGCCATCAATATAACTTATCTCTTCTACTTCAATCAATTTACCTTCAACCTTAAATCCATTTTGAATCTTTTTTAAATCTTCTAGTTTTAAGTTTTTATCCAATTCAATATGAAATAAACGCGCTACACCATTTTTAGAATTAGTAAATTTATTATGAATCGTATCATCATTAGTAAAAAATAATAACCCTTTAGAGTTTCGCCCTAAACGCCCAATGGGTTTAATTCTAGAACTTGTTGCGTTAGCTACTAAATCCATAACTGTTCTACCTTTACCTTCGCTTGTAGTAGTAGCAAACCCTTTTGGTTTATTTAAAAGTACGTAAGCTTTTTGCTCTGGGTTTATTCTTGCACCATCATATCTTACTTCATCACCAGGTTTTACTTTATACCCCATTTCTGTGATGATTTTTCCATTAACCGAAACTAAACCTGTTGCAATATGCACATCGGCTTCACGACGCGAACATACGCCAGCATTAGCTACATATTTGTTTAATCGAATTTCGATCGAAGTATTGGGTATATTTTTCTTTGTATTCGATTTTTTAACTGGTGTATTCCCTTTTGCATAACCTCTAGAGCGATTGTCTTTATTCCCTCTACCTGCTGGTTTTCCTTTTCCTTTGCCGCCTTGTTGTCTATTCATCACTTATAATTTTTTGCAAAGATAGATTTAAAATCAACTAATTAACTTATTTATTGCTTAAACTTAACTGTAGATTGTCTTTCAGTATTTACGTGTAATTGCGTAACGTCTGGTCTAGAATAATGCCCCACAGCATCAAAATTTTGACGCTCTTCGTAAACCCGATTAAAATCTATGGTTTCTATTATAAGGCCAGACTTATGTAACACAGGTTCAACAATCCACTCACCATCAGGACCAGCAATACAGCTCCCTCCATTAGCTAATACATTCGGCGCATTTTTAAGTATTTTATCTAGATGTGGTGCGCTTTCAGGAAAATCGCTTTTGTGCATTAAACTAGACACAGAGATCACAAAGGATCGAGATTCTCGTGCAATAAAACGTGTAATGTCTTTTGTATTATGGTCACTACCAGGCCAAACGGCAATGTGTAAATTTTCACCCAATCCATATAATGCAGCTCTTGGTAATGGCATCCAGTTTTCCCAACAATTTAAACCACCAACTGTAAATTCTTTTAGTGTGTGCACTTGTAAACCATTACCATCTCCAGGTGCCCACGTTAAGCGCTCATCATAGGTTGGTTGTAATTTTCTATGTACTGATTTAATTATTCCTGCTTCATTTATATATACCAAAGACGCATAAATACTATGTCCGCCTCTATCTAATGGGCGCTCAATTACTCCTAAATAAATGGCTATTTTGTGTGCTTTTGCGAGTTTGCAAATTGTATCTAAATCACCATTTTCTATAGTTATTGAATTTTTAACGTAGTGTGCATGCAACGCTTTGTTTACATCTGTATTCCATTCTGCTCCTCCTGTAAGTGCTAACCAAAACGGATACCCTGGCAGTAAGCCTTCACCAAACACTATAAGTTCGCAATCTGCCTTAGAGGCCTCAATGATAGCCTGCTCTACTTTGTTTAGTGTTTCAACTTTATTCAACCATACTGGTGAAATTTGAGCTAGAGCAACTTTTAATAAATTCTGCATTTAAATTCGATTTAAAATAACACTTACATCAATTAGTAATATACTAAAAACACCTGCAAGAATTATAAATTTTAAGATATTATGTAATATTAAATATTGGATTTTAGTCGAAGATTTCCATAATAATATCAAAAAAACTATAATTAAAAATAAGCTGAGATAGAAAAAGAGATACATGTAACCCACCTCAAAATAAAATAGTAATAAATACATGGGAACTAAAGTGATACCAGCTAAAACACTTAACATTATTTTTGATAAATTTTCGCCATAAGCCACGGGAATCGTTACATAATTTTGAGCAACATCTCCTTTTATATTTTCTAAATCTTTGGTAAGTTCTCGCATAGAAATCATTAAAAACAAAAATACAGCATGTACAAAAATTACAGTCTCAAAATTTTTATAGTACATAAAAATGGCGAAAAAAGGAATTATGGTTAATACTGCAGAGGTTAAGTTGCCTACAAATGGTAATTTCTTTAGCTTATGAGAGTAAAACCAAATACCAAAAATATATATTGAAAAAAATAGTACAGCCTTAAACGACACATAGCTCGCTAAAATAACTGCTATAAAATTTAACACGAAGTAAAATGATAATTTTGTGTTTTGACTAACCAACCTATCTAATGTTGATTTAATTGGGCGATTTATCAAATCTTTTTCTGAATCGTAAAAACTATTTATAATGTAGCCGCCCGCTATTGTTGCTGCAGAAGCTAATACTAAAGCCAGTAAATTTAAATCACAAATAACAGACTTTACTGTTATATTATATGCTAATATATAAATAGACGTGAGATATTGCGCTAAAACTACAACAAGTATATTATAACCTCTAATAACAGAAAACATACTAAAAAACTTGAGTAAGATATGTTTTTGCCTTCTACTTAGCATAAGCGCGTTTTATAGAAATCTAAAAAAATTAGAATACAAATAAAGATACTATAATGAAGTTTAGAAGTTGTATACTACTTCTAATTTATAATCTGAAAGTGATTGTTTTGCTTTTTCGATATCCTCAGTAAAACCAAGAATATAGCCACCGCCTCCAGAGCCACATAACTTTAAGTAATATTCATTAGTTTCAATTCCTTTTTTCCAAAGCTCATGAAACTGTTGTGGAATCATTGGTTTAAAATGATTTAAAACAACTTTAGATAGTTGTTTGGTGTTACTAAATAAAGACTTTATATCACCTTTTAAAAAATCATCAACACAAGCATCGGTATGCTTTATAAATTGATTTTTTAGCATACTGCGAAAACCTTCTTGCTTCATTTTTTCCATAAATAGGCTTACCATTGGTGCTGTTTCTCCAATAATACCACTGTCTAATAAAAATACACCGCCTTTACCTTCACTTTGTTGTGCCGGAATTCCCGTAGCTTCAATATTATCTTTTGAATTGATAAGGATTGGGATACTTAAATAACTATTTAAAGGATCGAGCCCTGAAGAGTTTCCGTGGAAAAAAGATTCCATTTCAGAAAAAATAGTTTTTAATTTTAAAAGCTTTTCTCGTGTTAAATTCTCTAGAACTGTTATCTTGTCAAAGGCATATTTATCATAAAGCGCAGCAACTAGAGCACCACTGCTTCCCACACCATAACCTTGAGGAATTGAGGAGTCAAAGTACATTCCTGCATTTATATCTTCTTGCAAACGCTTATTATCAAAACGAACAATAATATCGTCTATATTTTGAATATGGTCTGCAAATCGCTTTAAACTTTTATTAGATGTAATAGCTTCTTCAGAAGGGTTTTCATCTTTCTTCAATGCACCATTAAAAAAATTATAAGGAATTGATAGCCCTTTAGAATCTTTAATGATTCCATATTCACCAAAGAGTAAAATTTTAGAGTAAAAGAGAGGTCCTTTCATAAAAGTGTTGGTTTAACTTACAGCTAAATGTTTAACAAATATATTAAATATTTAAACAAAAATTATTGATAATTCTATAATTTATTAGCCCCCAAACCAATAACATCACAAATATACTGTCCATTTTGGCAATATGCAACTAATTCATTTTTAATGAATTCCAAAACCCGCATGCTTTCACTCTCAGGATATAATACATGTACGTTTGCGCCTGCATCTAAAGTAAAACATACTTTAGAGTTTGTTTTATTTCTGAACGCCCAAATTTTATTAATTATTTCTAAAGTATTAGGTTTCATTAAGATAAAATAAGGCATACTTGTCATCATCATCGCATGTAGCGTTAATGCTTCACTTTCAACTAATGCTGTAAATTTATCTAAATCGCCATCTTTTAATATAGTAATGCAATCTGAAAGATTTTTATCAGCTTGCTTAAAACGTTCTTGAGCAAATGGATGACCATGCATTAAATTATGACCAACAGTGCTACTTACCTGCTTTTCGCCTTTATCTACTAATAAAATAGTGTCTTGATAGTTTTTAAAATTTTGATGAACTGTATAAGGGTATTTAACCCCGAATAAGTTTGAGCTTCCGTTTATCTTGTCATGGCTTCCCCACACAACTATATCGCCCTCTAAACTTCTGCATGCGCTTCCAGAGCCCAAACGAGCCAAAAATGATGCTTTTTTAATAAAATCGACTTCTAAAATATCACCTTTTAACTCTTTTTCAATACTCATTAAACATAAGGCTAGTGCACTCATACCCGAAGCAGAAGATGCAATGCCTGAGCTATGCGGGAATGTATTGGAGGTTTCTATCTTAAAATGATAGTTTCTCAAAAAAGGCACATATAGTTCTACACGATTAAAAAACGTTTCAATTTTAGGTTTAAAATCGTCTTTTTTTTCACCATCCAAATACACTTCAAAAGAAAACTTACCTTCCTTCTCTTTTGTTGTAAAACTTAGATTAGTAATTGTCTTACAATTATTTAGAGTAAAACTTATAGATGGATTTTCAGGTATTTGATGTGCTTTCTTTCCCCAATATTTTACCAATGCGATATTACTTGGCGACGACCAAGTTACACTTCCATTTTCAATAGAATTCGTATAAGGTTTGGGTATAAAATCTTTTTCTATCATAGTTATTATTCTGCGCACAAAGATAACAAAAGGTATTCATTGTTAGCACTAGAGTTAAGTACAACAAATGCAATATATAGACGTTTTAGATATTAGGATCCCGCAATTCTACCATCAGGATTTTAATTTTACCACTTTCATTTATATCTCTTAAAAGTGCAATGTAAGTTTTCAATTAAAAATTTTGCTTTTGATTAAGTAGTCGGTAAACCAATATACCATAAGGCTTAATGACATAATGAAGTGTATAATTAAACCTTTCTAACACAACAATACGAATATTTTTATAACGAACTTGAAAGGCTTCTGGATAATTTACAATTAAATTCAATTGTTTTTCTAAGTCATTCCAAAACTCTTCTTCTTTTCCTATAAATGCCATGTAGCATTTTAATTTATGGAATTCAATCCTAGCTTCTTCAGTAAACTTAATGGCTTTATCTGCCATAATATACTTTAATATCTTCCCACGAATGGGTTTTCAAATTACCAGAACCATCTCTTTGAATCATATCATCCATCATTTTTTTATACGCTTCAGAGGGTTCACTATATCGTAATGCAATATCTTCTAAAGTATATTCTATGTAGTTTTTCAATGATCGCTTTTGAAGTTTAGCTTGTCTTTCTAAAATTTCAATAGCTCTATTATCTAACTCTATTAATTTTTTTGTTTTACCCATTATATATATTATTTATATATCAAATATATAACACTTAACTGTATTCAAAAAAATATATAGTTTTATTTCTGTATAATAACATAACTAAATACTTAATCTTGCTTTTATACTTTAATAATATTTTGAGCAACAATATAAGCACCTGTCCAAGCATTTTGAAAGTTAAAACCACCTGTTACAGCATCAATATTAAGTACTTCACCAGCAAAAAATAAATTCTCAATCCTTTTACTTTCAAAGGTTTTAAAGTTAACCTCCCTAAGGTTTACACCTCCTGCCGTAACAAATTCTTCTTTAAATATGCTTTTACCATTAACATTAAAAATGGCTTGTGTTAATTGGCTTGCTAGCTGTTCTAATTGAAATTTATTTATATCAGCCCAACGTGTGTCCTCCATAATACAAGAAGCCAACACAAGCTTATGCCATAAACGTTTTGGCAAATCAAACTGCGTGGTTTTAAACACTGCTTTTTTTGCTAAATCTTGTTTTAAAACTTTTAAAGTATTTAAACACCCTTTAAAAGATTGTTTTATAAAATTTACTTCTATTTGAAATTTATAATCTCTTTTAGATAACTCTAAGGCACCAAACGCAGAAAGTTTTAAAATAGATGGTGCACTCATACCCCAATGGGTTATCAACAAAGGGCCTTCGCTCCATAAGTTAGTATCTAAAACTGCAACTTCAACATCTTTGGCTACAACTCCTGGGATATCTTTTATGCGTTCGTCTTCAATATTAAAGGTAAATAAAGATGGTACTGGTTGCGAAATAGTATGCCCTAAGTGCTCTAATAAATTCCAAATTTTTGGATTACTTCCTGTGGCAATTACTACTTTTTCTGTAGAAAATAAACCATGTGTTGTTTCAATTTCAAAAATGCTATTTTTCTTTGAAATCCCTTTTACTGAATGGTTGTATAATACATCAACATTATACTTTCTAGCTTCATTCAAAAAACAATCAATAATAGTTTGAGATGAATTACTAACAGGAAACATTCTGCCATCATTTTCAATTTTTAAAGCCACACCCCGTTTTTCAAACCAAGTAATAGTATCACCTGTCATAAATTGATGAAAAGGGCCTAATAATTCCTTCTCACCTCGTGGATAGTTCAAAATTAAATCTTGCGGTATAAATTCAGCATGTGTTACATTACAACGACCACCACCTGACACCTTTACTTTGGTTAAACCTTCCTTACCGCGTTCTAATATTATTACTTTTAAATGTGGATGTTGTTCTGCAATATTAATAGCCGCAAAAAAACCTGCTGCACCGCCACCTATTATTATGACGTTTTTTTGAATCATAGTCTATCTGGAAAATCGGTAATCATACCGTCCACACCATAAGACTTAATGCGCTCTATAGGGTTTAAATTATTTACAGTAAAGGCTAATACTTTGTAGTTTTCCTTTAATTCTGCTACAATCTCTTCGGTAAGCATTGTATAGTTTGCATGAATAGACACTGCATTTACAGATTTGGCAGTTTCTATAGCTTCTTCTAAATTAGTTTCGGTAATGACACCCAAGGGGATTTTATTATTGATTTGACAAACAGTTTCTAGTAGGTTTTTTTGGAAACTAGATACTATTATATTTTTGTATTCCCAACCCTTTTTATCTACAAAAAACGTAATTAATCGTGCTGCTTCTTTTGCTGTATCTTGACCTTTTAACTCTATGTTGAGCAACATTTTATTATCTACAAAAGTTAGTACTTCTGACAAGGTTGGTATTTGGCAGTACCCTTTAACCACAGCTCTTTTAAGTTCTTTAAGTGGTTGCTTTGATACTTCACCAGTAGCATCAGTCATTCTATCTAAGGTAAAATCATGAAATACTACTAGCTGTCCTGTAGCACACCTATGTACATCTATTTCTACACCATCAACACCTAAATCTATTGCTTTTTTTATAGATTCAATAGTGTTTTCTGCAAAATGTCCTTTTGCTCCTCTATGTCCTATTTTTAACATATTTTTATTTTTTTACGGGGCGTACCAATCCTTCTTGAGCCACCGAAGCTATTAATTTTCCTTTTCGAGTAAAAATATTTCCTCTAGCAAATCCTCTTGCTTTTGACGCACTTGGAGATTCCATACTGTAAAGTAACCAATCTGAAAAATCGAAATCTCTGTAGTACCACATGGAATGATCTAAACTTGCTGTTTGGGTATTTTCCCAATTAGCAACACTTGCATGAGGGTTTAAAACTGGCACTAAGATATTATAATCTGAAATATAAGTCAAAATTTGTTGATTAGTAGCCAAATCTAACCCCTTAACGTCACCTTTAAGTCTAAACCACACACTATGATTAGGCGGTAAATCTTTTGGCTCTAACGGATTTGTAATTCTGGTTGGCTTAAATTCTACAGGTCGCTTTACTTCTAAAAACGCTTTAAGGCCTTTAGGTAATGCCTCACCAAATTCGTTTCGCATATCAGTCCAACTCAACAAGTCTTCAGGTTGTTTAACATCAGTTTTCATTTCAATTTGATGTTCATAACCCTCTTCTTTTTTATGGAATGATGCCGACAAAATAAATATAGTTCGTTCTTTTTGATGAGCTGTAACACGTCTCACAGAAAAGCTACCACCATCTCTAACTTTATTTACGTTGTAAGTTATAGATTGGTTTAAATCCCCAGCTTCTAAAAAATAAGAATGCATTGAATGTAACACTCTACCATTACCAATAGTTCTAGCAGCAGCATTTATTGCCTGGGCTAAAACTTGACCTCCAAAAACAATGGGACTGCCAATTGTTTTACTTACGCCATTAAATGTACTGTCATCTATTTTATCTAAAATTAAAAGATTCAGCAAGTCATCAACCGTCGTCATAATTCGTTTCAATTTTGGGTATAAAATTATTAAATATAATATGGCTTTTGCTCATCTTTTATAAATAGTTTAAGAATTTTAATTTTTATATACTTTTCAAAGTTGTTATTTTATGCAAAAAGCAACACATATATGCTCCAATTAAAAAACATACTTTTATTATCAATTACTCTAATATCCTGTAATACTGGCAAATTAGAGGTTATTGCTGACTTACCAAACAACCTAAAAGAAGCCTCGGCAATAGAAAAAGTAGCACACTCTGATTTGCTATGGACTATTGAAGACGCTGGTAATAAAAATAATATTTATGGTTTAGATTTAAAAGGAAACATTGTAAAAGATATAGATATTGAAAACGCTAGTAATATAGATTGGGAAGATTTAACTTCTGATAAACAGGGTAATCTTTACGTTGGTGATTTTGGTAACAATAGTAAAAACCGAGATGATTTTACGATTTATAAAATCTCTAATTTAAAGTATGATGAAACAGATGCAGAACGCATTAATTTTATGCTTCCTAAAAAAGCAAAACCAGAAGATTTTGAAGCCTTTTTTCTATTTAATAACTATTTCTACATTTTGAGTAAAGACAATAAATCTACAAAATTATTTAAAGTACCTAATGAAATTGGAAAACACACAGCAGAGTTTATAACTAAGTTTAAATTAAAAGGTAAAAACACTAAAATAACATCAGCAGCTATTAGCGAAGATGAAAATACCATTGTTTTATTAAACCATAATAAACTGTGGAAAATTTCTAATTTTAAAACTGATAATTTTTTTGAAGGCAGTATTGAAATACTAGATTTCGACCATGATTCACAAAAGGAGGGTATTTGCTTTAAAACCAATACATCAGTTTACATCACAGATGAAAAAAATAAAAGTGAAGGTGGAAATTTATATGAATTTAAAACTGAATAGTTTTTCAACTATGTGTGTTTACAACGTTAATAATATCTTTTTTCTGTAATACTCCCGATTGTCTCCATTTGGGTTCGCCATCTTTAAATAAAATCATAGTTGGCACGCTACGCACTTGGTATTTAGTGGCCAATTCTTTATTTTTATCAATATCAATTTTTACAATTTTTATAGCATCGCCTAAATCTTCTTTTACATCTTTAAGTATAGGCATTAGAGCTTGACATGGACCACACCACGTACCAAAAAAGTCAACTAAAACAACTTCCTCAGAATTTACAATGTCTTTAAAACTACTTTTCATAATTAAATTTTAATAATAAAGTAGACGTAAAATCTTGTTTAAAATTACAGGATCTTACCTTAAAAATTTAAACCAAACCCGAAAGAAAAACGCAGGCCTTCTTCACTATTAAAAAAGTTAAATGTTCCTGATAAGCTTTCGGCTGCAGTAACCCAAAATCCACCACCATAATCATTATGCCATATTTTAGAGGTATCATTATTAATCCAGACGCGTCCAACATCCGCACCTCCAAAAACACCTATTTGTAGAGGTAGAGTTCTCGTTTTAAATGATGGAAAACTATAACGTAAATCTGCACTTCCAACAAAAGAGTTTTGCCCAGTAAAACGCTCGGTTCTAAAACCTCTTAAACCGTTTCTTCCACCAATATTTGCTGCTTGGTAAAATAGTAAATCATCACCTATTCTAAATTGTGCTCGTGCATCGGTTTTTAAAACCAATGTCTCGCTTTTATTCAAACTATTATAAAACCCAAGATTGGTGTTTATATAACCATATGTGTTTTTTGTTTCCTCAAACTCTGTTTTACCACCAACTTGCAACATAAAGGTCATCGCCTTTTTAGGATTTATTTTATCATCAAAACTCGCGTAATTAAATTGTGCTTCTAAGCCTCCAAAAAAGCGACGTTCATAAAAATCGGTATTGGTAAATGAAACATGCTCATCAGTAATAAATCTATTTTCAGTATCATCTAATTCAATACCTTCTAAAATCATTCTAAATCCATAATCGCTTCCAAAATTACCTTTCTTCAAAACACCAGCTTTTACCGCCATGATACTTGTTTTTACGCGATTATAATCAAGTTCTAAATCATCATCATTATTTACAGTTTCATTACCAAAACCAAAAAAGTTATTCGTAAAATTTGCTGATGTAAATTGACTACCAATATGCAAATTCCAATCATTCATAATATTAGCAAACTCACCGTCATAATTTAAAGAGAACCCTTCTGTTGCAAAATAATAACCGCCTTTAAATCGGTGTTGGTTAGAATAAGGGTTGCGTTGAAATCCCTTTTTTGTTCTTACATATTGCACCCCTAGTAAAAATCCATCATCAGGATTAAAGCCTATAGCTGGTGTAATAACACCTGTTCTAGTTATGTTTTTATTAAAATCAAACAAATTCAACTTATAAACATCTGTCAGCCTTATTTTAGCACCTTTATTTTCTTGAATTGTATTTTTCTTGCTTTCATGGTCGTACACTTTAACCCGCCTTCCATTCTTAATAATATACGTATCGTTTTCTTGTCCCCCAATTAAACGTGTGAAAATAGGATTATTTGCTTTTCCAGTAACCTCAAAAATATCTTTATCGTCTAGCCCGTAAATCCACATTTCCTTAGTGATAGCTCTATTAAAGGTTTTATCAACAATTACATCGGCTTTTTTACCATCTTTAATTCTAGATATTGTTACTCGTGTTTCATTGTTTCCTGTCCGTTTTACTTCAATATAATCATCCTTATCGGTGCCTGTTAAAATCACCAATTCGTTTAAATAATCGTGATAACGCATGGCAATGTCTTGGAGATTAGAGCGTCTTCCTTTAAGCTTGTCTTTTATCTCACTAAGCGTTTTATCTTGAACTTCATTAGGTACTTTAGTAAATGCTTTATCAATAACAGCATCGGTTATGTTTTCTTGAAGAAATTTAGCATGTTTTAACCAAGTCTTTTTATCAGCTTGTTGAATTAAAACACGGTCTAGTTTAATACCTGCAGCATTCATCCACCCTATATCCTCTAGGGTTTCATCGTAAACCTGCAGCTGTTTTGTTGATCCTGAAATGATACGCATTACATCAAGTAAAGCGCCATCAAAATTAGAGAATACTTGGTCTCTATCTCTTGGTATTGGCCTGTAATAATGGTCGCCATTTTCCTTATCAAATTGTGCCCAACGCCATTGGTCTTGGTGTCTGTCCCAATCGCCAATTAGCATATCAAACAATCTAGCTCTCACCAATGCATTTTCGTCAATTTTATGTTCTTCATCTTCTCTTATTTTTTCAATAATATCATGGGTGCTTTCTAAATCATCAGCGTAACCAAAGTTTTTGTCTTCTGCATAATTTTCTTCAGGGCGTTCTTCTATCATGTATAATTCACCACCATATTCCTCATTAAAATCACCCAAATGTTTATGCTTAGGAATAAAGTATAACTTGGGGTTGGTATGATAAATTTCGGCTGCATCTGATAAGTCTGGCACAACAGCAAATGCATAAGGATGTGCAGCCGTATAGAAATCTAAAATTAACTCCTCAACCTCGGTTTTTTCAAATTCATCTTGAATATAAGTATCTTTAAATAATACAGTTTGTAAATATTGCGTTGCGCTTTTTCTAAGCGCTCTCATATTTAACTCGCGACCATCTTTAGTTTTTAACCTTAAAGAACGTGTTTGATGACCACCACCTTTACGCACAATCTCCAAACCGCCATATAGTGTATCTAAGGTTGCTACTTTAGCATTTATCTTTGTACTATAAATATCACGATAATGGTTTCCCCAAACCGTTTCGAAAAATCCAGATACATCTGTTTCATCTTTTGAGTAAATAGACACCTCTACATTTTGAGGAAAACTTTGTGGTAAATTTGATACATCAAAAGCTTTTTCTGGTTTTATAATCTCTTTAGTAAATAATAATTTTGGTGCTCCATTATCTTCTCCATAATAACGTACCCAAGAACTTTTATCCTTAAAAATAGTGAGTTCTACAAATCCTTGTTCGCCCGTTGAAAACAACCCATTATTACTCAATTCTGCATAAGATTTTTTGGCTCCCGAACCTGAAACTATCTGTTTAACACCTTCTTCTTCTATATATTGTAGTGTATGTTCATGACCAGAGACAAACACTAAGTTGTCGTTACCAATAGCTAAAGTTTCTAAACGATTCATCAACTCATTATAACGCTCATTGTATCTGTCTTGTATAGAAACTCCTCCTTGGGTTCTTAATTGCGTAATAAACGAACCAATTATAGGAAGCGGGATTTTTTGTTGAAGTGGATACAAATGTTTTATAGCTGCATATTTACCACCATGAGACCCATTAGTATACATAGGATGATGCATTGCAAAAACAATAGTTTTGTTCTGTGCCTTTTTAATTTCCCCTTCTACTTCAGTAAAGAAACGCTCTCGGGTTTTTATCTCACATTCATCATTTATTGTTGGATGATCGTTCCAATTTTCTAGATACCATTCGCTATCAATAATTATCAACTGAATAGTTTCACTAACATCGATACTTTCTAACGGACATCCATTTTCTGGTTGAAATGTATTTTTACCAAGCCCATCTTCTATATATTTTTCTTGTCGCTTTAGTGTTTTTAAACCACCTCCATACCAATCGTGATTTCCTGGAATAAAAACAACATCACCTTTAAAATCACTCAAAGACTTGATCTGTGCATTTAAAGCATTTTCTGCACTCTCACGTCCTTTCTCACCCTTTTTTGGAAGACCTACAGGGTAGATATTATCACCTAAAAAAACAGAATAATCACCTTTGGTTTCTTTATCCTTTATATAGCTATTAAATGCCGTTAGAGCTTTAGACATCCCGCCCATAGGCGACTTACCAGCATCTCCAACTAAATAAAATGTTTTGTCTATTTCCTTATTAGGAAACTGTACTTCTGCATGTTTCTCATTAGCGTATTGAGGCGTGTAGGTTGCACATGCATTGTACAAAAAAATTAGTAAAATTATTAAAATGTACTTTATGGACTTCATAATTATATATTCAATTTGTAAAAGTAGAACTAATACTAATCCTAAAGGTATTGCATTTACATCAAAAATTAATGCAAACACTTATTTTAGTTAGTTCCAAGATAAAACACTGCGTTCGTTCCAATACGAATTAGAGGACATTTTTTGTGCTTTAAGTAATGCTATATCTTCTTTGGATAGTTTAATTGTAGATGCTTTTAAATTTTCTTTGAGTTGAAAAACGGTTGATACACCACTTAAAACGTAGGTGGGTTGTAGTGCATCCATTATAAAACGTAGTGCAATAGCATCGATACCTACTTGATATTTTTTTGCCAAATCGTGTAAAACATGATATGATTTTGAATAGTGATTAAAGGTTTTATTTGGAAAAACGCGCCCATTGGCCAACCCTTCTTTTATGATAATATCTTTACCATTTGATAAGGCTGATTTTAAAACCTGAAACGTATCTTGCTCAAATACATTATAAGTGACTTGAAAACTATCAAATAAGTCTTTATTTTTAATTTGAATTTTTAATGCTGAAGTAATCACGTCTTTTTGATTTGCACCACTGGTGGTAATGCCAATTTTTAAACCTGTTTCTTTTTTTATTTTATAAAGTTGATTTAAAACAGCTTCATTTTGTAAAACTCCACTTTCAAAAGTTGCAGAATGTACTTGATAATATTTTAGATTGGATACCATTGCTTTTGAAACCTTCCATTGTTGTTGTAATTTTTCAATAGAATGCTCTTTAATTTCATGCTTACCAGCATAACCCAATTCCCAATTGGCCACATACGTGTAGCCCCATTTTGTGCCTAAAATAGTATCTTCATACTTCCTAGAATCATTCCACTCTTGCAAAAACGCCTCGCCTTTTCCATAGGACGGTGCCGTATCAAAATAACGCACACCTAAATTGTAAGCTTCATCTAAAACCGAGAAGGTATTTTGTTTAAAAGCTATTTCAGATTTATCAATTGATGCATTATCCCTTATGTTTATATATTCTGGTCGCCCTAAGGCAGCAAGCCCTAAGCCTATTTTCGTTTTGCTTTCACGCATTAATCTATAACTTCGGTTTCAATAATTGTTTCAGACAACAAGGTACGATGTACAGGACATTTAGAAGCTATTTCTTTTAATTTTGTTTTTTGCGCCTCATCTAAATTGCCTATAAATTTTAAACGTTTTTGCAAATGATCGATGCGTTTTGGCTTATCTAAATCTAACATTAAATCATCACTATGTTTTTTTGAATAAGTAATATACGCATACACTTCTTGCAAATCCCATTGTTTACGTTCTGCATACATTTTTAAAGTCATTACCGTACAAGCTGCTAATCCTGCGCTTAAAAAATCATAGGGTGATGGCCCAAAATCATCGCCACCAATACTTCCAGGTTCATCGGCAATAAAAGTATGTTTTTTAGTTTGAATAGATGTTGTGAAATTATCATCCACTATATTTAAATGCGCCACCAGTTGTTCTCCTTGCGTATTAAGTATCTTATGTTCTTGAGGTTCAAAATAACGATCTGCCCAAGTACCAATAATGTTACCTACATATTTGCTGTCTTTTGAATTAGACAATAAATGATCTGCGTCATCTAAACTCACAAAACTTTTAGGGTGATGTGCATTATGGTATAATTCATGCGCATTTTTTATTCCTACGATACCATCAAAAGGAGCGTGCATAATTAGCAATGGTTTTCTTAGGTTTTCAGTAATTTCTGGTAGGTTTACTTTATCAAAATCTTCTACAAAATCGTTATCAATTTTAAAAGGGCGACCGCCAATATTAATTTCAACTTCACCTTTTTGTTTTACTTCTTCAATACCATGAGAAAACAAGTGTTTTACATGACTTACCGTAGATGGCGCACCAACCGTGGCAACTGCTTTTATATTTTCTAATTTTGAAGCCGCAACAATTACCGCAGCGCCACCAAGTGAATGCCCAACAAGCAGCCCAGGCGCTACATAATGTTGAGTTATATAATTGTTTACAGCAATTAAGTCGTCTACGTTTGCAGAGAAATAACTGTCTGCAAACTCGCCTTCACTTCGTCCCAATCCCGTAAAATCAAAACGTACCACACCAAAACCGTGAGAGGTTAACGCTCTACTTATATTTTTTACTGCCGATAAATTACTATTACACGTAAAACAATGCGCAAAAATGGCAAAGTAATGTGGCTTTTGGTCTGCTGGCAACTCTAAATAGGCTTGCAGTTTATGACCCTTGGTGTTCTGGATACTTAGTCTCTCGCGATTCATTATGTAAGTGCTTTAATTTGTTCTGATTAGTATATTTTGAAAACTTTTCCAGTAAGGTTTGTAGCTTTGGATTGATAAACCTTTCACAAAACGGTTTTTTAGGGTTATTGTAATAGTAATTTTGAATTTGCACTCTTGATGCTTTAAAACTTTCAAATGGCAATACTTGTGTGATTATTTTGTTCTTAAATTGAAATTGCAGTAACTCTAATTGAGATTTTACTGTATTAGTTTGTGCTTCTGAAAACGTATATATCGCAGAACGGTATTTATGTCGCATAGAATGGTTTACTGTACTTTTATGCGTATGTAAATGAATCTCAATAAGCACAGCTATTGAAATTTTTGATGCATCAAAATGCACAATAACAGCTTCTGAAAACGTATCATTTTCATCTGTAGATGCTACAAAACCTTGTTCTACCTTTAAAACACCAAGCAAAGATTGAAATACCGCTTCGGTACACCAATGACATCCTCCTCCAAATGCTATTTTAGTTAGTATTTTCAATATATAATAATCCGTCTATAAAAAAGAGTCTTCAAACCGTAAAAAATGACAAGTATATCCATTGGGATTTTTCACCAAATAATCTTGATGATACGCTTCTGCTACCCAAAACGTAGTCCAAGGCTCTAAAGTAGTCACCACCTTTCCCTGCCATTTCCCAGAAGCATTTACTACAGCTATCACCTCTTCGGCTATTTGTTTTTCCTCTTCATTTTGATAAAAAATAGCCGAACGATAACTAGAACCTCTATCGTTTCCTTGCTGATCTACTGTGGTTGGGTTATGCATTCTAAAAAAATAATCTAGTAATGCTTTAAATGAAGTTTCCTCTGGATTATATGTAATTTCAATACCCTCAGCATGCCCTGGATGATTTTTATAGGTTGGATTATCATTTTCTCCACCTTGATACCCCACTTCTGTATCCACAACACCAGGACGTGTTCTAAACAAATCTTCCATTCCCCAAAAGCAGCCGCCTGCTATATATGCTTTTTTATAATTGCTCATTGTTTTATATTTTAAATTCTGGTTTATCTATTTAAGTTTTATGTGCTTTAAAAAATCAATTACTTTTTCCTCCGGCATTTCACAAGGTTTTAAAAATTGGTTACTACTGGTGATGTAATAATTTAAGCTTATAAAATTAGTACCTTGTAATTCTTCGGCATATATTTTAAAGGATTTGCCGTTATTAAAAATCGTTTTGGTAATACCGTATTTTGCATCTTGATATATTCCTTCTGAATACCCTTCTGGTATATTTTTAATAGAATCTGACAACCCCATTACGAACTACAAGACAGCATTGAACACCCCACCTTATCTCTCGCCCAATCTGGTCGTTTTGTAAACCATTTTTGATATTCTTGTTGTTCATCATAAGGTTTTTTAAGCATTTGAAACAACTCATCTATTAGTCTATAATTACCTTTATCAGCGTCATCAATAGCTAATTGCGCCATATAATTTCGTAAAACGTATTTGGGATTTACCGCATTCATTTTTGCTTTTCTTTCTTGATGGGTTGTAAACTCCTGTTGCAATCTCACTTGATAATTTAAAAACCATAACTCCCATTTCTCCTTAATATCACTAGACATATTATCAAAATCATAGAAGGCATTTTTTAAAACTTCAAAACCTGTATCTTCATCTTTAAAATCGCTTAAATTCCTGAAAAATATAGTCATATCAGTTTCAACTAATTGTAGATTTTCTTCTAAATCTTTAATCAAATACTCATCATTATCAACCGTTTCAAATAATCCTAGTTTAGATTTCATCATCTCAAAAGATTTACTTTCAAAATCGGTTTTATATTGATTTAAAATAGCTTCTAAAGGTGCCGCATCTTCAATTAATGGATACAATGCGTTGGCTAATTGCAATAAATTCCATAACCCAATGTTGGGTTGATTGCCGTAACGGTAACGCTTGTGTTGCCTATCGGTGGTATTTGGTGTCCAGCCAAAATCGAAACCTTCTAACCAGCCGTAAGGCCCATAATCTATGGTTAAACCGAGAATAGACATGTTATCGGTATTCATCACACCATGCACAAAACCAACTCTCTGCCAATGCACAATCATTTCTAAAGTACGGTTAGTAACTTCTTTAAAAAATTCAATATATGTTGCTTTTGAAGGTTTACCTAAATGCGAAAAGTGATGCTTTATGGTATAATCTACCAAGTGTTTTAAATTGACATCATCTTGTCTTGCCGCAAAAATTTGATAGTTGCCAAACCGCAAAAACGATTCGGCTGTTCTACACACAATAGCACCTTTTTCATAAGCTGAATTCCCATCATACATTACATCTCTTAGTACTTGATCTCCTGATAAAGCTAAAGACAATGCTCTAGTAGTTGGCACACCTAAATGAAACATAGCTTCGCTACACAAATATTCTCTAATAGAAGAGCGTAAAACTGCTAAACCGTCGGCATTTCTTGAGTATGGCGTTTCACCAGCACCTTTTAATTGTAATGCCCAGTTTTTCCCGTTATGCTCTACTTCGCATAAATTAATGGCACGACCATCACCTAATTGTCCTGCCCAATTCCCAAATTGATGTCCGCCGTAACACATCGCATACGGTGTTGTATTTTCTAGAACTTTATTGCCTGTAAATATATTTAAGAATTCTTCGCTTGTCGTATCAGTTTTTGACAAACCTAAATTTTCTAGCATTTCATGAGACACATGCAATAACTCTGGTTTAGCTGTAATTTTTGGTGTTACGAACGAAAAACATGCCTCAGACACCTGCCGTCTAGAGTTTTCTAGAATTGGGTCTGCGGGTAGCTCCTTATTAAATTTGTCTTTTATGTTGAGTTTCATTAGCGCTTTCTTATTTAAAACTATCACTTTTTAAAAATTTGAAGATTTCATAAAAAAACCTAGAAGATTGGTAGTTCAATTATTTGAAATTTTAAACTGCAGTTTCCAATTGCATAGATTCAGAATTAATGCAGTATCGTAATCCGCTAGGTTCTGGTCCGTCAGGAAATACATGTCCTAAATGCGCATCGCAGGTATTACACATTACCTCAACACGCACCATACCAAAGGCTGTATCTCTTTCATATTTTATAGCGTTTTCTGTTATGGGTTGCGTAAAACTAGGCCATCCTGTACCCGATTCAAACTTAATAGTAGAATCAAATAATGGCGTATTGCAACATACACAATTGTATTTTCCAGCTTCGTGGATACTACAAAGTGCACCACTATGTGGACGTTCTGTACCCTTAAGTCTTGTAATTCTAAATTGTTCTGGGGTTAATTGCGTTTCCCAATCTTTTTCAGTTTTCTCTACTCTTCTATCTGGAGTAGGATTTCCTTTTACGGAAAAGCTAATGACGTCTTTCCAAGTTAGCATAATATAGCTGTCTTTCTTTTTTGAGTTAATAATATATGCTTTTCAACATAAAGGTAGTCGTTATTTTTGTATTTTCCTCGCATCATAATAAATACTATCTATTGCTCTATTTTTATTGTATTTTAGTAGTTATAAAATTCTTTTTATGTCGAAATTGATTGAAAATACTGAAACGTTCGTATTTGATTTATTTAAAAACGAACTAGACCAAACCTTTATATATCACAATCAAACTCATACTGATCGTGTTTTAAGAAGTATACGAGAAATTATTGAAAACACAGAAGTGAATCAAAAAGATGCTGAAATATTAGAGTTAGCAGCGTTACTACACGATACTGGTTATATTAAAACACGAGAAAGACATGAAGAGGAAAGCGTAAAAATAGCTACTGCTTTTTTAGAAGAACAAGGTGCAGATAATGCTACTATAAAAGCGGTAAACACCTGTATTATGGCTACTAAGTTTAAGGATTCGCCTAAGACTGAATTGGGTAAAATAATAAGAGATGCTGATGCGTCTCATTTTGGAAAGAAGTATTTTGCCGAAGCTAGCGAGTTTTTAAGAAAAGAATTAGAAGTACAAGGTATTGCTAGTTACACCCCTGCTGAATGGAGAAACGAAAACATAAAAGTACTCACTAAAAAACACGAGTTTTATACTGATTATGCCTTGAAAAATTGGCAGCCAAGGAAAGAAAAAAATCTATCTAAGCTATTAAAAACTAAAAAGAAAAGAAAAAGCAAACTAAACACTGAGGAATTAAAAGCTAAGTATAAAGCGCAATACAAAAACGAAAGCCCCGAACGTGGTATTCAAACTTTCTATAGAGTAGCTTTAAGAAATCATATAAAGCTTAGTGATATTGCTGATACTAAAGCAAATATTTTGTTATCTGTTAATGCCATTATTATATCGTTAGTATTGGCAAATTTAATTTCTAAATTAGACACAAATCCTTATCTTATTTATCCAACAGCTATTTTTACCATATCATGTGTTATATCTATGATTTTGTCTATAATAGCTACGCGCCCTAATATTACTAGTGGTGAGTTTACTAAGGAAGATGTAGCAAATAAAGACGTAAATCTCACCTTTTTTGGAAACTTCCACAAAATGAGTTTAGATGAATACGATTGGGCAGTAAAAGAACTTTTAAAAGATAAAGATTACGTTTACAGTTCCTTAACTAAAGATCTTTATTTTTTAGGAATAGTATTAGAGCGTAAATACAGAATATTAAGAGTTACTTATACCGTTTTTATGATTGGTATTATAATATCAGTATTTTCTTTTGGATATGCTCTAAAAAGCAACGGTGCTGAATTGGAGGATGTACTACCTGAAGAATCGCCAATATCACTTATTACATCAAAAACAACAAAAACTAAAACTAGTTTTAGCGTGATTTAAGATTTAATCTCTTTCATTAAATCATCGTATGTATAAAAAGTTCTATCATCCTCATTACCATGATATAAAATATCAGCGCGAAGTGCTTTTAAACCTGTAACACCTTGAAGATCTTCTAATTCTACAACCTCAATAGTTTTATCTAAAACATTTTTACTCTGTAAAAATTTAATATAACCAAGATATTCTTCCTCATCTTCTTTTTGAGAATACACTACCGTTATTTTACCATTTTGGGTAATGCGCTCATTAGTTCCTTTAATTAAAGCTTTATCTACACGTTTTTTAACAACCTCATATCTTGCGTTATAGGTGCCGTCTACATCAAATTGCTTTTCATCCATTCTAAACCGAATAGATAATGGTTGATTAAATACTAAAATCATTGAAGCAACATCTAAAGCTATAGGATATAAGTGCTGATTATTGTAGTACTCGTTTTCCATTTCACACATTACCTGCAGTTGCCACAGCCTTAAGTTGTAAAGATAAACCGGATTAAAATTATCTTCTTTAGTAATAGATTCTCCAATATACATGTTGTGCTCTACACCATCTGTTTTGTAACGCTCAAAATAATGTGGATACATAGCCTGTGCGTCCTTTTGCTTTTCATCCAGAAGCGCTGCCATATTTTTATTAATCAACATTATGGTATCGTCATAATTTTTTCGGTAGTAGTAAATTAGGTTTAAATCATCATCTACTTTACTAAAATAATCGTCTATACTAGGTTTAAGTTTTAAATTATTCTTCTGTTGAAACTTTAATAACGGCTCAATTTCTTTCTTTAAAAACAACCCAATACTATGTTCGCTATCTACTTTAAAATTTGTTTTTAACTGCGAAACATATGTGTTTATTTGAAATTGTAACTGTTCGTAAATTGGTAGCTTTTCTAATTCTACAACCTGAGATATTATTTTATCCAGAAGTGATAACTGTAATAACAAATCTTTTTGTGTAGCTAAATTTCTAGCATCAGAAGACCCTTTTACATCTATTTGCCCAAACAAGGGGTAAATATTTTCAAAAACAATCTTTTCAAACGTTGCTTTGTTGCCTATTCTTGTTTTTTCTTTTAAAAATTTACGTGCGGCTTCTCCAAATTTCCAGTATACACTAGGGTGAATAGATGTACATTCTTGTTGTATTACTGCTTCAATTAAATTTTCTTCTACGTTTTTAGATTGTTCAACTGCAGATACTATAAAGGGCATCACATCAATCAATTTATTAGCATTGATACTATTTAGCACCTTTGGTTTTTCTGAAATTATTTCTAAAATACCCATTAGGCCTTTTTCATTAGCAATAGGCGCAAAAATAGCACTACCTATACCTTGCTTATATAGCGATGTAACATGAGGCGCTTTACCTTTAGCTATTTTATGAGCCTCTTTTACATCAGAAATTGTAAAGTATTTTTGCTCATTTAAAAGCCTGTTGTAGGACCAATCACAAAGTGCATCACTACACTCTACCAGTTCTTCATTATTTAATAAATAACTATTGATACCTATACCATGTACTTTTTCAAAAACTTTATCACTTTCATGAAATACTGAAAACCCAACATTTAAATCATTAAGCCCAAAAAGTGAACGAAACACTTCTTGAAACTCATTCATAAAATTCTCATTTTGCCGTTTATCTTCACCTATTAAGCTAGATTTTAATTGAGAAATAGATTGATCGTCAGTAACGTCAAAAATATTAGAGATTACGAAACCTTTGAAAATATAACTCTCTGGCGGAAATTTTTCTTTCCAAAGTTCTATATTTTCAAAATTATCAAGTAATTGGTTATAATCTTCTTGGGTTATTTTTTTAGCTTTAGCTGTTGGTACTATTTCACAAAAATCTGCATTGTAAAGAATTTTATAATATCTATTAATACCCTTAGCATCAGGTATTTCGTAATAAAACGGTCGTTTAAAATTAAGATTATATCCGTAGCAAAAGTTAAGAATAATTGTGCAAGCAATAATATACCTATCATCTTCAGGCATATTTTTAATATTAAGTGTAAAGTCTTCACCTGCAGTACCTATAATTTGTTTAAACCTTTCAGAGGCATTAAAAATCATATCATGAAATGGTACAGATGCTGTTTTTATTTCATTTTTTGTTAAAACAGGCGCAAAGGAATCTTGTAGTATTATACTAATTTCGTGTTGTCGAGTTTTTAAAACTTCTGTATTACTAAAACCCAACCGCAATTCTGGATATGGTGCTGCCGTTTTTAATACACGTTTCGCTTTAGCTGATAGAAATTCGTCTTCATGATCAGCTAATTTTTCATAATGCCCAAGTAGCTTATTAAAACTAACTTTGAGCACCATTGGCGATTCGATATTATCGTTAATATCCATATTGTGATTTATATTGTATAACAAAATTACGAAATATTACATTAGTCGTTATCTGGAAGACTTGCTAACGCTAAATATGTTACAAAGTTTTGTGTTAATTTTAAGAATAAAAAAACGCTTCTCTAAAAAGAGAAACGTTTTTTGTGCGGGCGGGGAGACTCGAACTCCCACACCTCGCGGCACTAGATCCTAAGTCTAGCGTGTCTACCAATTCCACCACGCCCGCAAAAGGATTGCAAATATAATCAAGATTTTTAAATTCCAAACTCATTACCCTAAAAAGTATTCTTTTTTATATTTTTGAATATTACCTTTCTTAATAAACTATGGAAAACATAAAACCTTATATAAAAGAACATCAAAATCGATTTATTGACGAGCTTATCAATTTGCTTAAAATCCCATCTATAAGCGCCGATTCTGCCTACAGAAATAATGTTTTAAAAACTGCAGAAGCCATAAAGACAAGTCTTGAAAATGCAGGTTGCGACAGTGTTGAAATTTGTAAAACCGATGGCTACCCTATAGTTTATGGCGAAAAGATAATAAACAGTAATTTACCAACCATTTTAGTATACGGACATTACGACGTACAACCACCAGACCCTATAGATTTATGGGACTCGCCACCATTTGAGCCTATAATAAAAAACACAGAAAAACATCCAGAAGGCGCTATTTTTGCGCGTGGTGCTTGTGACGACAAAGGCCAAATGTATATGCATGTGAAGGCAATGGAATTTATGACAGCTACTAACCAACTGCCCTGTAATGTGAAATTCATGATTGAAGGTGAAGAAGAAGTTGGCAGTAAAAACCTATCTACTTTCGTAAAAAATAATCAAGAGAAATTAAAGAATGATGTTATTCTTATTTCTGATACTGGCATGATTGCCAAAGATGTCCCATCTATTACCACAGGACTTCGTGGGTTAAGTTATGTTGAAGTTGAAGTTACAGGACCAAATCGAGATTTACACTCTGGTTTATATGGCGGTGCTGTTGCAAACCCCATAAATATACTTACCAAAATGATTGCGGCACTTCATGATGAGAACAACCACATTACCATCCCAGGATTTTACGATAAGGTAGAAGAACTCTCTAAAGAAGAGCGTGCTGAAATGGCAAAAGCACCCTTTAATCTAGACAACTACAAAAAAGCTTTAGATATAGATGCTGTTTACGGAGAAGCTGGTTACACCACTAACGAACGCAACTCTATTCGCCCAACATTAGATATAAACGGTATTTGGGGTGGCTATACTGGCGAAGGCGCAAAAACAGTAATAGCTAGTAAAGCATACGCAAAAATTTCTATGCGCTTGGTACCACATCAGGATTGGGAAGAGATCACCCAACTATTCAAAACACATTTTGAAAGTATCGCACCTAAAGGCGTAAAATTAAAAGTAACACCACATCATGGCGGCCAAGGTTACGTAACACCAATAGATAATATCGGCTACAAAGCAGCAAGTATGGCCTATCAAAACACATTTAATAAAACGCCAATTCCACAACGTAGTGGTGGCAGCATCCCCATTGTTTCTCTTTTCGAAAAAGAACTTAAAAGTAAAACCATTTTAATGGGCTTTGGTCTCGATAGTGATGCTATACATTCGCCAAACGAACATTTTGGTATTTGGAATTACTTAAAAGGCATAGAAACCATACCTTATTTTTATAAGTATTTTACCAAGCTTTCAAAAAAATAATTCGGGCGCCTGCCTACCTGCGGTATCGCAGGCAGGTCACCCACAAGGGGTCGGGCTTTCCGCTATATCTTTTTTGAGAAAAACAAAAAAGGATGCCGCTGCAATCCCTAACGCAAATTCGGCTGCTAAATCAAACAAATGAAAAACCAACATACCAATCACCTTTTATTGCTAGGTTTAGCAACACTTTTTATCAGTACATCCGGTGTTTTAGGAAAGTACATCAATCTGCCAACACCTTTAATTATATGGTTTAGAAGTGTTTTAGCAGCAATTTTCCTGTTTCTGTTTTGTAAATACAGAAAGTTAAACATTACACTACATTCAAAAAAGGATGCGCCAACCATTATAATTGGTGGTATTTTATTAGGCACACATTGGGTTACCTACTTTTTAGCCTTAAAACTATCAAACGTAGCTGTTGGTATGCTGGCAATGTTTACATTTCCAGTAATTACAGCCCTGTTAGAACCCCTTTTTACAAAAACTAAACTCAACCCCATACATATTTTACTAGGGTTTATGGTATTGCTAGGTATTTATATTCTAGCACCAGAAATTAACTTTGAGAGTTCTTATCTCAAAGGTATACTTTTAGGAGTGTTTTCCGCATTTTGTTACGCACTTAGAAACCTTATTTTAAAACGACACGTTACCACCTATGATGGCACAGTACTTATGATGCAACAATGCATTATAGTAAGTGTTTTGTTAATACCTGTATTATTCAATGTAGATGTAGTACAGGTACAAACACAATTGCCCTATCTATTAATTTTAGGTTTAGTTACAACAGCTATTGGCCATTCCTTATTTATTAGTAGTCTAAAAAACTTTTCAGTAAGTACTGCAAGTATTATTGGTAGCGCACAACCTATTTTTGGTATTATTATGGCATATTTCTTCTTAAACGAAATACCTACAACAAACACTTTTATTGGTGGCGCTTTAATTCTGGCTACTGTTGTTATTGAGAGTGTACGGTCTAAAAAAGGGTAGTCTTTTAGTTTTTTCTCCTCTAAACTTGTAGAATCAATATTTTTATTCTACATTTGTAGAGAACATTCTAATCTTGTAGAACAATGCAATTATCAAAAACGGAAGAAGAGTTAATGAATCACCTCTGGAAGCTTAAAAAAGCATTTATGAAAGATTTGCTAGATGCTTATACTGAACCCAAACCAGCAAACACTACAGTAGCGACCCTATTAAAACGCATGACTGGTAAAGGTTTTATTGCATACAAACTTTATGGAAAATCTAGAGAATACTATCCTTTGGTAAAAAAGAAAGACTATTTCTCAAAACATGTAAATGGGTTGATAAAGAACTTTTTTAACGATAGTGCTTCACAGTTTGCATCATTCTTTACCAAAGAAACTAACCTATCTAAAGAAGAGTTAGAAGACTTAAAAACCTTAATTGATAGTGAAATTAAAAAGAAATAGTTATGCTTTTACTCCTATTAAAATCTAGTGCTTGTTTAGCTATTTTTATGCTGTTTTATAAACTACTTTTAGAACAAACTAGCGCACATACTTTTAAGCGATTTTACTTAATTGGTATTCTTATAATTTCAATCGTAATACCATTTATAACTTTTACAGAATATGTAGAAGTAGTCACTCCAGAGCCACAAAATTTTACTGTTTCCCCACTTCATAACTACTCAATACCTCAAAATGTTGAAATAATTGAGACTAGAACATTAGAAGACTATTTACCAAATATTTTATGGACTATTTATGTGTTTGGGGTTATATTATACGCATTCAGATTCTTTAAAAACTTACACCAACTTTTTACAAGAATTAAAGCCAATGAAAAAATTAAAAACAAAAATTTTATAATTGTTTTACTGCAAAATTTAGTGACACCACATACCTTTTTCAATTATATTTTTCTCAACAAAACCTATTACAAACAGAACAAAATACCTAATGAAATAATTCTTCACGAACAAACCCATGCTAAACAAAAACATGCCTTAGATATTCTATGTATTGAACTGCTTCAAATACTTTTTTGGTTTAACCCATTGCTATATTTTATAAAAAAAGACGTCAAATTAAATCATGAATTTTTAGCAGACCAAAGTGTTATAAACAAAGGCGCTAACACAAAACATTATCAACAATTATTATTAGCATTCTCATCAAATGCTCCGCAAAATCAATTAGCAAATGCCATTAACTATTCATTAATCAAAAAACGATTAACCGTTATGAAAATAAAAACATCAAAATTAAGTATTTGTCTTAGAAGCTTTATTTTTTTACCAATACTTGCGATATTAATATATGGGTTTAGTCAAAAAGTTTCGATTGAAAAAAATAATAATTTAGACACAAATCATCTTACAGAAATTCCATTACTAAAGGAAGGTAATGGCGTAACTGAAGCTACCCTTAAAGAATATAATGATTTTACAAACGAATTTAATAAAACCCGAAGAATTGGCTATGATGAACATTTAAGGTTTACTGCCATTTATAAAATGATGACAAAAGCACAACGTAAGGTTGTTAACAAACCTCATTTTCAATGGTTTAATCTGAACAAAATAAATGCTATACCACGCCATCCAACACAAAAAGAATTTAATCGTTGGAAAAGTTCAAAAAACCTCACATTTTCTATTGATGGAGAAACTATAAAAACCAAAGAATTAAATAATTACACACCACAAGATATTTATAGCTATTCAAATAAATTTTATAATTCTGAAAAAGGCTCTTATGAGTCTGGACACTATATATTGAAAACAAAAAAAGGGTTCCAACAACAAAATCAGGATTATAGAATTAAAACATATAACAAAATGTTTTTAAAATATTCAAATGAAATAACGTACTATTTAAATTCTGACACTCAAAATGATTCAGAATTAAAAATTTTAAAAACTCAACTTGATGATTTATATAAAGTCTTAACTTTAGAAGACATAATAAAATTCAAGCTTTTAAGAGCACCTAAAATCCCAAACAAACTTCAACAAGAAAAAACTCAGAAAAAAGCCACTCTAAAACAAATTATAGAATATAATAAATTGGCTAAGCATTGTATTTCTCAACTTGAAAGCGAGTTTCCAATCATAAAACTCAAGGATGTAAAAAGAATAAAATACTTATATGGTATAATGTCTAAAGACCAAAAAAAGAATGCAGAATCGTATCCCGATTTTTCAAAAATACCTCCACCTATACCTCCACCAGTTACACCTGAAACAAAAAAAGAAACAAAAGAAAAACCTTCAGATATTCTTGCACCCGCAACAAATAAAGAAACAGCCCATACAAAAAAACTAAAAGAAAGCCTCTATTTATATTTTGCAGAAAAAATAAAACAATATGATGAACAATTAAAATCGGCAAAAACAGAAAAAGAAAAAGTAGAAATAATAAAACAAAAAAAGTTTTTAAGTGAACGACTTGACCTTATCTCAAAAAATTTAGAAAAAAAAATAGAGTCTATAAATAAACTACTAAAAGTAGCGAAAAATGATATTATGAGAGCCACTTTAAAAGAACAACTTAACAGTCTTAATAATAGCGTCTTGTTGCTAAAAAATTTAGATGATTCTATCAAATCTGTAGAAAATAAATAAAAGATTTAGTTTTTTTTAAGCTAAAACATAATGTAGGTTTCAAATTATATATGCCATTTTTCAATATAATTATGTAACAAATCCAACGCTTTAACGTTCTAATAGTCAATCATCAATCTGCCTTAGGCAGTCAATCAAAAAACTATCAATCATGTTAAAGCGTTTTTTCATCATCTGCTCAGGGGCAGACACCCAAATTTTAGAGAATTGTTCTACAGGAGAACAAAATAAATATGCTGGTATTGGCGCTACTGTTTTCTTTACGGCCGTTATGGCTTTTATTGCTGCTGGTTATGCACTATACACCGTGTTCGACACTATATTTACAGCCATCTTTTTCGGGTTAATCTGGGGGCTGCTTATTTTTAATTTAGACAGATATATTGTTTCTACTATTAAGAAGACAGGAAGCACTTTTGACGAATTTATCCAAGCTACACCAAGAATCATTTTAGCAGTAATTATTGCCATTGTAATTGCAAAACCGTTAGAATTAAAAATCTTCGAAAAAGAAATAAACCAAGTGTTGTTGGAAGAGAAAAACGCTATGACAATGGCAAATCAAAATCAAATAGCGGAACAATTCACTCCTGAAATTGAAACCTTAAATACTGAAATAGCTGGTTTACAAAACGACATTAAACTAAAAGAAAACGAAGTAAACAGTTTATATAATACCTATATCGCCGAGGCAGAAGGCACTGCAGGAACCGAGTTATTAGGAAAAGGACCCGTATATAAAGAAAAGCGCGAAAAACATGATGCAGCATTAGCAAATTTGCAAACACTAAAAGCAGAAAACGAGGCTAAAATTAAAGCTGCAGAAACTAAAATTACCGAACTGAAAGGAGATTATAACGATAAGGTGTTAAGCACTCAACCTATTATCTCTAACTTTGACGGTTTAATGGCACGTATTAATGCTCTAGATAAATTACCTTGGCTACCCTCATTTTTTATATTCTTGTTGTTCTTAGCCATAGAAACATCTCCAATTTTTGCTAAACTTATCTCGCCAAGAGGTGCTTACGACTATAAATTGCAAGATGAGGAAGAAACGCTTAAACATGTAATACTGCAAAATAAACACCAAAGAGCCGCATTGTTACATACAGAGAATGCTTTGAATGATAGTGTATATTCTGATATCACAGAAGATCAGGAACTATATGCCTATAAAAACAAAAAGGCTCGCGAATTATTACAATTGCAAGCCGATACTTTTTATAAAAAACAGAAATCTATTTTATAACTTAGATTTATGCAGCAGCTATTTCTTGTGATTTGAAATGATCATAAAGTTCTTTACAACCTAGCCCAACTATATATAGTTGTTTATTATCTTTTATAGATTTTACATGTAAATCTGCTAGAGCATTAACCCCAAAACGATCAACAGTTTTTAAACCTTCAATACTGATGGTTAATTCACTAAATTTTTTGAGTGCATTTTGTAGGTTAGTTTGAAATATCTCAACATTATTCTTGTTGATTTCGCCTCTTAATTTAATAAAATTATTACAAGTAACTATTTCTAAATCCATATCATTTTGTGTTTTATATCGGTAAATTTGGAGTTTAATCGATTATTTTCGTTGTAAATATAACAAAAAAATAAAAAATCGTACAAAAAATACAATAAAACACAATTACCTATAAATACGTAAATAGATAATTAAATATAAATTTAAAAAATTATGCAGCTTCAAAGGCTTTAAAATGATCGTAAAGTTCTTTACAACCTAAACCAACAATTGAAAGTTGAATGTTATTTTTTATGGACTGATTGTGTAAATCTGTTAATGCATCAACGCCATAACGGTCTACACTTTCTAAACCTTCTACGCTAATAGTTAGTTTATTAAACTTTTGAAAAGCGTCTTTAAATTCTGATTGGAATTCGTTAACGTTTTTTTTGTTAAGTATTCCTTTTAATTTGAAGAAATTATTACAACTAGTAATTCTTAAATCCATAAGTATTTATATTTTTTAATTCAACAATAAATTTGGGCTATTAATCGTCTGATTATGATGTAAATATAGAAGGTAAAGTTTAATTACATTTTAGTTTTCGATAAATTGAGCCATCTTTTAGTTAAAATCAAAATGCATGCCAATTTTATCGACAAGAAACACTTTTGGCATGGTTTTTTATTTACATTTACCTAGTTTAATTATTGAAAACCTACAGTTATGAAAAATATATTTTTACTTTTTTGTGTTTTAACCTTTGGCACTACTCATGCCCAAATTAATAAAGGTGCTGATGTAAAAGCAATAAACAAGGTGTTAAAAAAAGCACGTATAGCATGGTCTAACAACGACATAGAAGGCTTTATGGATAGTTATTGGAAAAGCGACTCTTTAGCGTTTTATGGTAACAAGGGCGTTACTTATGGATGGGAAAACACACTAGACCATTATTTAACCTATTACCCTACTGCCGCTTACACTGGCAAACTAAGCTTTAAAATAAACGCTGTTAATAACATATCTCCAGATTCCTATTATGTTTTAGGCGAATATCATATTAAACGAGAAGTTGGTAATGCCGATGGTTTTTTTATGCTAGTGTTTAAGAAGATAGATGGTAAATGGAAGATAATTGCTGATACTTCGGCTTAATTATTGATTTTTGGTTGTCATTAATCTTTATAGTTTACTCACTTAATTATAATAGTATCTGTTACTGAAATAAAAAGTAAGTTAGTATCGCTTCTTTGAAAGAAGTAGCTAATAGTCATTATAATTTTTTACATATTGGTTTAAATTTTAGTATGGTCTTCTGCATAAGAAATAGTAGCTGCAACCTTTATGTTAGCTTTAATAGACGAAAAAATTAATATTTAAAACTAATGGTTCTTTTAAAATAAGATTCTGAAATAAGTTTGAGACTGCTACGCATAAAGATATACCGGATAGCCCGACCCGATTTATGGAGGGCAACCTACCTGCTATACAGCTGATAAACAGGTGACCAAATATTAAATTTTCTTCACATAATCTGTTATAATAACGATGTGTTGCGCACCTACTTTCCCTTCTATATATTTGTCATTATCACGGTCTAAACGAATGTTACGAACCGCTGTACCTTGTTTTGCAACCATACTGGTGCCTTTTACTTTTAGGTCCTTAATTAAAACTACAGCATCACCTTGCTCTAGTATAACACCGTTAACATCGCGATGTATAATTTTCTCGCTATCGTCTTTGTCTTCGCCTGTGGCACGTGCTAATGCCATTGCATCATCATCTAAATACATCATGTCTAGCAAATCTTTAGGCCAACCTTCGTTACGCAACCTCTGCAACAGTCGCCACGCCATAATTTGTACTGCTACATGCTCGCTCCACATACTATCATTTAAACAACGCCAATGGTTTACATCCATCTCAGCATCAGCATTTATTTGATTTAAACAGGTATTGCACGTTAAAATGGTATTTGCAACGTTCTCATTTAGCGCAGGTGGTATGGTATATTGTTTTAAATCAGTTGTAGAACCACACAACTCACAGGTGTTATTACTTCTATCTTTTAAGGTTTGTAATACGCTCATTAAACTATATTTAATGTTGCAATAATACGTGTTTTAACGCTAAGAATCGGGCAAACTGTGTAATTGTTCTCGTAGCTTTTTAGTCATACCTTTTACAACCATATCGTAAGAATGGTCTATAAGTGCTTTTATAAATTGTGGTTTTAACTCGCCTTTATAAATGCTAATGGTATTCCAGTGTTTATTGCTTACATAAGGACCAGCATAAACGCTTTTGTAGGTTTCTCTAAGTTCTATGGTATATTCTGGGTCGCATTTTAAGGTAATGGTAGCCTCTCCTTTATCCCATAATTTTAATGGTGCTAGCACAAACATTTTAGTTAATACTTTAAAGACTAGCGTACTTTCATCAAAAGGAAAACTCTCAGACACACCTTTTTTACTTAAACAATAGATTCTTAGTTGTTCTATATTCATGTTACATATTCAAACTAATATATTATAGCCTTACCCACAAGAGGTCGGGCTTTCACTAGTCGCTCTCTGCGAGGAGCTACAACATGCCGTTAAATACTTAATACGGATTTATTTTTATCTGCTAAAAAAAAGCATCTATTCCAAGAGCTTATTATCTGTAGCATCTATCTTTAACGCTGTATAGTCTAACTTCCAACCAATAGTTTCAACAATAGTTTCAATCAATAAAATAGTCTCTAAAGCTTCTTTTTGGGCTATTTCAATTAATCCACTTTCGGGGATTTTTGCATTTATATGTACCTTAGCTTTATTGCTTAAATCTGTTAAATCATTGGCTTCAAACTTATTAAAATATCCATCGGACTTGTCGTAATAATTTAAATTAGTTTCGATAGATAACACTTCGGGTTGCGGAAAATGCTCTAAAATAATTTTCTTTTTATCAGTATCAGATTTCAATTGTATTTTAGATAAATCGTACCCTACGTGTGCTTTAGCATTAATAACCACGAGTGCTTTCTTTTTACTAGTAATTAGTTTTAAAAACTTTTGCTTTACATCTTCGTAATGATAAATCTCGGCAAAATCGCCTTCAACGGTAATAAACTTACACACCTTTTTTATCTTATTTAAAAGAATAGTAGACTGTGCATTGACTAACTGTTTTTTCTTAAAAGATTTAAAAACTGTAACCACACCTAGCGTTACTAAGGCGGCTAAAATTATTGTTATAAAAATTTCCATTTATTTCATTACTTTATACAAAATAGGTTTACTTGGTGAAGCATCATTTTCAAAAGGTGCTATCTGTAAATTTAAAAAATACTCGCCATCATCGACTCGATTTGACACGTAAATTAATTCAGTAATTGTAGCATCTATTCGTAATTTGCCTTTAGTATTCCAAAACGCATTATGCCCTAACAGTTGGCATTCATCTTTTTCTTTATCTATACTTGGTGTATCAATTAGTAAGTGCTTTACTCCTTTTTTTACCAAAAACTCCACAGCATCTTTAAGCAAATAAGGCCAATTAGTGTTGGAGTATTGTCGTATTAGTTTTTCTTTAGTATTGGGTATTGTTCTTATTACAACAGCATCTCGTTTTTTATTGCCCAGAGCAAACTGCAATTGTTTTTTAGATACAACTTTATCTTTTTTATAATTTTCTGGAGCTACCGTAATAACTTCGGCTAAAAAAAAGAACTGTTTTAAATGTTGATTTACAGAATGCATTTTTTCTGTAATATGTCCAACACATTCTGTATGCGTACCGTGAGCATGCGGGTTAAAGGTTATGGTGTTAAAATTTACACAGGCTTCCTCTTTTACTGAAGCTACCCACTCTCCATCGGTTACTGGTTCAATCTTTGGCGAGTCTACATACCACGCATTTACGTTATCCTCTGAGGCCCTAATTGGCATTGAAATATCTAACGGTTTTGATAAATCAATTTGTAATTTTCTAGAGTTATATTGAATTGTTGTAATCAAAATCAATTAATTTTAAAAAGGCTAGAGGCGATACCATCACATAGAAATTTGCCCTTTTTGGTGGTTAATAATTTGTTATCATCAATATACAATAAATGTTTATTTATAAAAACTTCAGCTTGCTCTAATAGATATGTTTTGTATGAGACACCAAAATCTTGGTTTACCTTTTGCAAAGAAACACCCCAAATGGTTCTTAAACCCGTCATGATATACTCATTAAACTTATCGGTTGTAGATAACGTTTCTATCTCTAAAGGTAATTTATCTTGTTGTATATGCTTAATGTACTTTGTATTATTAGACACATTCCAACTACGTTGGTCACCATTAAAAGAATGTGCTGAAGGCCCAATACCCAAATACGGTTTCCCTTGCCAATATGCCGAATTATTTTTACTAAAATACTCGGGTTTACCAAAATTAGACAACTCATAATTTATAAAACCGCTAGTTTCTAATTTTTCAACCAATATATTAAATTGTTGTTGCGCCAAATGGTCGTCTACGTTTTTAATAACCCCTTTTTTAATCAAAGATGCTAAAGCAGTTTTTGGCTCTACAGTTAAGGCATAACATGAAATGTGAGGTACGCCATAAGACAACGCCATCTCAATATTTTCAATCCATTCTGCGTTACTCAAACCAGGAATACCATAAATTAAATCGACTGAAATATTATCAAAATATTTTGTGGCTTCATTTAAACATAGTTTCGCCTCCTCTGAATTATGAGCGCGATTCATCAATTTTAAATCCCGCTCAAAAAAAGATTGAATACCTACACTTAATCGATTAATAGGACTTTCTGCTAATGCTTCTATTTTCTCTTTCGATAAATCATCTGGATTTGCCTCTAGCGTAATTTCAGGATTATCTGATATTTTATAATGTTTGTATACTTCAGAAATCAGCAATTCTAATTCGTTATTTGCTAATAAACTTGGCGTGCCACCACCAAAATAAATGGTTTCTACACTTTGATTTTTTAGTTCGTCTTTTCTAAGTTTAATTTCTTTAGATAGGCAACCAATAAGTTGATCTTTCTTTTTTAATGAAGTTGAAAAATGAAAATCGCAATAATGACAGGCTTGTTTACAGAATGGTATGTGGATGTACAGAGCCCCTCCTAGCCTCCCCGAAGGGAAGGAAATCTCACTCTTACTCTTGAAATTTTGACTCATGTAATTGATCTCTATTGAAATTGGGGTTGAACTTTCTTTTTACTACTAGTTTTCTCTTAAAGGCTATATAGAATGAGTATCCCACAACACCAAATACTATAATAATTGAAAGCCAAATGTATTTATTCGATTTCTTTTTGAATTTGGTCTTGTAGAGTTCCAAGATTAGAAGACATAAAAAACCTATATAAATCACCCGAGTTTATCTGGATTATTTTTTACAAAACTAGCCCATCCAGAATAATTTTTTCCCACCTCAATTCTACCAGAATTATAAAAGTGACAAACCGCTGCAGCTAAACCATCAGTCGCATCTAAATTTTTAGGAAGCGTTTTTAAACCTAATAAACTTTGCAGCATTTTAGCCACTTGCTCTTTACTAGCATTTCCGCTACCTGTAATGGCCATTTTTATTTTTTTTGGTAAATATTCTGTTATAGGTATTTCTCTACTTAAGCCAGCTGCCATAGCTACACCTTGAGCTCTACCTAACTTTAACATACTTTGTACGTTCTTACCAAAAAATGGCGCTTCAATAGCAATTTCATCGGGATTGTGTGTTTCTATAAGCTCTATGGTACGCTCAAAAATTAGTTTTAATTTTAAGTAATGATCACTATACTTTTTTAAATCAAGTTCATTCATTTGTATAAATGTCATTGTTTTTCCTACCACTTTAATAAGCCCGAATCCCATGATAGTTGTCCCAGGATCTATACCTAAAATAATACGTTCTTTCTTCATTAATCTCCACAAAAATAGCAACCGCTTAACGATATAGATGCGCCAAAAGTTACTGTTAAAATATTACCATTAAATGCTCCAAAACCAGATGATATTGGATCAAAATCTTTTCCCATTCCTAAAATATAAGACGTATCTAAAAATACGGTTAAACTATCTGAAACACCATAATGAAACTCTACACCGCCCATAACATTTAAAAACGACACGTCGTTATTTATAAAATTACCTAATGGTTTAACGAAACTATATCCAGGTCCTGCATGTAAAAATGTACCCATACGGTTAGAAAACGAAATAATTTGAGATGCATCATAAACCAGTTGTAAATTAACACGAGAGTAGTTTAATTTAAATGCTGCTGTGTGTTTTTTATTTGAAATTCTGCTAAAACCATAATCTAACTTCCCACCAAAATTCTTTGTAAACATATATTGTAATCCTAAGTTTACCGTTGGAAAATTTAAAGATTTACCTTCAAAATTACCTACAAACCCATTACTTGACGGACTATTTACACCCAAAGCTATCTGCCCTTTAAATGTACTTGCATCTACTTGTGCAAATACTGAAATACAAACAAATAATGAGCATATCCAAAAAGCTATCAATTTATGTATCCTTAATTTTGGGTTCATAAGTAGTTTAATGTTTATTTTGCAACTTTAAAATTATGCACTACGCGCTTCCATACAAAACTAAACAATTCTTTTTTGTACTCATTAAACTAAGTATTGTTATTGGAGCTGGATATTTTATATATCAAAAATTAATAACTAATCCTGATTTAGATTTCAATACATTCATTCAACTTACATCAAAAAACGGTATTTTATCACTCAAAAACAGTATCATATTAGTCGTTTTGTCATTTTTAAATTGGTTTTTAGAAATTATTAAATGGCAATATTTAGCTAGTGTTGTTAAAAAAATTAGCTTTAAAGATGCTTTACATCAAAGCTTAGGTGCTTTAACCGCATCATTATTTACGCCCAATAGAATAGGTGAATATGGTGCAAAAGCTATATTTTACAATAAGCCATATCGAAAAAAAATATTACTTGTAAACTTACTAAGTAATATAATGCAAATGAGCATCACTTTGGCTCTAGGCATAATAGGTTTTAGCATATATAGTAACAGTTATGATATTGCAGTAAATTATTATAAAATAGCACGCTTTTTAACACTACTACTAACCATTATTGTTTTAATTATTTTAGGTATTACTCAAAAACGTTATAAGATAAAAGGTATTTCAATACAACGTATTAGAGACTTTGTCATGCGTTTTCCTAAATCAAAATTACATTTAGGAATATTGTTATCACTTGGGCGATACTTAATTTTCTCATTTCAATTCTTTGTAATATTATATTTTTTTAAAGTAAATATTACATATTTAGAAGCAATACCTGTTATTACATCTATGTATTTAATCACATCTATATTACCCTCTATTTTTATTTTTGATGTAGTAATTAAAGGCAGTGTAGCAGTGTATTTATTTTCGCTTTTAGGAATTAATGATCTTATTATTTTAAGTACAATTACAATTATGTGGCTATTAAATTTTGTAATTCCCAGTATCTTTGGAAGCTTTTATGTATTAAATTTTAAATTCTCGGCACAAAACTAATATGACTATCATAAGCATTTGTATTGCAATTTTATATTTAATTTTGATACTTTCATTCTGTTTTGGTTTTGATAAAGTAAAAGACTTTTTATTAAGTGATATAAAGGCAGAAACAAAATTTTCTATAGTTATTCCTTTTAGAAATGAGGCTGAAAATTTACCACGATTATTAAAATCATTAAGCGCTTTAAATTATCCAAAACAGCTTTTTGAGATTATTTTAGTTGATGATAACTCTAATGATGATTCGGTAAATAGTATCAACATATTTATTAAAACTTCAGCACTAAATATTAGTGTTCTAAAAAATGAAAGCATCACTAAATCTCCAAAAAAAGATGCCATTACAACTGCAATACAACATGCACAACATGAATGGATTATCACCACAGATGCCGATTGCATATTACCACAATATTGGTTAGATAGTTTTGATACATTTATTCAACATAAAACACCCGTTTGTATAGTTGCACCTGTTACATATTTTGGAGGCAATTCGTTTTTAAACAGGTTTCAAACATTAGATATGTATAGCTTACAAGGTGCTACTATTGGAGGTTTTGGAATACACAAACCATTTTTATGCAATGGCGCTAATTTTGGCTATACCAAATCTGTTTTTAACGCTATTGAAGGCTTTAAAGGCAACACTGATATCTCTAGTGGTGATGATGTTTTTTTATTAGAAAAAATAGTGCAAAAATATTCTAAAGCAGTGCATTATGTAAAGTGTGAAAAAGCTATTGTTACTACAAAACCACAAACAAGTTGGAACGCTTTAATACAACAACGCCTACGATGGGCAGCCAAAACTAGCGCGTATAACAGTTGGTTTGCCAAATTAGTTGGTGTGTCTATTTTTTTGATGAATCTAACATTTTTAATATTACCAATATTATCATTATCAGGCACATTTAATATTAAAATTTGGGTATATGTATTGGTTATTAAATTGAATGTAGATTTTTTATTGCTTTATAAAACCTCTGCGTTTTTTAATCAACGCGGTGCATTTAAAAGCTTTTTAACTAGTTTTTTTGTGTATCCCTTTTTTAGTGTATATGTTGCTATAGCATCACTATTTAGTGGTTATACTTGGAAAGGGCGCTCTTTTAAAAGATAATCTAGTATATTTAATAGAATGAAAATTTTTGATAAAACCACCAATCCTGCTTTCAATAGTTATTTTTTTAATAACGATGTACCCTCATCAAAAAAAATGACGGTAACAGGTATTTTTATTAAGTCATTGCTCTCCATTCTTATCATGATAATTATTTCTATTGGTATGTGGCGATTATATAGCGAAGGCGCCACCATAAAATGGTATTCTATGGGAGGCATGCTAGCTGCTGTAATAATTAGTATAGTTATTTCAATACGGCAACATTGGGCACATTTTTTAGTACCGCTTTACGCCATAGCCAAAGGCTTTTTTCTGGGTGCTACCACCGCTTATGCGCATGCACATTTTCCAAACCTGCCTTATCAGGCTATTGGTATAACTATGGTTACATTTTTTGTAATGCTCATACTGTATCAAACACGAATTATAATTGTTACTAAAAAGCTAAGAAGTGTTATTATAACAGCTGTTACCAGTATTTTTGTTATTTATATTATTTCTTGGATATTAGGTTTTTTTGGAATAAACGTTTTTATTTGGGGTACTTCTTGGGCAGCAATATTATTTAATATAGTTGCAGCTATTTTTGCGTCGTTATCATTGCTTTTGGACTTTGATTATATTGAACGCCACAAAAATAAATCGTCAAAATATAAAGAGTGGCTTGCCACTTGGGGTTTGTTAGTAACATTAGTGTGGTTATATATTGAAGTGCTTAGATTGATGCGAAAATTAGCTATCCGATTTTAATTTACCTTAACTATTAATGGCATTTCAAACTCTGTAGTAACTGGCTGGCTTCTTTTAATTGCAGGATTTATTTTAGGTAAGGCATTTAAGCTTTTAAGAATTAAATGTTCTAGGTCTGGAATTTCAGTTCTTGTAAGCGCATCCATTTGAGTATCTAATAATACTATTTTACCGGTATTCGAAACACTAAATTTTAACATTAGTGTATCATTAACATCTTGGGTAACAACAATAATCTGCTTTTTAAGAAAAATGCTTATTTTGTTATTTAATGTCCTTTCAAAACAAGCTTTTTTTTCTTGTTTTAGTTGTAAGCTATCACATGGCGCAAAACTTGGATAAGTGTCCACATTATCCCAATCAAAAGCCTGTAATTCTTCTTTCAAAATAGCTTCAGATGTTGTTTTTTTTACGTTGAAATAGTCGCAAGAATTTACTATTAAAACTAAAAGAATAACGTAAAATTGTTTCATAAATTTTTTCTGAAACTGAAAAGTACAATTTTTTTAGATTTCAGTTTTGAAAAAACAAAAAAAACCGAAGTTTACACCTCGGTTTAACTTTAAATAATTTGAAACCATTTATTCGCTAATATCAAAATCAATTGGCAGCGAATAAGTCACAGTTACCTCTTTACCTTTTTGTTTTCCTGGATTAAATCTTGGTAAGGTATTAATAACGCGAACTGTTTCTTCTTCTAATTTTTGATGAGAAGCTCTTGCGCGTACTCCGATTATATTCCCATCTGTATCTATTTTAAAGATAGCATGCATGCGTTGTCTACCCGAAAGATTATATTCTCTGATAATTTTTGTATTGAATTCCCTTTTTACAAATTGAGTGATACTATCTGATGTACATTTTTTTCGTTCACTAATAGTTGATAAATCTTTACACTCTGGAAAAACTGGAGCGCTGTCAACATGTGTAAAAGGAACATCTTTTGAAATATCAAGAGAAACTTTCTTTTTCTTAAACTCTTCATTTGCATCAACTTCTATTCTTTTACCTGCGATTTCAAAATTAAACCTTAATTTGACTATTTCACCATCATTCATCTTTTCAGTATACTTAGACGTGAATCTTTCTGGTACTTTCTCCTTCAAGCCATGTATTGAGAAACTTTTAGTTTTTGGAGTATTCGTAAAATCAACCCAACCAACGTAATCTGGGTTTGACATCAGAAACTCTATAAACTTCACATGCTTATTTTTAAAATCTTCCAATTGTGTTTTATTCATGTCTTTTTCTTGAAGATTTTGAGAAAATGCATACTCATTCAAGTTTTCTATTGAAGGTTCTTTTTCACAGGAGGTGTAAATAAGCATTCCGAAAACTAGCGGAAATAACAACGCGTATTTTAATAATTTAACTTGTTTCGATTTTGACTTTTGTAACATAGTGATTCGTTTTTTGATTAATGATTGTTTAAAAAATGGATTAATGAAAGACATACTTTTTGTCTCAAAAACTTGTGACAATAAGTTTTGATAATACTGTGTTTTATTATTATATTTAAAGGCTTCGGCATCAGCTATAAACTCATGTAAAATTTGAACGTTACGTTGATAAATATAGATTAGTGGATTAAACCAAAATACAATTTTAAGTCCTTCAAAAAACAACAAGTCTAAACTGTGTTTTTGATTTACATGAACCAATTCATGCTTTAAGATGACCTCTTTTTCTTTGGTTTGTATCTCTTCACCTAAGAAGATATAGTTAAAAAAAGAAAAAGCAGATGCACTATTTAGAAGTCTTACTATTATAAATTTATCTTTATTAAGTTTAGGGTTTTTAAGTATTAATTTAACGAGCACAACAACCTTAAACGCAAAAACTACTGCAACTACTGCCATTCCAGTAAAAAAAAGAACATTCCACCAAGAAACATTACTTGCTTCAACCATAACGGGAGATAAATCTGTTACTGGAATAGCAACAGGTGCTGCATCACCAATAAATACTTCTGGTAGATTTATGACATAATCCTCCGGTATAACTTTACGAAACAGAGAAATCTTAACTAACGGAATTATAAATGATAACATAGGCGTTAATAGCAGATAAGTTCTATTCCAGTTAAAAAACGTTTCTCGTTTTAAAAACAGGTCATAAATAATTAAAAACAATAATTGAAACGCTATAGTTTGTATAATGTAGTGAAACATAATTAGGTGTCTTTTTTATTAATCTCTTTTAAAACAGCTTCTAGGTCTGTTATGTCCATATCATTTTTCTTTACAAAAAACGATACCATACTTTTAAAAGACCCTTGAAAATAATTATCTACCAACTTATTTATAGATTGATTGCTGTAATCGTATTTTGCCACTAAAGGAAAATACACATGGCCTTTTCCTTGCTTTTCATAATCTACAAAACCTTTGTTTTCTAAAATTCTAACAATTGTAGATACTGTGTTATACGCAGGTTTTGGTTCGGGCAGCTCTTTAATTATAGCTTTAACATTTGCCTTTTTTAATAGCCATAAAATTTGCATTATATCCTCTTCTGCTTTAGTAAGTTGTTTCATTTGTATCTTCAATTATTTTATTCAACTAAAAAGTTAGTTCAACAAATATAACTAAAAAATTAGTTTAAACTAATTTTTTAGTTTAAAATGTAACAAAGCATATCTAAATACGTCTAAATAATATAAACAAGAACATTTATGGACATAGTTTTATTAATTATTGCAGCACTTTTTATGTTGCTTGGTATTATTGGTAGTTTTTTACCAGTATTACCTGGACCTATTATGGGTTGGATTGGTCTCCTTATTATTCATTTTACTGATGCTATACCGATGAATACCATATTTTTAGTGGTTACATTTATTATTGCTGCCGTTATTCTTATTCTGGATTATATTATTCCTGCCATTGGCACAAAACGCTTTGGTGGCTCTAAATATGGGGTGATTGGCACAACCATTGGCTTAGTTATAGGCTTAGTATCGCCAATTCCAGGTGGTATTATTATTGGCCCGTTTGTTGGGGCTTTGGTTGGCGAATTAATTAATAAAAACGACACTAAAACGGCTGTTAAAGCAGCTTTCGGGTCATTTATCGGATTTTTAACCTCAACATTTTTAAAATTTATCGTAGCTGTTGTTTTTCTTGGTCTCTTTATTGGCAAGTTGTTTGAATATAGCGACGCATTATTCAAAATATAATAAAATGATATAATGAAGAAGCCCTATGGGTCTCTCACCTCCATAGGGCTTGTAAATTGCTATTATCAACAAAATAATCGAGGGATTAATTAATCTGATATGTTGATGTAACAAATTTAACTATAACTTTTGTATTAAAGCTGTGGAAAAACCGTAATTTACATAGAGTTAACATTAAAAATGTAATAAAATTAGGGTATTTTAACGTAAATTTGGTATTTATGAGTTAACAACCAAGAATTTATTATATAAAACCCTTGTCTCTAGCAGCGTCTAATAATGACTCATCTTGTCCGTTGTCTATCTCAAAAATTTCTTTTAATTGTTTTTTTCTTTTTTCAACAGCACTCAATGATATATCTAAATGTGAAGCCAAATTTTTTGTTTTGATACCTTGGGAGAGTAAGTATAAAATCTTTCTATTTTTGTCATCAATAACGATATCGCTTGTAATAGATTTTCTTATAAAACTATTAACCGTTCCACTATAAAAGGGGGGGTTATTTAAAACTGCTTGAAAAGCACTTGCCAATTCACTTGATGTTAAATCACTTTTTATCAAAAACCCTTCCGGATCTATATTTTTTATAATATTATGAATTCTAAAAGATTCATTAAACATAGTTAAAATAATAATTTTGGCTTTGGGTAATACTTTTCTAGCATATTCTGCTAAATCTTCACCTGAACTCATGCTACCATCTTCAGATGGAGGCAAACTTATATCTACAAACAACAAATCATAAGGCAAACTGTTTTTAACAGATTTATTCATATAATTTAATGCCTCGTCACAATTATTTGCAATATCAATGCTAAGTTCTTGATGTTCCTTTTTTGTAAACTGCAATGTATTTTGATAACCTTCTATAATAATAGGGTGGTCATCAATCATTAAAATTTTTATTTTTTCTGGTTGCATCATAAGTTACAGGTATTGGGTTGGAATCTCTATACTTACTGTTGTTCCTTTATGTATTTCAGATGTGATTTTTAAATTACCATTTACTTCCTTAATTCTAGAATTCATGTTTTTAAGACCAATTCCTGATTTTGATTTATTAGTATCAAAACCAGAACCATCATCTTTTACCAACAAGCAAATTACAGTATTTTCAAGTCTTATACTAATATTTACACGAGAAGCATTGGCGTGTTTATAAATATTATGAAGGGATTCCTGTAATATTCTGTAAATATGAATTTTAGATTTGTTGGAAACGCTATCCCAATTTATAGCATCATCTTGATAGAAGTTATATGTTAAATTATAAATAGCCGTTTGTGTTTCTACCATTGTTTTTATAATATCAATAAATCCAGATCCAGATATAAAATCTGTATTCAGCTTATGAGATACTTTTCTAATATCATCTTCAATAGTTTTAAGTTCACTAATATATTGACCACGAGTTTTTATAGCCTCATCACTACTATTTATATTTAAGCTATCCAAACTCAGTCTTGTGCCAAATAGTCTACCTAGGACACCGTCGTGTAATTCTTGAGAAATACGTTGTTTTTCAGTAGCCCTAGCTTCTTCTATTTTTTCATGCTCTCCAAGCATTAAATTATATATTTCTTCATTAGCTTCTTGTTGTTGCTTTGTAAATTGGAGTTCTTTATTTTTAGCGCGTTGAGAAATAACAACATAAATAAGTACTGCAGCAACTAGCAAAATACTAGATATTATAAAAAGCCACATTCGTTCTCTACCTATACGTATATTTTCTTGTTCAATTTGTGTGGTTTCAAAACGTATTCTAGCAAATTTATTTCTAATTTTTCGTTCTGCTTTTTGAAGGCTGTCACTCAATCGCACATATGCCTTCAAGTGATTAACAGCTTTTTCTCCTTCTTCTATTTCTGAGAGTAGTAAGAGTGATTTTAACAAGTCATCATTTGCATAATCTTTAGACATTTTTTGGGCTCGATATGCATAATATTTTGCTGATTCAATTTTGCTTTTGCTCTTATAATATTCTGCAAGATGCTGATTAATAATGATTGAATTATATCTATCATCTATACTGTCGCAAATTTTTAAAGCTTTAAGATATAAATCGGGTAATTGTTCATGATTTCCAGAAAGAAATAAAGTATTAGCATAATTACCGAGTGCTAATACATAGACATCTTTATAATTATTTATCAATTCTTTATTTTGGTATATATCTTCATAGATTTTAAAAGCCAAATCATAATTTCCTGAACGGCGGTAAACCTTTAGTAAATTATTAAGCGTTAAACCAATACTCCTTACAAAATTACCTTCTAAGTTTTTTTTTATTGAGAGTGATTCTTGGAGGTATATAATAGCATCATCATACAAATCTAGTTCATCGAAAACTATACCTAAATTATTGTATACATAAGCTTTATATTTTCGCACTTTATTAGTTTGAGGTAGTTCATCAAGAATACGAATGGCCTCGAAAGAAGTCACCTCGCTTCCTGTGTAATCTTTATCATTTGTTTGTAATATGGCTTTCCCAAACAAAGTCAAAGCAAGTTCAAAACCTAAATTGTATTGTCTAAAAATTTTTTCTGCCTTATTATAGTAAAAATATGAACTATCATTATTAGTTAAGGTTTTTCTATACAAATCCCCTATATAGTAATATTCTCTTGAAATGGATAAAGAATCTGATTGATTTATTTCTAGTAGTTTAGTTTTAACTGAATCAATCTTTCGATTAAGAACATCATTTTGCGCATTTAAATAACTAAAAATTATAAAAAAAACCCAAAAAAAAAGTCTAGTTTTCAAAATATAAATAGGCATACATGAAATCAAATGTATTTATATTTATTAAATAAAAAAAACCTCATTACAAAAGTAATGAGGTTTTAATTCAAAATTATTTTTCCTAGCCATCTTGACCGCTTCCACCAGTCGGAGGCATTTGTGTTTCTGTTTCTGTATCAATCAATAAATCATCTTCGTTTAAATCTTGTTTTACACAAGATGTTAAAGATGCAAATAATACTGCTAATAATAAAGTAATTTTTAGGGTTCTCATAAATATTCAATTTTAAGGTTAATTCATATTTGTAAATAATATACTATACTAATTAAAAAATTTAGCTACAAATATACTCGTAAAATGGAATAATTAATTAAAATCGAATTGCTATTTCTGCAAACAGATTTATTTATTTTTTGAGGAATTTATTGACCAAAGGTCGAAAAGGATTAATTAAGCTTTTGTATTAAGCGGGAGGGATGTTGTGCTCAAAAGCATCGCTAAACTACACTTAAGGATTTATTAAATACAATATATTAGATGAAATGCGTATTTAATCGTTTAAGTGTTGATTATTTTAAAATATTAGTATATTAAAGCAAACTTTAAACATATGTTAATAACAATTTGAATACCAACACTATAAGGTAGATTTGCTTTTGACTAAAGTTGTTTTGACAATTTTGGTTGTATAATCTTCTGTAGAAGAAACCTGATTTTGTAGTCTATTTATTAATAAATTTGCAGCTTTTGATCCTATTTTTTTTGCATGTTGCCGTATAATTGTCAATCTAGGAACAGAATGATTGGAAACAGACTTACTAGAAAAACCTATTACTGAGATATCCTTAGGTACTTTTTTCTTAAAATTTCTTGCCATATTAATTGCAATTACTCCAGATGCACTATCTGCAGCTATAACACCATCTATTGATTGATTCTTTTTATAGAGTTGCTTTATCTTTTGTTGAGAATCATCACTCTTTTTTAGAATTAACACTTTAGGTAATAAACCTTCTTCTAATATAGATTTATTATAACCTCGTTCCCTAAGCTTACCAACACTAATGGTATCAATATTACTTATAAAAACTATATTTTTTCTTCCTTCTGCAATTAATCGTTTTGTTGCGCTGTAGGTTGACTCAAAGTCATCTACTATTACTTTATCACACTTAACATCATGAGCCACTCTATCAAACATAACTATAGGTAAACCTTGAGTAATAGTCTCTTTAAAATGGTTTATTTCGTTTTTAGTTTGAGTTTCTTCTGCAATACTTAAAATAAAACCATCAACGCTTCCATTAGCCAAAAGTTCTAAACTTTCTTTTTCCTTTTGCAAAGATTCATTTGAAATACATGTAATAATATTGTAACCATGCTTATTAGCTTCTCTTTCTATACCAAAAAGCACCTTTGATAAAAAATGATTAAGAATATCTGGAATAATTACACCTATGGTTTTTGTTTTATTTTGTTTTAAACTTAATGCTACTTTGTTGGGTTTATAATTATACAACGCTGCCAATTTTTTAACACGTTTTCTAGTTCCTTCACCAATTTCCTCACTATCATTAAGTGCTTTAGAAACGGTAGAAATAGAAACGTTTAACTCTTTTGCAAGTTGTTTTAGGGTTACCATAGATTGTAAATTGTTTATATCACAAATGCAATTTACGAAAATAGCTAACTAAAAAATGATGTTTTAACGATTTGAAAGTTAAATTATATTAACAGGTAAATTTGTTTTTGAAGATTTATACACGGCTTCTTGAACTTCTAGCGTTTTTAAATAACTAGCACCGTCGGTTTCAAATGCTGTGTTAGCTATCAAATTATCAATAAAATCGCGTTGAAAAATATAACAGCAATCTCCTGCAAAACCTATATTATTATGAATGTATTGGTGTTCCTTTTCTGGTTTACCTAAATGCTGAATTGTTATTTTACCATTATTATATAATCGAATTGATCCTTTTGAACCTTCAACTAGATACTCTCCAAAGGTATATCTAAAATTTTCTATATTACTTTCGTTATATCTATTAGCATCCCAAAGCGCAGTGGCATTAGATTCAAAATTTAAAAGCATTAAACCAGAATCTTCACCTTTAATCACCGGATTTAAACGCTTCAAAATAGCAAATACATTTTTCACCTCACCTGCATGATATCTAAATGTATCTATAAAGTGTACTCCGGTTTCGTATATTAACAGTTTTTTATAATCTCTAAAATAGGGCTGTCTAGATAAGTACGCATCTTCGCCCCAGCCATCGCCCATTCTAGATTTTATATTTAAGTTAAATAAGTCACCAACCTCATCATTATCTATCAACTTTTTAATTTCTCTATGCCAAGGTTGAAATCTAAAATTTTCATGCACTACGAACCTAACATTTTTGGTAGACACATAATCTACGATACGCTTAGATTCTTCAAAAGTAGGTGCTAAAGGTTTTTGACATATAATATGAACACCGTTATCTGCCGCAAACTTGCACATTTCAAAATGGGTTTCGGGCGGTGTAATAATATCTACAAAATCAGGTTTTTCAGCAAGAATCATTTCTTTATAATCGGTATAATGCTTTTTTACACCATAGTTATCCATAATTCCTTTTGCACGTTCTTTATTAGAGTTACATAATGCTGTTATCTCTACTTCTGGAATTCGCGTCCACGCTTCATATTGAAATTTACTAAAATATCCTGCACCTATGGCAACTCCTTTTAATTTAAGCATCGTTTAATTTTTGATTTGGATTCATAAAATACCAGCAAAATATGGCTACAAAACCAAGGGCCGCAGCTATATAAAAATAGGTTTGATCTGTTCCTGTCCATTCACGTAAATAAGGAAATGCTAACGATGTTATAAATGCACCTATATTACCCGCCATATTCATCATTCCAGAAACTTTTCCAGAGTTTTCTTCTCCTATATCCATACAAAAAGACCATGAGGGACTTAACGTCATATCTGCACCAAAAATAGCTACTGATAAACACAAAACCGCCCCTAAAGGTGTATCCATAAATAGACTTGATAACACGCCTAATACAACAAGAATAAATCCTATTGTTGCAGGTAATTGCCTTGATAATTTCCAGTTTCCTTTTTTATAAATAGCATCTACCATAAAACCAGATACCCAATTACCTACCGCCCCTGCTAAAAGTGGCAACATAGCATATAAGCCTGTATCTATACTATTTAAACCGTATTTAACCTTTACGTAAGTAAATAACCATGTTAGTGTAAAATAGAAAATAAAATTACTGCCTATGTATTGAATCATAGCAAGTATTACATTTTTAGAACCTAAAATTTTACGCAAAGGCAAGTCTCCGCCTTTTTTCTCAACTTCTTGCTGTCTGTTTTTTACTATAAACGCTTTTTCTGTGGTATTTAATCCAGAATGATTTTCTGGTTTATTTCTAAAGAACACATAAAACAATACCGCAAACAAAACACCTACAACTCCAAAAAAGTAAAATATATTACGCCAACCCCAATCTTCTATTAAAAATGCAACTAGTGGTAGTGCAAATGCAGCACCTAATCTTGATCCTGAAAAATTAATACCTTGAAATGCACCACGTTCTTTAGTAGGTACCCATGAAAATGCTGCTCTGGATATATTGGGAAATGCGCCAGCTTCTCCAGCACCAAAAAAGAATCGGAAGAATAAAATGGAAACATAATTCCATGCCATACCAGTTAGAGAAGTAAAGGCAGACCATAAAATCATAATCCAAGTCATTACTTTTCTAACGCCATATTTATCGCCTAAGGAACCTCCAGGAACCTGAAATAATGCATAACCTAACGCAAATGAACCTAATACCCAACCCATTTCCTTGTCTGTTAAGCTTAAATCATTAGAGATAGCATCTTTAGCCGAAGAAATACAAACTCTATCTACATAAAGCAGTAGTGTTATTAAAAAAGAGCCGAGGAAAAAACGGTAACGTTTAGCATTTTTAATCATGGTGGTTTAGTTTAGTTATTATGGTTTTTAGAGATGTAGGATCGCCTACATTTCCTGGAAAAACTATATATGGTAATCTTGGAAATCGGGTATCTGGACCCATTTTCCAAAGTGGAATTCCTGCTTGTACTTGCCCTAAAACTTTAGAACGTTTCATACCAAGCCCCTTTATTGCTATATCGTGCGACGTGATACCACCTTTAGAAATAATATATTTTGGACGTTCTGAAATGCCTTGTACTAGAGCAACTAAAGCACTGGAAATTTTACTTGCAATATCTATAGTTTCATTAGTATCTGCTCCTGTTACTATTTTTCTGCTTGTATAAATAATAACATCTTCACCTTTAGAAATAATAGTATCAATTTTTTTAATGACACTTTTAATATAACTATCTCTTTCTTCTTGGAGCACTTTGGTAACATCTACTTCTATACTTGTGTCTGAGTTAAAAAGTGACAACGCATTATGTAATTGATCTGATGATTTTTTTACGTATGATCCTACTATAATCAATCCGCCATTTTTATTAGTTTTATTAAAAATTTCGTTTGGTGTTAGTAGATCTCTAGGTTTTAAACCTATATATGAAGGTATAAACGAACTGGATGTTCTATACAATATTTGCTTACCTAATTTTTCAGCGTGTAATAAAGCCTGAGACACCCTATCTAAATCGTTATAATTCAAACTATCAAAAATACAGTAGGATTGAGACGGGATTTCTAAAATATTCTCTGTAAGTACCGCAATATCTAAGGTTCTAATCTGCTCTAATGAAAATGAAAACACCTCCGACGCTTCCACAGCACCTTCGGTTTTTTCTTCAATATATTGTTTTAAATCTGCGTTTGCATATTTAAATGAATGGTCTTGCGCAAAAGGAGTTTCATTAACAGGTAGTAATTCATCTTCATTTTTAATGTAATGCACACCATTTAAAGTAACCCGTTGTCCTTCAAACATTACAGGAAGAAATACTGTAATAGTATTATCAAGCTTCAAGTTAGTTTGAAGTGTTTTTGGTTCTAACGGAAAATGACCTCTTAATGTTGAATCACTTCTACTAATAATTGTAAAATCGCGTTTTGTGACAGCTGCAGCTTTTAAAATGTTTTTTGCAATTGTTTTATATATGTTTGATGTTGCTTCTGGACTTAAACTTCTAGAGTTTGTTAAAATGTAAAACACCGGAGTACCTTCTAAAAATTCTTTTACAAATACGTCCATACTCCAACTCGTAAGCAATGGAATGCCATAAACCGTTTGATTCCCTGTAGGATCATCATCAACTACAATACATGTTTTATTCAATTTAGAAAACAATGCATTATTTTCTGAACGGTAATCATATTTATCTTCCTTAGGAAAATTTTGTATAATATACTTTAAAGATTCTGTCATTATTAACGTTCTATAGCGATAACTCGTGCAGGAGCACCATCGCCTTTTTCTATTTTAAGAGGTAATGCTATAAGCTCTACGCAATCAGTTTTTATAGCAGCTATGTTGGTTAAACCTTCAATAATAACAACCCCTGCTAACAAGATTTCATGAATTTTAGTAACCTCAACCAAATTGTTTACATCAGCTACAGAAGGTGGTTCTACAGCAATCATCTTTACGTTATGTGCAACACACCAATGCGCTAACTCTTCGCTAATTCTAGGTAATTCATCTCTGTATTTTTGTGTACCTGCGTATTGAGACCATTCCGTCCAGATAATTAAACTATCACCTGGTGTAAACGCCTCTATTACTGTTTTAGGAATATGGTGTACTGTTATTAATCCTTTTGCGCCAACGTCACGAGCATCTATTACCCAAGCACGCCCAACGAAATCTGAAACTGGAATTTCATTAATAGTTTGAGGACTAACATTAAAATGAAAAGGCGCATCCATATGTGTACCAACATGAGAATAAAATGTAAGTGTACTTGCATTCCACCCATCAACATCCTTAGTTTTTGCAATTTCTTTTGAAAAACCATTGATGCCATTAGAGTATGGCATTGTGAGGTCTACAACCCTTTTCATTTTAAAAGTTTTTTAAAGATTAGCAATTACAGCATCTGCAACATCTGATGTACTGGCTTTACCACCTAAATCTACAGTTAATACACCTTGAGTTGTAGATGCATCTATAGCTGCCATGATACTGTTTGCAGCTTCTGTTTCACCTAAATGCTCTAACATTAAAGCGGCAGACCAAATTTGTCCATAAGGGTTTGCTATGTTTTGCCCTGCAATATCTGGTGCAGAACCATGTATAGGTTCAAACATAGATGGAAATTCTTTTTCTGGATTAATGTTTCCACTTCCACCTAAACCAAGGCTTCCCATAATGGCACCACCTAAATCACTTAAAATATCACCAAATAAGTTTGTAGTTAATACTACATCAAACTGCTCTGGTTTTAAAACAAACATTGCTGTAGAATTATCAATATACATTTGTTGGTGCTCTACATCAGGATACTGTGCAGCAACTTCACCTATAACTCTATCCCAATACGACAAACTATTTATTAGTGTATTAGATTTTGTGATATGCGTTACTTTATTACGGCGTGTTCTAGCTAATTTAAATGCATAGTGTGCAACACGTTCAATACCTTTTCTTGTAAAAACACTGGTATCTATACCCATTCCGTTTTCAAAATCTGGTAAAAACTGTCCACCCATTTGCACAAATTCACCTTCATTATTCTCTCTCACAATCACAAAATCAATATGTTTTTCAGAACGAATAGGTCTTGTAACGCCAGGATATGTTCTTACTGGCCTGTGGTTTACATATTGATTAAAATGTGTACGCACTTTAAATGTATAATCTTTAGCAGGTAAGGTATCATCTACTGCTGGAAGCCCCACAGATCCAAAATAAACAGCATCAAATGCTTTTAGTGTTTCTATACCGTTATCTGGTAAGAATTGATTGTTTTTTAAATAGTAACCTGCACCCCAACCAAACTCTTCTGTTTCAATAGAAAAATTATGTTTTTTTGCTACAGCTTCTATAACTCTTAAACCTTCTGGTACTATTTCGTTTCCTATACCATCTCCAGGTACTACTGCAATTTTGTAATTACTCACTTTTTTGATTTTTTATGTTGATTTATTAATAATTCTTTTGATGTATTGATATGCTCACGCACAAGTGCTTCAGCCTTATCGGGGTTTCCGTTTTCAATAGCATTTATAATTTTAAAGTGTTCCTCTAATGTTTCCTCTGGTGGTCTTACCAAACCATGCCCAACTACTTTATCATGAATATTGCTAAAAAAGTATATATTATCTAAAGGTGCATTATCAGTCAATTTTATTAATAAGGAATGAAAATTCTCATCAGCCTCAGCATAAGCATTTGTATCTATACTTTTTTCATTACCAAAAGGTGTAAAACAAGCTCTTAATTCTTTTGAAATCTCCATATCCTTTCTTGTTGCAAGTATTCTGGCTGCCATTCCTTCTAACGCTTCTCTACAGGTATAAATATCTATAATTTCTTTATAATCTAACACTCGCAAATACATACCTCTTCTAGGAATACTTTGCACCAAATACTCATTTTCTAGTGCAAGTAATGCTTTCATCAACGGTGTTCTACTTACACCTAATGCTTCAGCTATTTTTTCCTGAATAATTTTTTCACCCTGCTTTAACTCGCCATTGCGAATCATCTCTTTTAAGCGTTTATAGATAGGCTGACTTAAATCAGTATGTTGTATCATAAATCTACTTTTGTATTTTGTATACAAAATACAATACTACAATAAATTGTTCATATTCAAAATACAGATTTTAAAAATTAACTAATTAATCATTTTTATATTTTGATGAATCTCTAACAATTAACTCTGATTCTAGCACTACTGACAGCCTAGTAGTTCTATTATTTTTTATCTGTTCTATCAATATCATGGTTGCTTTTTTTCCCATATTAAAATCTGCTTGATTAATAGTGGTTAATGAAGGTTCAATTACTGCAGAAATTGGGTCGTTATTAAACCCAACAACGGCAATATCTTTTGGTATATGTTTACCAACACTTTTTAAATAACGCATGGCACTAATTGCTGCGGTATCATTGGCAGACACAATACCATCAACAGTACTAAATTTTACTATTTTTTTTGCCATAGCAACTCCATCTTCTTCACTTAATTTTGTGGAAAAAAAATAGTCTGGATTGTAACCTAATCCATGTTTTACCAAAGCAGCTTTGTAGCCTTCCTTTCTATTTTGATATAACGTGATATCCTGAGGGCCTCCAAAATGCACAATATGATTACATCCTTGCAAGATAAGATGTTCGGTAGCTTTAAAACTCGCTTCAAAATCATCTATACTTACGCTACTAGAGTTTTTAAAATTACATGGCCTATCGTAAAAAACTATAGGAGCACCATAACCCTCAAAAGCCTCTAAATGCTCAAAAGACGTAGTTTGCATAGAGATAGAAATTAAAAGTCCGTCTACTCTATTAGACACTAATGTTTCTGTAATTATTTGTTCGCGCTTTAACTGCTCTAAAGATTGACAAATAACTACGTTATAGCCATTATCATAAGCAGTTTCCTCAATACCTGCAATAACTGTAGAAAAAAAGTGTCTCGAAATTCTAGGTACTACTACACCTATTGTATTGGTTTTATTTGTTCTTAAGTTAGACGCTAAACTATTACGTTGATACCCTAATTCCTTCGCTTTTGCTAAAATTTTTTCTTTTGTAGTTTTTGAAACTCTTACACTATTATTTAGCGCTCTTGACACTGTAGAACTATCAATGTTTAAAGCTTTAGAGATATCATGAATTGTAACTTTTCCTGTGTTCATTATAAAAATTAATCTTGAAAAGAAACCATTTTAGGTTTTTGATGATAGTAATAGTTATGATTTTTAGTATACAGACTTCAAATATATCAAAAAATCTAAAAATACAATCGATTGTATTTTGAAATAAAATTGTTATTTTTACTGAAATTTTTCAATTAAAAACCAATAAAATAATCATGGCAAATAATTTTGAAGTAAGATACGCAGCTTCACCCAGAGAAGTTAAAACAATGGACACCCAAGAACTAAGGGATGAATTTTTAATTCAAAATCTATTCAAAAAAGATACACTTAGTTACGTATACTCGCATTACGATAGGTTTATAACAGCTGGTGTATCTCCTGTAACACAACAAGTTTCTTTAGAGACCATTGATCCTTTAAAATCTTCTTACTTTTTAGAAAGACGAGAACTAGGAATTATCAATATAGGTGGTAGTGGTACTGTTTCTGTAGATGGTACTTTTTTTAATTTAGACCATAAAGAAGGACTTTATTTGGGTAAAGGTAATAAAGATGTTGTTTTTTCAAGCGACTCAAAAGATAGTCCTGCTAAGTTTTACCTAAATTCTACTCCAGCACATAAAGCGTATCCAAACAAAAAAATAGGCACTGAAGATTTAGAAGTTATAGAGCTTGGTGCTGCTGAAACAGCTAATGCAAGAACATTAAGAAAATATATTGTGAATAGCGTTGTAGATGTTTGCCAATTACAAATGGGAATGACTACCATTAAACCTGGTAGCTCTTGGAATACAATGCCTGCACATGTACATGACAGACGTATGGAAGTGTATTTTTATTTTGAAGTTCCTGAAGATCAAGGTGTATGTCATTTTATGGGAGAAACTAACGAAACAAGACACATTTGGATGGGTAATGATGAGGCTGTAATTTCGCCACCTTGGTCTATCCACTCTGGTTCTGGCACTAGTAGCTATAGCTTTATTTGGGGAATGGCTGGAGAAAATTTAGATTATGGAGATATGGATGTTTGTCCTACTAACGAATTAAGATAAACTTATGAGTACTCAATTATTTGATTTAAAAGGAAAAGTAGCTCTTATTACTGGAGGTACACACGGTTTGGGGCAAGCCATGGCAACAGGTCTTGGTAATGCAGGTGCAACGTTGATTATAAATGGCGCCTCATCACAAGAAAAACTAGATAAAGCAGTAAAGCACTACCAATCGTTAGGTATAGCAGCACATGGCTATCTTTTTGATGTTACTAACGAAGCTTTAGTTATTGAAAATATTACTAAAATTGAAAGTGAAGTTGGCGCTATAGATATTCTAGTAAATAATGCAGGTATTATTAAAAGAACACCGCTTGAGGACATGGAAGTTGCCGATTTTGAACAAGTATTAAAGGTAGATTTAGTCAGTCCTTTTATCATGTCTAAACATGTAGTAAAAGGCATGATTGCTAGAAAATCTGGTAAAATAATCAACATTTGTTCTATGATGAGCGAGTTAGGTAGAAACACCGTTGCTGCCTATGCCGCAGCAAAAGGTGGACTTAAAATGCTTACCAGAAATATGGCTACTGAATGGGCAAAACACAACATACAAATTAACGGTATTGGTCCAGGATATTTTGCAACTACGCAAACTGCACCAATTCGCGTGGATGGTCACCCGTTTAATGATTTTATTGTTGGTAGAACACCTGCCGGACGATGGGGAGATCCTGACGATTTACAAGGTGCTGCAATATTTTTAGCTTCTGAAGCTAGTAAATTTGTTAACGGACAAATAGTATATGTTGACGGAGGTATTTTGGCAACTATAGGTAAACCAGCAAACGAAAACTAAACACATCACTATAATTATGAAAACACCACATCGTATTATTGGAATAATGGTAGCATTATGTCTGTTCGCTTGCGATAAAAAAGAGACTTTACCAACCATCAAAATAACAAACACTTTAAATTTAGATAGGCAATTTGAAACTGTTGAACTTTCAACAACATCTCTTAATCTTGAGAATTTGAATAATTTTGGCATTAAAGATAGTGCCAGTGATACGATGTTAACCTCTCAGTTAGTGGATACTGATGGAGATAGTGTTATGGACGTATTGTTGTTTCAACCAGATATAAAAGCAAATTCTCAAAGCATCTTTCAGTTAGTTAAACTTCAAGAAGATACTACATCTAACGAAAAAATATGTTACTCTAGGTTTGTACCAGAACGTACCGATGATTATGCATGGGAGAATAATAAAGTAGCGTTTAGAACCTATGGCCCAAATGCACAATATAGGTTTGAAAACGGCCTAAAACAAGGTACACTGTCTAGTGGTATTGATGCGTGGTTAAAACGTGTAGAATATTCTATTATTGATCCTTGGTATAAAAAATATACTGAAAAAACAGGTTCGTATCATAAAGACTCAGGTGAAGGTCTTGATAATTTTCATGTAGGTACTAGCCGTGGTGTTGGTGGTATTGCTTATAAGAAAGACAGCACCTATTATATTTCTAAAAACTTTATAAGCTATAAAACACTTACAAACGGCCCAATTAGAACTAGTTTTATTTTAGATTATGGCACTTGGGAAGCTGATGGCACATTAATTAAAGAATCTAAAACAATTAATTTAGATTATGGCAATAACCTTTCTAAATTCGAAATTACTATTGATGGTGTAGATACTATTTCGGCAGGTTTAACATTGCATGAAAACGATGGTGTTGTTACCTCAAAAGAAAACGAAACGTGGTTAAACTATTGGCAACCCCATGACGGTTCGGAATTAGGTACTGCAATAGTAGCTTCAAAAACCTATTATACAGGTTCAGAAACCTATGAAACCGAAGCAAAAGATTTAAGTAATGCTTTCGCGCACTTAAAGGTTGTAGATGGTAAATCTATTTATTATGCCGGTTTTACCTGGAAAAAAAGTGATCAATTTAAAAATCAAGCTGCTTGGGAACAATATTTGAGTGCTTTCGCCACTAAGCTAGATAATCCATTAAAAATTGAGATTATTAAATAGAGATAGGTATCATTTCTGAGGATATCAAAACGTATAAAACGCCTTTTTCAATAATTGAAAAAAGGCGTTTTTATTGAATGTGATTTAAAATATAAATTACTCAGCCTTGGATTTTTTTAGTTTTTTCCCTTTTTTAACCTTCATCTCTAAAGTATCGACTTCTCTTTCTATATCCTCAACTTTCTTTATTCTATTATTATACTCTTCTTCTGTTAGCCTACCTTGGCTTTTTTGAACTTTAAGTCTTTCTTTTACTTTTTTTACTTTTTCCCTTGCCTCATTAGCTTTAGACTCACCCTGATCTAATTTAGTTTCCAGTTCTTTTACCTTTTCTACTTTATTTAATTTAGCTTGTCTCGCACGCTCAGACCCATAAGCTTTTCCTTCTAAACCATATTTATCCTTGCCGTAGGAGTTGCTGTTACCCTCTATTTTTTCAACCTTTTCTTTTTTCTCCTTTTTCTCCTTTTTTACTTTCTTTTCAGCTTTGTCTTTTTTTTGTTTTATTTCTTCTACAGCTTCCTCGACACCCTCTTCTTTAGCTTCTTTTACTTTTTTGGCTTTTTTATTTTCTTTATTTAATTTTTTCTCGATTTTATCTTTTTTACCTGCATGTTCAGGTTTTTGTGCAAAACCCGTAGTAACAAAACTAAATAGTAATGCGATTACCAGTGTGGCTTTAATTGAATTTATCATAATATTAATTATCTATTTCATTTAACATATCATCTAATTTCTTTATTGAGACTTCTATACTTTCTTCAGTACTCTTAATTTCCTTTGTTACTAGTTCTAAAGAATCAATTTCTTGTTTTAACTCACTACTCGCCTCTATCTTATCTTTTTTTTTCTGTTTTTTTCCACAACTCAAAAAAAAGATTGATAATGAAAGAATTAAAATATATTTGCTCATAATTCTAGGATTTTGGTTAATATTATATAGGACACACAACCTAAATTTAAGTCACATAATCAACAAGTTACTAATATAAGTTCAAATTTATCTTAAAACAAAAAAGCTTCACAATTTCGAATAATCGAAAAAGGAAAGCTTTCCATTGGAATACCAAATCGCTTCGGTATAACTACATCCTAGACACCTCTAGGACAACACAACATTTTATACTAAAAAAGCTCTAATTTCTCAGAGCTTCTTTTGCAATAGTTGCGGTCTGGACGGGACTCGAACCCGCGACCTTCGCCGTGACAGGGCGACATTCTAACCAACTGAACTACCAGACCGTTGCTTTATTGCGGTTGCAAATATACACGGCTTTTTTTATATCTCAAATGTTTTTTTAAGTTTTTTAAAATTATTTCTCCTTAAATTTTTTATAGTCCGTAATCCAAGCTATTACTGTATGCAAAACAACTATTTTACTACCAGTTTTTAGAATAGCACCTCTATTCAGGGTTAAGTGTACCTTTAACCAAACTTCTGGCGTTCTACCATGTACGTCGTTAAAATGCTATTAAAATCTTTATTCACATCAGCCTCAACATATTTAATTTTGTACTGCGCACATTTTAAACGTAATGCCTCAAAATAAGTTGTTACAGCATCGTTATAATTAGCTTTTATAGTATCTGCGTATAAATTAATATGTTCACCCGTTTCAACATCGATAAAACGTTTCGGTTTATTATCAAAATCAAATTGCAACTCTTTTTCCTTGTCAAACACATGAAATAATATCACTTCATGCTTATTATACTTTAAATGCCGCAACGCTTCAAATAACTTCACCTCATCTTCTGTAGTTTGAAACATATCTGTAAACAAAAAAATCATAGATCGTTTATGAATCTTTTCTGCAATTTCATGTAAATACTTGTACGTATCCGTTTGCTTGTTTACAGGTTTAGAAAGAATAGCATCACTTAAATGATTTAAAAGCATTTGATGGTGACGCTCGCTCCCCTTTTCAGGTGCGTAATAATCGTAGTTATCACTGTAAATGCTTAAACCCACAGCGTCGCGTTGCTTCTTTAAAATTTGCATTAAAGAAGCTGCAGCCAATACCGAAAACCCTACTTTATTTAAATTATCAAAAGAAAACGACTCTAACTTTGGGTAGTGCATAGAGCTACTATTATCCAAAATAATGTGACATCGCAAATTGGTTTCATCATCATAGCGCTTTGTGTAGAGTTTATCGGTTTTTGCAAATAATTTCCAATCTATATGGCGTGTACTCTCCCCACGATTGTAAATTTTATGCTCTGCAAATTCTGCCGAAAACCCATGAAACGGACTTTTATGCATGCCAGCAATAAACCCTTCAACCACTTGTTTTGCAAGTAATTCAAGATTTTTAAAACCTTCTGCTTTATTAAGTTCGTTTTGTAAATTCATACGCCCCTCTTAATCTCCCCTAAGGGGAGAAACACTATTGTGGCAAAAGTGTATTAATAAAATAAAAAGATTTATTCAAAGTATAATCAGTAACTTTCTTTCCATCAGGCTAGAATTCCTCCCTTCGGGGAGGTTAGAAGGGGCTTATATCACCCCATCAACAATACCATAAGCTACAGATTCTTCCGCACCCATCCAATGGTCGCGATTAAAGTCTTTCATTACTTTATCAAAATCTTGTCCGCAGTTATCCGCTAAAATTTTTGCACTTAACTCTTTCGTTTTCAAAATCTCTTGCGCCGTAATTTCAATATCACTAGCCTGCCCACGAGCACCACCGCTTGGTTGGTGAATCATTACACGTGCATGTGGTTGTATAAAACGCTTACCTTTAGTACCAACACTTAATAGAATAGACCCCATAGAGGCTGCCAAACCAGTACAAATGGTAGACACATCACTATTTAAAGATTTAATACAATCATACATTGCAAAACCAGAGGTTACATAACCACCAGGACTATTAATATACAACTGTATATCAGCATTTCCCAAAGCATCCAAATACAACAAACGATCTATCACGTGTTTAGCCGATTTATCCTCAACCATACCCCATAAAAACACCTTACGTTGCTCTAGTAATTTATTATCTATCGCGTCTTGAACTTTATTTTTATTCATCTTACATCAAATTTATTAAGCATCTAAAATAAAAAAAGGTTCACCATAAGGCAAACCTTTTTAACTTTCTTTTATTGAAATACTACAAAAGCGCGTCTATTGCATCTGTGTAAGCATTCTTTGGTGCAACACCTACTTGTCTTCCAACAACTTCTCCGTTTTGAAACACCAAAACAGTTGGTATATTTCTAACACCATATTTAGCAGCAAACTCTTGATTAGCATCAACATCCACCTTACCTACAACAGCTTTACCATCATACTCATCACTAATTTGCTCAATCACCGGCCCAACCATTCTACAAGGTCCGCACCAAGCAGCCCAAAAATCAACCAATACTGGCTTTTCACTCTTTAGTACTGTTTCTTCAAAACTTGCGTCTGTTATTTCTAATGCCATAATATATATTTTTAAATTTTTATTTCATTTTAATTACACAAACTTAGTCAAAAAATAACCCAAAACTTACAAGCTGCCAATTTGTTTTAACTATAACGGCATTGGTTAGGTTTATCTGTAATTTTATTTTTGGCGCAACCACAAGGGTCGGGCTTTCACTACTCAATCCCTCCTACGTCGGGGATTTCAAACACGCCGTTCAATCCCTTGCGCGGGTGTAGCCGCTAATATTTGTTTTAAAACTAAAATAGTATCTCAGTTGTGTAAATCATTTCATAAAAATCATAACATTTTATAAAACAAAATATTTTGTAATTGAAGTCTGCTACTCTTAAGTGCTATATAAAAACCCACCCCTAGCCCCTCCAAGGAGGGGAACTCTGCTGGTTTTAATAAAGATGATATAACATTAAATAAGTTTTAAATTGAATAATGTATAATAGCAAATGAACACTTATAATTTAATTAGTGAAATTGCTACCACTAAGCTTGAGCTTAGCGGTAGCAGATTTTTTTAGTCAGCATACCATTCAAGTATTTCAGTAAAGGAAATAATAATTGGTATGGTTTGACAGATAATCGATATTAATATTAATTTATAATTTAACTTTTTTCGTAATTTATAACTAAATGTTATAATTAGAATCAGCCAAATTAAAAATGAGTATATCCAAATATTTCCAGTGAAATTAATAATTGGGTGATATATTCCATAGATTTCCAGTTTTTTTGGGTCTGGTTGATTATATCTTGGTAAATGTCCGATGATTTTCGCAGCGTGAAAATAAAAAGTCAATATTAAAATTGAGAAAATTAAAGGTAACGTTGAAAAAAAGTAAATCATTATTTTAATCCATTTTACCATATCTCTATTTTTATTTACACAAACCTTTTGTTTAAGAGTTTTATTGTTTCTCAAATGAGCTATAACTATCTTTAAATATCTCGTAGTGTGTAAATTAGAAAATTAATTTCGTATTAAGCACAAGCCAAATTTTTAAATTTGACGATTTTTAAAAAAATACAAAAAACTTAGTATCAGCAATGACTTACGCTATTTTTCATATACATTGTGCCTGTTGCACAAATCCTTTATAAATATAAAGAAATTTCGTATTTTTATATATGCAAGGTAAGAAAAATTATCAAGAGAAGTTATTTGCTCAATTTCAGTTAAGTGATCGAATTCCAGAGTCTAATTTTTACAGACGCTTAAAAGCCGTTTTAGATTTAGATTTTCTTTATGTACAAACCAAGAGCTATTATGGATCTAGAGGACAAAAAAGCATCGATCCCATAGTATTCTTCAAGCTATGTTTGGTAGGCTATTTAGAGAATATTATCAGTGACCGTCAATTGATACAGCATAGCGGTATGCGATTGGATATACTATATTTTTTAGGCTATGACATCGATGAAGAATTACCCTGGCATTCTACTATAAGTCGTACACGTCAACTGTATCCGGAAACTGTATTTGAAGATGTTTTTACCAAGGTATTAGGGATGTGTGTTAATCAGGGTATGGTAACAGGTCATACCCAAGCGATAGATTCAGCACCCGTCAAGGCGAATGCATCTATGGACAGT
>NZ_JBLFEN010000005.1:274529-344739 GCF_047345485.1 Hyunsoonleella sp. 2307UL5-6 | reverse complement strand
CGTAAAATACATTATCGACAAAGCATTAACACTTGTAAAAAATGGTGCTGACTTGGATGATTTTGTGGATCAAATAAAGAATATGAATAGATAATAACTTCATTCTAATACATATAAATAAAGTGTCTATTTGGGCGCTTTTTTTGTGGGTTTAATTATGAGTTTTGATTGAATATTTGCTCTTTTTCTTTGTATTCTAATCCGTTTGGTAATAGTGTAGATGAAAATTCCAAGTGTAATACACGGCGCCTTTTTTGAACAATTGATGGTGATGATGCGTGTAATAAAAGAGGTTTTAAAAGTTGAACACCTCCTGAAGCAACTTCGCTAGTAAAAGGAATAGAATTATTAGTTATGAGTTGTATTTCATCATCACTTAATCTTTTATTGTGCGATCCTGGAATGACTTTTAGAGCACCGTTTTTAATGGATGTATCATCTAAATGAATACGCATAGAAAAGGTGTTTTTTGAAATAGCTTCTGGCGGACAAACACTTATCATGCCTTTTTTATTGGTCCATGAACCAAAACCTTCAGTTTCTATTTTTTCAGAGACATTTATGGGTACATCTTGATGCCATGTCACATACCAATTATCTTTTGGTGATTTATCAAAATAAATAGCTTTGGTTAAAAAAGCATTTTTATCGATAGATTTTATAAGTTTTTTGAAATTTTTATTGAACAAAATAGCTTTAAGTTCTGGCATTTTTGCTAATACCTCACGCATCCCAAAAACTTGCTCATTATTTGCTTTAATATAAGCATCAAATCTGGCTTTAAGTTTTCTTATATCGCGTTTTGTATAAACATGATTTAGAATTCCGAAACCTCTATATTCTAGTCGTTTTGCAATAGTTCGGAGGCTTTTATCATTAATTTCAGTTTCATAAACATCTACGGCATCATACAAGCGTTCTTTAATATTTCGTTTTAAACGCTCTGGGGCAATGACTTTTATGCCTTCTCTTAAACCTAAAATCTCTTTTTCTAATTCAAAATTAAGTTGAACTTTTAATGAAATAGTAACCCCATAATGATCTCTGCTTACTTCCTTTTGAGAATGATGAAACGGTTTTGTTAATACATAAGGTGCTTGTTTATGTGCTATGTAAAGTAATACATCTTCGGGCTCAAGATTTGGGCTTACAGAAACACCAATGGCATTTTTATAAAAGTTTTCAGAATTAAAATTGGAGTCTATTTCGAATGATTTCGAGCTTTTTTTAACTGAAATAATGCGGTCTAAAGCCAAATTCATAATGCCTTCATTTTTTTGACGTTTACCTATTACAAACCATCTATTTCTGAACTCTTTTAACAAATATGGATGGAAAATAAACGTACTTTCTTGTCGTGCTTTAAAAGATTGATACGTGATGTCAATAGCTTGCTTTTTAAGTACAAATTGATATAGCTTATCTAAAAATTTTAAGCCTTTTAAGTTCTCATTTTTCTCAAAATCAATCAATGATTTTTCTTGCGTTTTTTGCGTGTAAACATGGTCTTCTAATTTTTGAACCATGCTTCCTAATTCTTCAAAATGTGAAAAACCCTGAAACTGTTTTAAAAACGAAACAGCTTGAGATAATTTACCTAAATCTTGATTGGAAATTGGGCTGTTGGTAATACTATAATTTTCATCTTCATATTTATAAAACTTTCTCTGGTAAACCACTATTGGCGCATTGTATCCTAACTTATCACTACGCATCATTTGGATATCTAGTTGCACCGTTCTTTTACTTACATCTACATCTTTCCCTTCGTACTCATAAAGTGCATAAGAAACTGCTTCTATTAAATCATCTAGCGTCCATTGCCTGAAGTTGTTTTGCAAACACTTATCAATAGTTTTGTAGCGGATTAATGCGTTTTTATTTACTGCCATTTTTCGTCAATTTTCAAGATAAAATAAAAGTAAAAATTACTACGCAATATTTATGCGTAATAATGAAAAACCTCAAAAAATCTGGTGGATAAAATAAAATATTTGCTTTTTTAAAAAAAATATAATACTTCGTATTATGGAGTCCATTTTTCAGAAAAAGAAAAAATAAATTTTGAAAAGTCAAAAATAAATCTGAATCTTTGCAACGCATTTCAACCAAAACTAAGTTGAATCAAAAATTAAAAACTATGAGTTTATGTATAACATATCAAAATTTCCCGAAAGGCATATCGCCTTTTGTGATGCTTCGTGATTATCGTTAGATAAACTTTTCAAAATAATAAATGAAAACCCGAAGCAATTTAAAAACTGTTTCGGGTTTTTTGTTTTCAGCCGTTAGCGTTCTGCTAAACAATTTCTCAAAACAGTAATTATTAAACAAATTATGTTGTCATGCTGAGCGCAGTCGAAGCATCTTATCATAATTTGTAAACATCAAGAATTTTAAAAATCGATTTAAAACACTTTGTTTTCACAAAGCATTTTTTAAATCAAATAAAAAAAACAATGGACACAAATTTGTTAAACAATTATGTGCTTAAAGCTATAGACGCTTATCCATATGAACTGGAAGAAACTGTAGAAAATCTAAACTACGCCTTATCATACGAAGCTAATAATGCGTATGCGTTATACTTAATGGGACGTTTACAAGCTGAACAATTTGGCGATTATGAAAAAGCAAAGCAGTATTACACTGAAGCTTTGGCTAATAAAATGGATTTTCAAAAGGTGTATCCGCACTACATTTTGGTATTGATATGGAACGAAGATTTCGAGGAAGCTCAAAAATTAATCGACTTTGCTTTTACCGTAAAAGGCTTAAATAAAGCAGAAGTTTGGCTAAAACAAGGGCAATTATTTGAAAATATTCAAGCCTATAAAAAAGCAATCAAAGCATTAAAAAAAGCTAAATTATTTAGCTGTAATGATGATTTTACGTGGTTAGTTGATTCTGAAATATCAAGAATTAAAAATAAAATTAAACCTAAAAAGAAGACATCATCTAAAAATAATAAGAATAAAAAGAAATAATTTTTTAACTACGCAAAAACATTGCGTAATGGTGTAAAATATTTGCAAAGTAATCATAAAGAAATCTAGTTAAACAAGGTTTCAAAAGTAGTGCTCCACCAGACGAGGAAGCTGGTGGGGCTAATTAAAAAACAAAAACTATGTCAACAAATACAAAAATTACAGGAAACGATTTAATCGCATTAGGTTACAGACAAGGAAAATGGATGAAAGAAGCCATCGCACATATTAATGAAAATAAATTAGAAGGAAAAGACATGGAAACCTATTTAAAACAATTTAAATCTCCAGACCCTATTGAATTACATAAAAAACCAGTTGACTTTTCTATAAACATTAAAGCAGAAAACGAAGAGGAAAAAGATAATGTTAATAAAGTGATTAATTCGATGCAAACCTTAATGAAAACACCAACACTAGTTGCTGGTGCTATTATGCCAGATGCTTGTCCTGCGGGACCAGACGGCACTATTCCTGTTGGCGGTGTGGCGGTTGCAAAAAACGCTATTCACCCAGGCATGCATAGTGCAGATATTTGCTGCTCTGTCATGTTAACCGATTTTGACAAAACAGACCCAAAAGACATTTTAGATGCTGCGCATGCTAACACACATTTTGGTCCTGGAGGACGTGATAGAGACTCACAATTTAGATTTCCAAAAGCATTATTAGAGGCTTTTGAATCTAACTATTTTTTAAATGATGGACAAATGATTCAAATCGCTAGATCACATTTAGGAACGCAAGGCGATGGCAATCACTTTTTGTTTGTTGGGAAATCTAAAAAAACTGGAAACACAATGCTAGTTACGCATCATGGATCAAGAGGTCCAGGCGCGCGTTTATATACAAAAGGTATGAAAATCGCTGAACGTTTTCGACGCGACTTATCACCAGATACTAAAAAGCAAAATGCTTGGATTCCTTTTGATACAGAAGAAGGGCAGTCATACTGGGATGCTTTACAAATTATAAGAGATTGGACAAAAGTGAACCATGAAGTAATTCATAATTCGGTAGCCGAGACTTTAGACATCAATATTGAAAACAGATACTGGAACGAGCATAACTTCGTCTTTAAAGATGGCGATTTATTTTATCACGCTAAAGGTGCAACGCCTTTAGATGCTAAGTTTATGCCAGATATTACAGGTCCAAGGTTGATTCCGTTAAACATGAGCGAACCTGTCTTAATTGTTGAAGGTGCTACCACAAAAACCAATTTAGGCTTTGCTCCGCATGGTGCTGGTAGAAACGTGAGTAGAACCCAACACAGAAAAAGCAAAACAGGAACTACCATGCAAATCTTTAAAGAAGAAACGCGAGGTTTAGATATTAGGTTTTTCTCTAAAGAAATTGATATCACCGAATTACCAAGCGCATACAAAAATGCAAAAGCTGTAAGAGCACAAATGGACGAATACGGTTTAGGAAATGTTATTGACGAAGTAATGCCTTATGGCTGTATTATGGCTGGCGATTGGCAGAAGAATGCACCTTGGAAAATTAGGCGAGAGAAACGTAATAGAAATAAAAAGCGTTAGATTTTAGAAAGGAAAAAAGTGGACTGACGCAAGTTGGTCTGCTTTTTTAAATAAAAAATTAACTTTATAAAAAATTATAATGTCTAAAGAAATATTTATCAAATCATACCTAGAAAAAGTAGAAAAGAATTATAGTTATCTAGAACCATATTTCAATCATTCATTAATATTATTATCTGCGATTAATCCAGTTAAGTATGAAATTATTAATTGCCTAATGATTGAACAATTTATAGCTGCTATTAACTGTACGAATCATTTTTTAGAACGATTAATGAAACTTGCTCTTATTCAAAAAAAAACTAAAGGTCTTAAATATGATAAAGTTGAAAAATTATCTAAAAAGCTAGATGTTGCATATCATAACTATGATAAGTTAAATTTATGGGAATCAATAGACAAATGTCTTAAAGAAGCTAAGTTAATTACTACTGAGGAATTTAATACACTTAACAATATGAAAGATAAAATAAGAAATTCATATAGCCATGCCCAAATGCAGAAGATAAATCAAGGTCTTCCGAATAAAATTCCGATGAGAATGTATAGTTTTAAGGAAGTAGCAAAGTCAATGAAAAACAAAACTCCAATAGAGCACAAAGAAGTTTTAGTCCCTACAAAATCTCCTGCGTTACAATCAGAATTTCAAAAAATGAATTCTAAAGAATTAGCTATAAATTATTTTAATACTGTTTATCAAATTGCAAAAAACATTGATATTAAACTAGACACTAATAAGGAATATTATAAATAATTGAGTATCAAAAAGGAAGATATGGGATATTTTGATTAATCCACTTTTATAAAAATGAAAACTAAAATACTAGAAAAACTCTCAGGAATAGAGAAAGACAAAAATATAGAAATACTATTCGCTTGCGAATCTGGCAGTAGAGCATGGGGATTTGAATCTCCAGACTCAGATTATGACATTCGTTTTATCTTTAAACATAATAAAGAATGGTATCTAAATCTATGGGATAAAAAAGACACTATAGAGTTTATGACGGAAGATGATTTAGATGGCTCAGGTTGGGATATAAGAAAAGCATTAAAGCTAATGTCAAAAACCAATGCATCATTTTTAGGTTGGCTTTTTTCGCCTATAGTTTATAGAGCTGACAATCATTTTTTAAAAGAGATGAAAATCTTAGCAACTAACAATTTCAATCCAGTTGCTGGCTTTTATCATTATCATAGTATGAGTAAGGGTTTTGAAGAAACTTTAGATACAGACAAAATGACTTTAAAAAGTTTTTTTTATGCAATAAGAACAGCATTATGCGCTAGTTGGATCTATAAAAACAAAACCATTCCACCTGTTTTATTTACAGAGTTATACTCTATAATTGATTTTGAATATCATTCAACTTTAGATGATTTAATTCTTTTAAAAAGTGAAAACATAGAGAAAAGTAATGAGCCTGTGGATTGCGGTTTAATTGAGTTAGTTAGAAGAATTGTATCTGAAAATAATGATGTAAAAGATAATTTAGAGAATAAGAAATCTAATCCAGATGATTTTAACGAACTCTTTTTAAAAATAATATAATGACAATTGAAGAACTTAAAAAATCAGGTTCAATAATCTTTGAAAGTATTAGTGGCAGTAGAGCTTATGGCTTGGATACTGCCACTTCTGACACTGATATTAGAGGTGTATTCATTCTTCCCAAAGAACAGTTTTATTCATTAAATTACATTGGTCAAATTAACAATGAAACTAATGATATTTCATATTACGAATTGAATAAATTTATAGAATTATTATCTAAAAATAACCCCAATTTAATAGAATTATTAAATGAACCTAAATCATGTATACTATATCAACACCCAATATTTGAAAAGATTAAAAAAGAAGATTTTCTATCAAAGCTTTGTAAAAACACTTTTGCAAATTATGCATTCACTCAAATTAAAAAAGCTAGAGGTTTAAACAAGAAAATTGTGAACCCTGTTGATAAAGAGAGAAAATCCGTTGAGGATTTCTGCTATGTAAGAGGCGAAAAACAATCTGTGTTATTTAAAGAGTTTGCAATCAAAAACAAACTGAATTTGAATTCTTGTGGCTTAGTAAATTTAGCTCATATGAAAGATTGTTATAATCTATTTTACAATGAGAATTTAAACTATAACGGAATTGCTAGGAAAAATGCTAATGAAGTTTGCTTAAGCTCTGTTCCCAAAACTGAAATACCTATTGCAGTTTTATACTTTAATGTAGATGGGTATTCAACTTATTGCAAGAAATATAGAGAATATTGGAACTGGGTAGAAAAAAGAAATGAAGAGCGTTACAAAAGTAATATTTCTCACAGTAAAAATTACGATGCTAAAAATATGATGCATACGTTTAGGTTGCTGCATATGGCAAAAGAAATAGGTTTAAACAATGAAATAAATGTTAGACGAAAAGATAGAGAATTTCTTTTGTCAATAAAAAATGCAGAATTCGAATATAATGATTTAGTTTCAAAAGCAGAAAAAATAAAAAATGAGTTAGATGAAATTTATAAAAATTCATCTTTAATTGATAGACCAAATTTTAAAAATATCAATAAATTAATTTATAAAATTAGAAATCAATTTTATAATAATATGGTTTAAACCATATTATTATAAAAGTTTTTAAAAACCACATTTCCATACCTTTGAAACCCTATGAACGAGCATTTCAAATCCTTAATTCTACAAAACACTGGTGCGTCTTCTTTAAAACAAAAAGAAGTCATCCAAGAATTATGGAGCGGTTATGGTAAAATTATACGTATTGCATTAGAAAATTCTAAATTAGAAAGCGTTGTAGTGAAACATGTGCAATTACCAAAAAGTAATAATCACCCCAGAGGCTGGAACACAGATATTGGGCATCAAAGAAAATTAAAATCTTACCAAGTAGAAACCACTTGGTATAAGACATACGGTAAACATAGTCTAGCACGTTTACCAAAATGTTTTGCTATTGAAAGTCACCAAAATGAAGTACTTATAGTCCTTGAAGATTTAGATAAATCAGGTTTCCCATTACGAAAACAAGAGGTAACTTGGAAAGATATAGAAATCTGTTTAGAATGGTTAGCAAAATTTCATGCGAGTTATTTAGGAAAAGTACCTAACGGCCTTTGGGACGTTGGCACCTATTGGCATTTGGAAACCAGACCGCAAGAACTGGAAGTTTTAGAAGAGACAGCATTAAAAAACGCAGCTGCGGCTATTGATAAAAAATTAAATGATTGCACCTTTAAAACATTTGTGCATGGTGATGCAAAATCGGCAAACTTTTGTTTTTCGGAAAACGGAGAAGTAGCCGGTGTAGATTTTCAATATGTAGGTGGTGGCTGTGGTATGAAAGATGTCGCTTACTTTGTTGGAAGCTGCCTTAATGAAAGCGATTGCGAACGTTTAGAATTAAAAATACTAGACACTTACTTTGCGCATTTACACAAAGCCCTTGGTAAAAAAAATGAAGCTCTTGAAAACGAATGGCGCCCATTATATCGTGTGGCTTGGGCAGATTTTCATCGGTTTTTAAAAGGTTGGAGCCCCGACCATTGGAAAATTAATAGTTATAGCGAGCGTATCACTGCTGAAGTGATTAAAAACTTATCGTAATGGATTTACAATATTTAGCAACTATTGCCATAGAAGCGGCACTTTCTGCCGGAGAAGTTATTCAGAAACACTTAAACGATGATATTATTGTTGAGCAAAAAGAAGGAGGAAATACCTATGCCTCTCAAGTGGTTACAAAAGTAGACCGAGAATGTGAGACTATTATTTTATCACATTTAAAACCAACGTGCAAAGCCTTTGATATTGGTTTACTATCCGAAGAAACAGAAGACGATGGAAGTCGATTTAAAAAAGATTTCTTTTGGTGTATTGATCCTTTGGACGGTACGCTAGCTTTCATCAATAAGCATCCTGGATTTTCTGTGTCTATCGCTCTCATTGCTAAAGATGGTACGCCTTTAATTGGGATTGTATTTGATCCAAGCACTGAAACCCTTTACCACGCTATAAAAGGCCACGGCGTTTATAGAAATAAAATGACTTGGACAATTAAAAACACAAACAACTATCTAACTTACTTTACAGATAAAACACTAAAAGACACACCAAAGTCAGCCGAAATCCAAAATATACTCAACACACATAAAGCAGATTTAGAATTAAAAGGCATTAAAGAAATATCTGGAAAAGGCGCAGTAATGTGTGCTATTTCAGTTTTAGAAAATGGACCAGCATGTTTTTTAAAATTCCCAAAAACAGAAACTGGCGGCGGCAGTATTTGGGATTATGCAGCTACAGCATGTATCTACGAAGAACTCAATTTAACTGCAACAAATTTTAATGGCGAACCCCTAAATTTAAATAAAACCGATGGTACGTTTATGAATAATAAGGGGGTTTATTACTATAATTTGATGATTTAATTACAATTTCAAAAGAAAATCTCCTGAGCCAGCCGAAACGTATTGGCATGTGCTTCAATAATAACTTTAATATCTGGAGAATAACCACCACCCATAGAGCACATTACAGGTATTTTATAATCTCTAAAAGTTTGTAAAACGAAGCGATCGCGTTCTTTACATCCTTCTAAAGTCATGCCTAATTTTCCCAACTTATCTGAAGCTACAACATCTACACCACATAAATAATAGATAAAATCTGGTTTATGACTTACAATCAATTTGGGTAAGGTTTCTTTTAAAATAGATAAATAAGTAGCATCATCGGTATCATTTTCTAAAGCAATATCTAAATCACTTTCTTCTTTTTTAAATGGATAATTACCTTTTCCGTGCATAGAAAAGGTAAATACGCTAGTATCATTCTGAAAAATCTCTGCAGTACCATTACCTTGATGCACATCTAAATCGACAATTAGTATTTTTTTCGATAATCCCTTATCTATTAAATATCGTGCGCCTATAGCTTGGTCATTCAACAAACAAAAAGCTTCGCCTCTATTAGAATAGGCATGATGTGTACCTCCAGCTATATTCATAGCAACACCATGTTGCAACGCAAACTCACTTGCTTTTATGGTGCCATTAGCAATTATAACCTCACGTTTAACGAGCACTTCACTTAACGGAAATCCTATTTTTCGAGCAGCTCGAGCATCTAAAGTTAAGTTTAATAAATCCTTATAATATTCTTGTGTATGAACTTTAAGAATATGAGTATCATCAGGGATATTTGGTTCAAAAAAGTTAGCTGGTGTACACGTGCCTTCGTATACTAATTGTTCGGGCAATAACTCATATTTAATCATTGGAAACCGATGGCCTTCTGGTAAGGGGTGTTTATAAATTGGGTGATACGCTATTTTTAACATTCATTAATTTCTAACAACAATTGTTTCCCAACCATCATATTTAGCGTCGTAATTTTTACTCATTTCCTGTAAGGAAGATGTTATGGCATTCATAGTATCAATATCTACTTTGTTATTTTTGTAAAACTGTAAGCTATAAGGAAATTTTGCAACACCTTTTCTACCTGAAAACTCGATTTTAAAATTTAACTTAATAATAGCCTCTGAAAAATGCCCTAAGTTTTCTTTATTTCTAAAATATATCCAATGATCAACACGTCTTTTTTTTGTTAGGTTGTCTCCAGCTTCTTTTAATTCTTTTATTAAACGAAGATTTGATATTTGATTTTTTATTTCTTCATTTGGATATAAAAACTGAGTGTAATATTCCCATTTTTTATCTTCTTTAATATTTAAGGAATATGTATTATTTGCATAATTTGTCTCGTAAAACGATTCTACTTTTTCCTTAATACCAAGATCAGATTTCAAATAAAAATACTCTAAACGCTCAAAATTATTTGTAAAAGACCCTACCAACATACCTTCAGCCTCTTGTTTTAAAAGCGCATTAAGCTCATCACCTATTTTGTGTAGTAATTTAAACGTTTCATCACCTTCTGGCAAGCCATCCTCTCTGTTGCTTTCATAAGTAATACCTGTGACCAAAACATAATTATAATCCAAAATTGGAGCCTTCTCCATTAAATCCATCCTAACAGTGGTAGAACCTGGTTTTCCACCTTCATAAGACGCCATATATGTTTCCCAATGCTCTGTTTTTGCTTGAGAATAAAGGTTTGTGCAAAAAAACAAACCTAAACCATAAACAAGACTCTTTTTTAAAATATTGAAAAAAGTCGTTATTTTAGGACAGGAATGTTTAGATGAATACATAAGTCGTTTCATATATAAGCTAGTTAGGGTTATGTAATTAAATTGGTTGCTTTTTGCATCTAACTTATAACAAAATAGAACAAAGTACAAATATTGCCTTCAATAAATACGTATTATTTAAACCACTTATTCGCTGCTAAAAATATATGCTTTAGGAATATTTAAAAACAATTACTTATGCAATTTTAGTTGAATACGCTTTCGCGGAATATCAACCTGTAAAACTTTTACAATAATTTGTTGGTGCAAATGTACGTGCTCATTCACGTCTTTCACAAAACTATCTGATAAGTTAGATACATGAATCAACCCGCTCTCTTTAATCCCAACATCAACGAAACACCCAAAGTTGGTAATGTTATTGACAATACCCGGAAGTAATTGGCCTTCCTTTAAATCGTTTATGGTTTTTATATTTTGATTGAAGGTGAATACTTTAGCTTGCTCCCGAATATCTAAACCTGGTTTTTCGAGTTCTTTGATGATATCTTCTAGCGTTAACAAACCAACAGATTCTGTGCAATACTGCTTTAAATTTAGTTTTTTAAGCAATTCTGAATTTCCAATTAAATCTTTAACAGATTTCCCTAAATCCTTCGCCATTTTTTCTACAATTCCATAACTTTCAGGATGTACAGCAGAATCATCCAACGGGTTTTTAGCATTTTTAATTCGTAAAAACGCTGCGCCTTGTTCAAAAGCTTTTCCACCTAAACGTGGTACTTTTTTAATAGCGTTTCTAGATTGAAAAACACCATTTTCGGTTCTATAATTAAAAATGTTTTCGGCTAGTTTAGGTCCAATTCCAGACACAGCACTTAGTAGCGGTTTACTTGCGGTATTAATATTTACACCAACAGCATTTACACAATTTTCTACCACAACATCCAGTTCTTTTTGAAGCTTGGTTTGGTCTACATCGTGCTGGTATTGGCCAACACCAATGGATTTTGCATCAATTTTAACCAATTCTGCCAATGGATCTTGAAGTCGCCTTCCAATGGATACCGAGCCACGAACGGTAACATCGTAATCTGGAAATTCTTCCCTAGCAATTTTAGATGCTGAATAAATGCTTGCGCCTGCTTCGCTTACTACAAAAACCTGCACATCGTTTTTAAAATGTACTTTTCTAATTAATGCTTCGGTTTCTCTGGAAGCGGTACCATTTCCGACAGCAATAGCTTCTATTTTATGCGCCTCACAAAGTGAACTTATTTTTTTCATGGCACCAACACTATCATTTTTTGGCGGATGCGGATATATGGTTTCATTATACTTTAATTGCCCTTGTGCATCTAAACACACTACTTTACAGCCCGTTCTAAACCCAGGATCGATAGCTAAAACACGTTTTTCTCCCAATGGTGAACCTAATAATAATTGTTTTAAATTTTTTGCAAATACTGAAATAGCAGCAGCATCGGCTTTGTCTTTTGCTAGTTGTAAGGCTTCGTTGCTTAACGATGGAAATAACAAGCGTTTGTAAGCATCTGCAATAGCAATCTCAATTTGTGCTGCGCAAGCGTTATTACTTTTAATAATGCGTCGTTCTATATTATCTAAAGCTCTTTCATTATCTATTTGAATTTTTACGCGAATAAAGCCTTCTTTTTCAGCTCTTAAAATAGCTAATAATCTATGTGATGGAATCCTGCTTAAGCTTTCTTCCCAATCAAAATAATCTCTAAATTTTTGAGCGTTTTCATCATCTATCTTTGCTTTAATTACTTTGGTAGCTATCATTGCAAAACGCTCTAATTGGCGGCGTATGTTGTTACGAATATTGGTACGTTCATTAATCCATTCTGCAATAATGTGGCGTGCGCCTTCTAAGGCGTCTTCAACAGAAGTCACATTCCCTTTTACATACTTAAAGGCAATCCGCTCAATATCATTTGCATTCTGACTCATAATAATTTTGGCCAATGGCTCTAAACCACTTTGTCTCGCTTTTTCAGCTTTAGTTTTTCGGCTTTTTTTAAATGGCAGATACAAATCCTCCAGTGTGGTTAAGTCTTGCGTTACTTCTATTTTTTGTTTTAGATCTAGCGTTAAAACACCTTGCTCTTCTAGCGCTTTTACAATAGCTTTTTTTCGTTTTTCTAAGGCTTCAAATTGTTCCTTATATTTTACAATATCTCCTATTTGCACCTCATCTAAATTTCCAGTGCGCTCTTTTCTGTATCGCGATATAAAGGGAATAGTACAATCTTCTTCCAACAATTGAATCGTGTTTTTTACCGACTGTTCTGGTAATTGTAACTTAGAAAGTATGTATTTTAGTTGCGCTGACATTAATTCTGAAATATTTTAATGCTAAAATAAGATATAGTATTGACTTAAATTTTAAAAAACAAATCACCATGAAACCCTTTATTAAAATAGTTGTTGTTTTAAGTATACTTTTTACAAATTGTAAAAAAGAAGAAAAACAACGCACCAATAATACCGAAGACTTTAAAGCGGTAGAGCAAATTATACAGGATGCTTTTGATGATATTTGGAGTGCTAAAAAAGAAGAACGCATTTTAAAATATCACACTGATGATTTTATTCTTTTAGAACATGGCGAAGTGTGGACAAACGATACCATTGTCAATTGGTGTAAGCGCGCAAAATTGAGAGATACTGGTGTAAAACGCATTAACAGTTTTGATTTTTTTGAGGCTAAAAGAGAAGGGAATCGCATTTGGATGGCATACCACAATTATGCCACTATAAAAAGCGATACTTTAGAACGAAAATTACAATGGTTAGAGAGTATTGTTGCAATTAAACAAGATACTATTTGGAAGTTAGAAATGATGCACTCTACGAGAGTACCTATTGAGAATTAAATAACAATTAGTACAAATATGTTATAATTTTAAACCTCACAGGTTTTAGAAAATCTGTGAGGTCTTTTTTATATACAGTATATATTTGACATACTAAAAGTTTGATGATGGCACTATTTTTAGCGGATAAACCCGGGTTAGGGATTGCAGTGTAAAGCCCACAGCGCCGCGTAGCTTTTGGGCGCGAGGACTTGCAGCGTAAAGCCCGACCCGACAGGGGAACCCCAAAAAAATTAAGCCACTTTTTTAATTAAATCAAAGCAAGGACACTTTTTACAGCGCTTATTTTCGCCTTTTTTAAACTTTTTACAGCAACTACTTTTTACTTTTTCAGGAAGTTCTATTCCTAATTTTCGTAGCTTTTTAATTGCCTTTTTTTGTTTCTTTTTTTTGCTCACAGCGTGCGAATGTTCAATTCATTGAGCAAAAATAAGTTATTTTTATTAAATCTAAATAAGCTTAAGTGTTAAAATTATTCAGGACTATCTATCGCAGCTGTAGTTACCGTTAAATTTTCAATATCTCTATCAAATAAATACAAACCACCTTTGTCATCACCAATCATATTTATCTTATCTAAAATGGTGCGTGCAACAGCCTCTTCTTCTATTTGTTCTGCAACATACCATTGTAAAAAATTATGGGTTGCATAATCTTTTTCTTGAAGTGATATATGTACTAATTCGTTAATGCTTTGAGATACAAACACCTCATGATCAAACAATTTTTCAAACATTTCTTTAAAAGAATTAAAGGTTACATTTGGTGCTTTTAGTTGTGAAATTTTTGCGTGTCCTCCACGCTCATTTACAAACTTTACCAATTTTAACATGTGCTCACGCTCTTCATCGCTTTGCGCATACATAAAGTTTGATACCCCTTCTAAACCTTTAACCTCTGCCCAACATGCCATGGCCAAATATATTTGAGATGATTCTGCCTCTACTCGTATTTGATTATTTAACGCCTGTTCTATAGATTTTGATAACATATTACTTGGTTTTTTGTAAAGTTAAAAAATTACTCGCTTTCTATATTATTTATAATCATAAAAAAAGGCTATTCTAATATTAGAATAGCCTTTAGTGATCTATTAATTAATACTTGAAAATTACTGTACAGTAAGTGTATACTGTGGTGTTGGATTTAAAGGACAGAAATATACATACTCTCCTTTTGCTAATGTAGTGGCCTTAGTTTTTTGTGTCTCTCCATCTTTAACAACTTGTGTTACATAAGCTGTTTGTATGTGATTTTCTGGTTTGCTAGCATCATCACCTTTTTTTACTAAAACTAAACCAACTTCTTTAGCTGCATGATTATTTGCTACTTCAAATACATAAGTACCTTCGCTTACCGTTAATGCTTTTTGAACAAATTCTCCTTTAGTTTGCTCTAAAGAAATGGTTTTTACTGCTTTGTCCATCATTTTATCTTGTGCATTTCCGTTTAAAGCGAAACCTAATGTTACTACTAAAATTGCTATTACTTTTTTCATTGTTTTAATTGTTTTGAGCTTTTGCTCTGATTATTGATTATTTGTGTTTAATATTAATTTTTATAATTATACAGTAGTTGCTGTTAATGGTTGTGCTACTGGAAAATCTACTGGTACTTGTGTTGTACTGTGTACGTAATTTGAAATGGTTTTATCGCCTACTAAAGAAATAGTATCGATTAAATTCCCTTTTGAATAGCCTGCGTTAAAGAAATTTTCTAATACAGCTTCGTCTGTTTTTCCTCTATTTTCTGTAATGTTTTTAGCTAATTTAGCTAAGGCATCCAATTTAGTATCAAAAGAAGCTTCTCCTGCTCTTAATTCTAAAATTTGATCATCAGTAAAACCATTCATTTTACCAATTGCAGTGTGTGCAGATAAACAGTAAACACAATTATTTACTTCGCTCACAGCTAAATTAACAACCTCTTTTTCTTTAGCCGATAAAGATGTTTTTGCATTTGCAAAATTTAAATAGTTTTCTAAAGCTGTATCACTATGTGCATATGTTGCATATAAATTTGGTACAAAACCTAATGCTTTGTTTAAATTATCGAAAATAGCTTGATTATTTTCGCTTACTTGTTCTCTTGTTGGTACGTTAAATGTGCTCATTATTTTTGTTTTGTTTATCCTGAGTGTGTCTCAGGATATTGTTATTATATATTGCTTTATTTTGATTGTACAAAGATGCAACCGTTTTAAAAGTTGCACCATGATTGTATTTCCCTTTGGGTTGTCAATTTTTCCCTTTATTATTTTACGTAATAGTATTGTCTTGAATAAAAGGTCTTTCTGCATCACAATAAAAATCGTGAATGTGTCTTTGCTCACAATGTGTTTTTGGCGAAATAGTATTTAATACTTTTCTTCCTTTTCCTCTAAAAATTTCAATTAAATTGAAAACTGATATATGTTTTAAATTCATAATGTTATTGTTTTAATTATACACTACAAAGATGCACGAAAAGGAGATGTAATAAAATGATAAGATTGCCCTAGGTGTTGTCAATTTTTCCCTATGAATGCTTTTTACAACACAACAAAAGCGGTTTGACCAGAAACACTATAAGCTTTTAAGCGTATTTGAATATTAAAATAAATTTGAAGACGATTTTATAATATTTTTTGCAGTTGTTTTTTAAAATCAGATGGAGATAATTCTGTATGTTTTTTAAAAAGTCGGCTTAAATGTGAAGCATCTTCAAAACCCACTTCATATGCAATTTCCTTAGCAGTTTTATCAGTGTAAATTAGTAGTCGTTTTGCTTCTAGCACAACACGCTCATGTATGATTTGTAGCGGACTTGTTTTTAATTTTGAGAATGTATTTGACAGTGTTTTTGGAGATTTAAATAGTTTATCTGCATAAAACGATACACTATGTTCTGTTTTAAAATGAGATTCAACTAGCATATTAAACTCACGCAACAAATCTATTTTAGTGTTTTTTGATGTTTCTACAAACCCTTCTTTGGCTTTTAGTAGTCTTGTACCTATAATGATGAAACGCGCCATAAGCATCCGCAACATTTCAGCTTGAATAGTATCTTTAGTTTCAAATTCATCTAAAAACACTTCGTGTAATGTATTTAACTTTTTGTGTTCTTTATCTTGTAATTTTATAATTGGAATATGCACATTACCAAAAAACAATAAACCCGCACAACTAACTTCTTGATCGTGATCTTTAATACAATAAAACTCTCTGTTAAATTGATACACCACCAAATCTACCCCTGATAAGAACTGAAAATACTGCACTGTAGTTAATGCTAAAATACTATTTGCCTCAATGGTATAAGGCACGCTATCTACAACTATTTCAGCTTTAGACCATTGTGTTCTTACAAATGTATATAAATCTGGTTGCTTCGGTGTTTTATAAGATTTTAAGAGTGTTTCATCTCCTATTTTTAAAGTGGCGTTAGTAGAAAACTCGGTAAATGTTTTTTGCATTTGGGGTTAGTCTCTATTTCATATAAAACATTACATAATACTAATAAAACGAACGTAACAACTTTAGCAACAAGGCAATAATTTTCTTCTCTTACTGAATTAGAATTATCAAATTCTTCAAAATTATTCTTTTCCCCATTAAATCATTATAAGTACTAACTAATCTGCAACCCATTCCCAACCTTAGTATCATCAGGATTTACAAACACCAATTTCCCATCAGGAGTCTCCGTCATTAAAATCATGCCTTGACTCTCCACACCACGTAAGGCTCTTGGCGCTAGATTTACTAAAACTGTAACGCGTTTGCCAACAACTTCTTCGGCAGAAAAACTTTCGGCAATACCTGATACTATAGTTCTTATATCAATACCTGTGTCCACCTTCAACTTTAAAAGCTTTTTAGTTTTTGGCATTTTTTCGGCTTCTAAAATAGTACCTACGCGCATGTCTAGTTTGGTGAAATCCTCAAAAGTAATCGTATCTTTTTGTGGTTCTACTTTTGCATTAGCTATTTCGTTTGCTTTCTTTCTGGCTTCTAGTTTATCTAATTGCACTTGTATCGTTTTATCTTCAATTTTAGAGAATAGTAGTTCTGCTTTTCCTATGTGATGATATGCCGGAAGTAATTCTTTTTTAATTGAAATCTCGTCCCAATTTACAGGGTCTTTGAGAGATTCATTTTTATGAGACATCATAGTCTCTTTGTTGTTTGAGATAACTTCGTCGTTTTGCTCCTCGTTATGACGTAACTTTAGTATGTTTTTTAATTTTGTTGAAGTAAATGGTAAAAATGGCTCACTTAATGTTGCTAAAGCACTTGCTATTTGAAGCGCAACATACATGACGGTTTTAGTGCGTGTTTCGTCTACTTTAATGGTTTTCCATGGTTCAGCATCGGCTAAATATTTATTTCCTAATCGCGCTAAATTCATTAATTCTTGTCCGGCTTCCCTAAATCGGTAACGTTCAATGGAGCTTGCAATCACATTTGGATACGCTTTTATAGCTGCTAAAGTGGCTTCATCAACCTCGTCAAAATCAGAAGGTTCTGGCACAATACCATCATAATATTTGTTAGTTAACACTACAACACGGTTAATAAAATTTCCAAAAATGGCAACCAGTTCATTATTATTTCTTGCTTGAAAATCTTTCCAAGTAAAATCATTATCCTTTGTTTCTGGTGCATTTGCATTTAAAGCATAGCGCAACACGTCTTGCTGATCTGGAAAATCTTCTAAATACTCATGCAACCACACTGCCCAATTTTTAGAGGTGGATAATTTATTGCCTTCTAAATTTAAAAACTCATTAGCTGGCACATTTTCTGGTAAAATATAACTGCCCTCAGCTTTTAACATTGCTGGAAAAATAATACAGTGAAATACTATGTTATCCTTTCCTATAAAATGTACCAATTTCGTGTCTTTAGCTTTCCAGTAGGGTTCCCAATCTTTACCAACATGTGCTGCCCATTCCTTAGTTGAAGAAATATAACCTATAGGCGCATCAAACCACACATAAAGCACTTTACCTTCACCACCTTCAGCTGGTACAGGTATGCCCCAATCTAAATCTCTTGTTACAGCTCTTGGTCGTAACCCATCGTCAATCCATGATTTTACTTGTCCGTAAACATTTGGTTTCCAATCTTTTTTATGGCCTTCTAAAATCCACTCTTTTAAAAAGGCTTCGTGTTTATCTAAAGGTAAAAACCAATGCTTTGTTTTCTTTAAAGTAGGCACATTTCCTGTAATTGCCGATTTTGGATTAATTAAATCTGTGGCGTTTAAACTTGTTCCACAATTTTCACATTGGTCGCCATAAGCCTCTTCATTGCCACACTTTGGGCACGTACCAATCACAAAACGATCTGCTAAAAACTGATTCGCTTCTGCGTCATATAACTGCTCAGTAGTTTCTTCTATAAACTCTCCTTTTTTATCTAAAGTTTCAAAAAAATCAGAAGCAGTTTTATGGTGAATTGGTGCAGATGTTCTAGAATAATTATCATACGTAATTCCAAAATCTTCGAACGATTTTTTTATAATCGCATGGTATTTATCTACAATATCCTGAGGAGATACACCTTCATTCTTTGCTTTTATGGTAATAGGTACACCGTGTTCATCACTTCCGCCAATAAATGCCACATCGTTGCCTGTTAAACGTAAATAACGCGCATAAATATCAGCAGGCACATAAACACCAGCTAAGTGCCCAATATGTATAGGACCGTTAGTATAAGGAAGTGCTGTGGTAATGGTATATCGTTTTGGTTTGCTCATCAATCTAAAATTAAGGCGTAAAAGTAAGCATTTTGAGAGGGTATTGGAAATAAATTGTTATGGGTTTAGGATACTTACATAAAAGAGATCCCGCCATAAAGCAAGATTAGTTCAACTCACTATTTAAATGCGTCTTTCATAATTTTTAAAATAGTGTTTCACTAAAAAAATGTAAATTTACATGATGCAGAAACACCTACTAAATATAACTTTATGCTGTGTTGTTTTTTTCTTTGGAATTAAAACAACTTTTTCGCAAAACAAACCATTACCGCAACACGACATGAATTTTAAACAACCTCCATATTTAAAAGTAGGCGATACTGTTGCCATTGTTGCTCCTGCAGGAATTCTTAAAAATAGAGCAGGTGAAATACAGAAAGCGAAATCTTTACTTAAAAGTTGGGGTCTGCATGCTGTTGTGGGTAAACATGTATTTAATCAAGGCCGCCATTTTGCTGGAACAGATGATGAGCGATGTGAAGATTTTCAAAACGCTTTAGACAATCCAAATATAAGTGCCATTTGGTGTGCACGCGGTGGCTATGGCAGTGTTAGAATTTTAGACAAATTAGATTGGACAACATTTAAAAACCATCCTAAATGGATTATTGGGTATTCTGATATTACTGCTATACATAGTGAAACACATAATCTTGGAGTACAATCTATTCATGCTATGATGTGTACAAGTTTACAAGATGATGTTGAAACAATACAAGAGACCATTTCAACATTTAAAGCTGCTATTTTTGGTGATACATTAAGCTACACTTTAGAAGGCTCAACATACAATAAAATTGGTACTGTTTCTGCACCTCTAGTTGGCGGTAATTTAACTATACTGCACACTATGTTAGGTTCTCAAACAAGCTTAGACACCTCTGGAAAAATTCTATTTATAGAAGAAATTGGAGAATACAAGTATCATATAGACCGTATGTTGCAAAGTTTAAAACGTGCTGGTTATTTTGATAATTGTAAAGCTGTTATTATTGGTGATATGACTAAAATAAAAAAGAACACAACACCTTGGGGCTCATCAATAGAACAATTAATTTTGGATGTATTATCAGATTATAATTTTCCTGTAGCATTTAACCTAAAGGCTGGACATGAAATAGATAACCGCGCTTTAATTTTAGGCAGCACTGTTACATTACATGTGAGTAAAACACAATCTACACTTAAATTTACACCATAACCATCTAAAATTCAGAGCTTTTAAACGCACAAAAACAACCGTTTATAGTGTAAGGTAGTTTACTAATCGTTTATAGTTGCACACTCGTCTATTATTTTCAAAAAATTGTAATTTCTGTAGTACTATTGTACAGCAATACTAATTAATAGCATAGTTATATACTAGTTTTTAAATACTCAAAAAAATATAATACAACATAATTGTTATCAACAACAATCCCTCGTAACCAACTATACTTCTCTCGTTTAGTTGGTTTTTTATTAATGTAAAGCGCAACTTAAAAAGCATTAAACTCTTGTCTACTATTAAGCGTGATCATATCTTATTAGATGTTTTTTTGAAGTGTAATACTCAATATTTTCTTTATACTCCAAACTGAGTTAAATGATGGCCTATAGTTTATAAAACTTAGTATTGCATTCTTTTTGTTTAACGCACCTAAGTAATGTGACACTCTACCGTCAAAATAAGATATACCTAAATTTTCTGTTTTCTTTAAATAATCAATTAATCGCTATTGCTCTACATTAAAATTTATGGCATCCGTTATTTATTAATATTCCAATTTATCAAAAAAACTATTGGTACTGAATTTTATTAGGATTCTGATTTGCGTTAACATCAAAATGATATAGACACGCTTTAACTGAGCAATGTATTTACCTTTGTCTAAACGAAAATGATATATGAAAAAAGAAAAAGGAAATTTTGAATTTGTAAAAGATAACGACGATAAGAAAAGAAATTATCTCTTTCAAAAAGATAGCATCACTAAAACTGGAACCATTATAGTAGTTGCATTTTTGGTTATTCTCATTATAGCCGTAATACTATCTGGAGTTTTTACTGACTTTACATAATTTAAAATCTTAACTCCTTCTGTAACTGCTCATAAGCTTCTTGCACTTGTCTAAATTTTTCTTCGGCGCCGTCTTGATGCTCTTTACCTAAATGAATAACACGATCTGGATGGTATTTTTTCGCCATTTTTCGATAGGCTTTTTTAATATCATCTACTGTGGCGTCCTTGTTAATTTCTAAAATCTTATAAGCGTTATCTTTACTATTGTAAAACATGGCTTTTATACTTCCGTAATCTTTTGAGCTGATACCTAAATATCCTGCCATAGTATAAATTTGGCGTTCTTCATCTTTAGTAACAGTGCCATCGGCTTTTGCGATACCAAATAAAAAATGAATAAGTTGCAAACGCGAAGCATGATCCATCATTTGCTTAATTTGTAAGCATACTGGTCTTACCGAAACGTTTTGTTTACTTATGCCTTTAAACAATTTGAAAGCTTGGTTTGCACGGTCTTTACCATACATGTTTAAAAACTGCTTGCGCACATAATCTAATTCACGTTGGTCTTGTTTACCATCTGCCTTTATAATTACAGATGCAAGTACCAACAAACTCACCTCAAAATCTCCAGACTGGGTTTGCGGGCGTTGTCTGGGTGGTGTTCTATAGGTTGTTCTTCTTCTCCCTTGGGTGGATGGACGTTCTCCTAAAAGTGGATTACCACTATTTGACATCGAATCTATTACACTACCAATTGCTAAACCAATTATAGCACCTATTGGCCCACCAAAAGACCATCCTAAAGCACCACCTATCCATTTTGAAAAACTCATGTTTACTTCTAAATTTTATTATCAACCAAATATACTATTGTTAGTTGAAAATTTTAGTGTTTTGTTACGCAAGCTATAATAATTTAGAGTTATTATTTTTGCTAAAAATTTTATTTAATGCTCTAAATTATCAAATTTAGCACCGCGTTAAGGATAGAAGCGGCATCCTTTTTTGTTTTTTTTGCAAAAAAGATATAGCGGATAGCCTGACCTTATAACGCCATAAGCGTTATAAGGGAACGCCCAAATAATTTTTGCACAATTTTTGATTAACTTTGCATAGTTTAAATTTTAATATAAAAATATAGAAAATATGTATCCAGCAGAATTAGTAAAACCAATGCGTGAGGATTTAACCAATGTTGGTTTTGAAGAGTTACAAACTGCCGAGGCTGTTGATGCTGCATTAGCAAAAGAAGGCACTACTTTAGTTGTAGTAAATTCGGTTTGTGGATGTGCAGCTGCAAATGCAAGACCTGGTGCTAAAATGAGTTTAGAGAATGCTAAAAAACCTGATAATATTGCAACTGTTTTTGCAGGTGTTGATAGAGAAGCTGTTGATAAAGCAAGAGCACATATGATACCGTTTCCTCCAAGTTCGCCATGTATGGCATTATTTAAAAATGGAGAGTTGGTGCACATGTTAGAGCGTCATCATATAGAAGGTAGACCTGCAGAATTAATTGCAGAAAACTTAATGGATGCTTACAACGCACATTGTTAGAAAAAAGCATTTTTAAAATGCAAAAAACACTTAATGATTAAGAATTAAACCACGATACTTTCGTGGTTTTTTGGTTTGGTACGCAACCATTTTATAATTATACCATCTAAAAGTTAAATAGTATAATAATGAAAAAGTCAGTTTTTAAATTATGTATAGCGCCACTTTGTTTACTATTATGTTCTACACAATGTGAAGATGATATTCCATCTATTAATCAAGACACCCAAGCGCAAGAACTAACTATTTTAAAAACCGATATTGAAACTATAGCAGGTGCATCTATTTGTAATACTACTTTTGAATGTAAATTTATTGCCTTTGGAAGTAAACCTTGTGGTGGGCCTTGGCGTTATTTAATATATTCTACATCTATTGATATAGAAACTCTAGAAAGCATGGTTGAAAATTATAACCAAATGGAAGCTGAATATAATGAAGCATTTGGTATTGCCTCAAATTGTGCAATTGAAAACCCACCTACTAGCATTAATTGTGAAAATAATGAATGTGTTGCTGTGTACTAATACTTTGTTTATTATTTTTGGGGCATGGAAAAACTACTATCCTATCCCATATCGATTATTTACTATTTATGTTTTGGATTAACCCTTGTGTTTTTTCATCCAATACAGTGGTTTTGCTTTAACGTTTTAGGCTATAAGGCACACAAACTAAGTGTAGACGCACTTCAATTTTTTTTAATGCGATGTGCTAACATATTGGGTACGCGTTTTACATTTGATAATCCTCATAATATACCACTAAGCACACCGCTTATTATTGTTGCTAATCATCAGAGTTTATACGATATTTCTCCCATTATGTGGTACATGAGAAAACACCATACCAAGTTTATTAGTAAGGTAGAATTAGGCAAAGGCATACCTAGTGTGTCTTATAATTTACGCCACGGCGGTTCGGTTTTAATAGATAGAAAAAACCCCAGACAATCGCTTCCTGCTATTATGAAGTTTGGAGAATATATAGAAAATACAAAAAGGGCTGCTGTAATTTTTCCTGAAGGTACACGTAGTAAAGATGGTACACCAAAACCTTTTCAAACTAAAGGTTTAGAGATTATGTTTAAAAAAGTACCCTCTGCTTTAGTAGTGCCAATTTCTATAAATAATTCATGGAAAATGCAACGTTACGGGCAATTTCCTATGGGTTTAGGCACTCATATTAAATTTACCGTGCATAAGCCTCTAGAATTGGCTACCTTTGCTGATAAACAAGCCTTACTTAAACAAGTAGAACAAACCATAAAATCCCACATTCACCTTAAAAAATAATAGTATATGTCGTTGAAAAATGTAAGATTGGAAGTTATGGAATTCATTGAGAAAGACGTCGCTTCCTTAATGGAGAAATATTTAATGCCTATTGAAAAAATTTGGCAGCCTACAGACTTTTTACCTAATCCAGAAAAAGACAGCTTTTTTGACGAAATAAAAGAAATACAAGAGCTTGCTAAAGAATTACCTTATGATTTTTGGGTGGTTTTAGTTGGTGATATGATTACGGAAGAAGCGTTACCAACTTACGAATCTTGGTTAATGGATGTTGAAGGAGTAAACCAAGTTGGCGAAAACCGAAATAGTTGGAGTAAGTGGGTAAAACATTGGACTGCCGAAGAAAACCGCCATGGCGATGTTTTAAATAAATACTTGTATTTATCAGGACGTGTAAACATGAAAGAAATTGAAAAAACCACACAATATTTAATTGCTGATGGTTTTGATATTGGTACCGATAGAGATCCTTATAAAAACTTTGTTTACACAAGTTTTCAAGAATTAGCCACCTATATTTCGCATAACCGAGTTGCTAAAATTGCAAAAAAAACGAGTAATAAACGTTTGGCAAAAATGTGCCAGATTATCTCAGGAGACGAAATGCGACACCATAATGCATATTCTGAATTTGTGGAACGTATTTTTAAAGTAGACCCTAGCCAAATGATGATGGCGTTTCATTATATGATGAAACAAAAAATAACCATGCCTGCACACTTTTTAAGAGAAAGTGGCGGACACATAAGTAGTGCTTTTGAAGAGTTTTCTAATACTGCACAACGCATAGGTGTGTACACATCTACTGATTATGTTGATATTTTGCAGAAACTAATTGACAGATGGCAGATTGATAAAATTACTAACCTCACAGAAGAGGCTGAAAAAGCACGTGACTATTTAATGAAGTTACCTTCTAGAATGTATCGTTTATCTGAGCGCATGAAGATTCCAGAAAACTCTTATGAGTTTAAATGGGTGTCTCCGGCCACTAACAAATAAAATTGTTTTTTTAAGTTGATTAATTACAATAACAAAACATTTAAACCCATTTCTAGTTCAGTAAATAGTGAAACTAGTTCTGAAACAATTTTTAGTTATAAGCAACATCAAAATATAGTAACTTCTTACTACAGTGGTGGTAACATTATTAAGGGCCATCTTATTGGTTTGGTTGACGAGGATGGTAATATTAATATGCGATATCATCAAATTAATAAAAACGGTACATTAATGACAGGAATTTGTAGTTCTAAGCCTGAAATTACTACAAATGGAAAAATTAGGCTTCACGAAAATTGGGAATGGACGTCTGGTGATACATCAAAAGGTAGCTCTATTTTAGAAGAAATCTAATTAAAATGTCCTCACGAGAAATAATACACCACACCATAAGCTTTGTAAAAGAGACACTTAAAAATGCTGAAGGTGGACACGATTGGTTTCATATAGAGCGTGTGTATAAAAATAGCTTACTTATTGCCAAAACCGAAGCAGTTGATGTATTTATTGTTTCTCTAGGAGCGTTGCTACATGATATTGCTGACAGTAAATTTTATAATGGCAATGAAACAATTGGCCCTAAAATAGCACGTGAATTTTTATTTAAATTGAATGTAGATTCTACAGTTATTGAACATGTTATAAATATTATTAACCATATTTCGTTTAAATCAAGTTTAGAAGGCAAACAAAAATTTAAATCTCCAGAATTAGATGTGATACAAGATGCTGATAGATTAGACGCTATTGGTGCTATTGGTATTGCTCGAACATTTAATTATGGTGGTTTTAAAAATAGAGCCATATATAACCCAAAGGTTCCTCCTGCTTTAAACATGACAAAAGCTGAATACAAAGCATCTACCGCACCAACCATTAATCATTTCTACGAAAAGTTATTACTACTTAAAGATAAAATGAATACCGAAACTGGTAAACAACTGGCTAAACAACGCCATGAATTTATGGAGCTGTATTTAAAACAGTTTTATGCTGAATGGGAGGGAGAAGTTTAATGCAAATTATGTTTTTAGTAGAAATGCTATAGTTTGAATATAAAAAAAACACTAGCAAACGAAAGCGATAGAGATTAAACGGTCAATTTAAATCCTAAAAACAATTGGAATTTATAGGTGAAATATTTACTGTAACACATACACTTTTTTACAACAAAAAAGCTAAGGCATCACCCGCTAAAGCGGTATCACAAATAAAAAATTTACTGAATAATATGTTTAATTTCCTTGCGATATTGCGAGGCACTTTTACCAGTAATTTCATTAAACTGTTTATTAAAATGTGAGAAGTTGTTAAAGCCACATTCGTAACAAATATCAGCAATACTCATTTGGCTTTCGTTAAGCAGTTTGGTAGCGTGTACAATACGATGCTCGTTTACTATTTGTGTAAAGGTTTTACCTGTTGCTCTTTTAAAATATCTGCAAAATGCGGGTACCGTCATACTTACCTTATCGGCAATTTCATCTAAAGTAATATGATTTTCAAAATTAGAGTTAACATATTTAAATATGGTTCTAATTTTTGAGCTTTCTTGTGCTTCTGCTTCAAAAGCAACACCTTCAGCATTTAACATCTCATAATTGTCGGTAAGCGCTAAGTAGCGTAAAATCTCCATGAGTTTGATAGAGCGTTCTAGTCCTTGATATTCGGATAGTTTTTCAATTTTAGGGCCAATAAAGGTTTTAGTTTCTACCTTAAAACGAATCCCATTTTTAGCTAGCTTAAATAACGATACTAAATTTACGGCTTCTGGAATATTTAAAAAATCTTCTCCTAAAAAATCAGTTTTAAAATGTATAGTAGTTTCAGTACCTGTTGCCGTAAGTCTATCAGTAAATCCGTTATGCGGTAAATATTCACCTATTAATATTAATTGACTATTATTAAAATAAGAGAGGTGATTACCAATGTGTGTTTTTCCTTGACCCTTATTTACATAAATTAGTTCTAGTTCTTTATGAAAATGCCAATAGGCATCATTTCTATCAACCGTATCGCTATGCTGCTTTACAATTATTGAACTTCCAAAGCTTGGGGTAAGTTTTTTTAATGTAGGCTTTTTGTTCATTTTAAAGGGCTTTAGTTTACAAATTTAATATTTATTATGCATACATTATATATTTATTTACCTTAAATATATACTATATTAACTTAACAATGTGTTAACAATTACTTGATAGTTAAAATAGTACATAAATATGATAAAATTGATGTTTTCAGAGCTCTAAAAGCAGTATATATTTGCAGTGTAAATGTTTAAGTAATTTATTTTAAAACATATATATAATTAGTTTTAGTTTCTAATTATTACAAATTACATTAATAATTAATTTTAATGTCTTATTTAGTTTAGTTGGTTAAAAGTGGGCTGTGGTGGCCCACTTTATTTTTTATATATTTTTTGAATCCTGTTTATTTAAAATCTATATTTTTCATTAATATAATTTCCTTTAAAATTACAACTTATCTTAATAAAAATACACTTGTTTAAACCCGTTGTGTATTTTGAAAAAATCCTGTCAATTCGAGTGAATTTCACCACTGAAATGAGTGAAATTTGTATCGAGAATAAGAATTTTTAATATGAATTGGTCCACAATACGATTTTTTTATCAAAAAAATCAATCGAACTTACATTACACTGTTTATTTCAACTCAAAATGCACAACGGGTCTGTTTAAGTATCATCATTACTACATAACTACTCTAACATATTAGTTTATGCAAAGAAATTATATAATCAAAAACACTTATTAAATGTGGGATTTATTTAAAATTATCTTTAATATATACTATATTAACTTAACACAACCATAACATATATTTAACGGGTAATTTTGAATACAAATTAGTCAATTCTAATGTTTTTCAGGAAATACTTTTACTATAATTTTGGAGTGTGAAACGTTAATAAAACCAAATCATGAAAAACGTAAAAAACAACTCCAAAAAAGTATTTTTAATGGTAGCGCTAATGGCTACGGTTATAGGATACGCAAACAGCAACCCTTTTTCTATCGTAAAAAGTAAAGCTAACAGAACCGTACTTACTTTAAATGTTAAAGCAGGTAACCTTTTCACTATTAAGGATGTAAATGGCGTTATACTATTTAAAGAAGCAATTGAAGAATCAGGAGTATACCAAAAAGGTTTTGATCTTACTGAATTACCTAATGGCAATTACTTTTTTGAACTGGATAAAGACATGGAAATTAATATTATTCCCTTTACCGTTAATGCAAACAAAGTAGTATACGATAAGGACAATAGCGAAACAATTTTTAAACCTTCTACTCGTGTAAAGGATGATATGATTTTTGTAAATTGCTTATCAATGCATAAAGATCTCTTAGAAATAAGTATTTATTATGATGGAGGCAGCGCTCTAAGTAATTATGAATTAATTCACTCTGAAACCTTAACTAGTGAAGGTAACCAAATAAGAAAGGTTTATAAAATTAAAGATTACACAAAAGGTGATTATAAGATTGTATATAAAACTGAAGGTAAGACCTTTGTGAAATTTATTTAAAGTAACAGATTAACTCAATTATTATAAAAAAGCAGGCTAAGTTTAGCCTGCTTTTTTTGGTTTAAATTATTCCATTTCTAGAATAGCTTTAACTGATTATCTTTAAAATTTTGATGTAATTAGAAATCAATCTCTTCGACTTATATTTAATAACTAAAATACCCGTTGTGCATTTTGAAAAAATTCTGTCAATTCGAGTGAATTTCACCATTGAAATGAGTGAAATTTGTATCGAGAATAAGAATTTTTAATATGAATTGGTTCTCGATACGATTTTTTATCAAAAAAATAACTCGAACTGACATTACAGTGTTTATTTCAACTCAAAATGCACAACGGGTAACTAAAATAAAAGTTACAACACTATGGAGCAAAAATTTCCACTTCCACCATTTAGTTTAGAAGATGCCATTGAGAAGATACAAAAAGCTGAAGATGCTTGGAACAGTAAAAACCCAGAAAAAATAGCCAAAGCATATGCTATTGATAGTGCATGGAGAAACAGAGACACTTTTGTGAATGGGCGTGAAGACATTATCAATTTTTTAACCAAAAAATGGGAAAAAGAATTGAATTACAAACTAAAAAAGGAATATTGGGCGCATACAAGCAATAGAATTGCTGTTAGATTTGAGTATGAATATCAAACTAAAGCAGGCAATTGGTTTAGAGCCTACGGAAATGAAAATTGGGAATTTGACGAAAATGGATTAATGACAAAACGATTTGCCAGTATTAATGATTTAGAGATTACAGAACATGAAAGAATATTAAAATAGACGAATTACGTTCACTAGAAACACCTATATGAGATAGGACATCTTTAGATTAAAAAAGGTTCTAAAATCTATTCCCCAGGAAACTCCGCTTTTCTTTTTTCTAAAAACGCAGTAGTACCTTCCTCAAAATCTTTAGTACCAAAGCAATTTCCAAACGCAGTAATTTCGGTTTGGTAGCCATTAACGCCTGTTTTAAAATTAGCATTTACTGCTGTTATAGCAGCACGTATAGCAACAGAAGAATTTTTTTTAATTTTTCCTGCAAGCGTTTCACATAATTCTAAAAGCGCTTCTTGAGGTACAACGTGGTTTACTAAACCAAAGCTTAGTGCTTTATTGGCATCTATCATACCCGCTGTCATAATCATTTCTAAAGCACGCCCTTTACCAACTAACTGCGTTAAACGTTGTGTGCCACCATACCCAGGAATAACTCCTAAAGACACTTCTGGTAAGCCCATTTTTGCGGTATTACTGGCTACTCTAAAATGGCAGGCCATGGCTAATTCTAAACCTCCACCCAATGCAAAACCATTTATAGCTGCAATTACTGGTGTAGATAGGTTTTCTACAAAATCAAAAAGTATCTGTTGCCCATTTGCTGCCAAATGTGTACCCTCTTCAACACTGTAATCTGCAAATTCGCTAATATCAGCTCCTGCAATAAAAGCCTTTTCACCACTTCCTGTTACAATAATTACTTTTGTGCTTTTGTCGGCATCAGCAACTTTAAAAGCGTCGTGTAATTCTTTTATGGTGTCTTGATTTAGTGCATTTAATTTTTTAGGACGATTTATAGTAATCGTTGTAATGTTTGCTTCAGAATTTATAATAAGATTATTATAAGCCATTTTTCAATTTTTTATTAAGATTCACGTTTTGGAAACACTACTTTAAATATAGTTCCTTCATTAGTTTTGGTAGTAAACGAAATATTACCATTATAGGTTTCTATAATATTTTTAACCATTGCTAAACCAAGCCCCATACCACTTGTCTTAGTTGTAAACTTTGGTTCAAATACTTTATTTCTATACTCTTTTAAGATTCCTGAACCATTATCTGATACTGTAATAATTACATTTTTATCGTCTTCGCCAACATTTACTATAACCTGTGGCGTTTTATCTTCTGGAATGGCTTGTATACCATTTTTTACCAAATTTGTTACTACTCGTATTAATTGAGTTCTATCAAATTCTGCTATAATTTCTTCAGTTTCAGATGTAAATAAAATATAATCTTCGTTAAAAATATCTAATGCTAGTTTGGTAATATGTACAACATTTAGTGTTTCGTTTTGTTGTGCTGGCATTTTAGCAAAATTTGAAAATGCCGAGGCTATAGAACTCATAGTATCTATTTGCTGAATAAGTGTATTACTGTATTCTACTATTTTTTTCGTAATATCTTTGTCGTTAACGTCAAACTTTCTTTGAAAATTCTGGACAGTTAAACGCATTGGTGTTAACGGATTTTTAATTTCATGCGCCACTTGTTTTGCCATTTCTCTCCATGCTTGTTCGCGCTCACTTCTTGCGAGTTGTACTGCGCTATCCTCTAACTCATCAATCATACTATTATAAGAGTCAATTAGAGTTGAAATTTCTTGACTAGAGTCTTCTATTACAATTTTTTCGTTTCGCTTTTCCAAACGTGTTGTAATAATTTTGTCACTAATAGTTTTAAGTGATTTGGTGATGTATTTTGATAGTAAAAAAGCAATAAATATGGCTATAATTAAAACAAAAAGATACGCAATACCCAAACGCCCTAAAAATTCGTTTAGCTCTTTAGATAAAAAATCATCGCGCTCTAGGTAAGGTAAATTTAAAATTGCCAAGGGTTTAGATCTATTGTCATATATAAAGATGTATGACGACTGGTACGTGAGTCCGTTTTCGGTAAGTTTATCTACATAACGATGATCTGCTGTGTTAGAAATAGCATCTAAAATATGTGGTTCTATTGATTTTTCTTCTTCGTCAGGCTTTAAATTTGCTTTAGATGTAATCAGTAAGTTTCCTTCTAAATCGTAAAGATTAACTTGTAATTTATGGATATCTGCTATATTGCTAATTTCGTCTTTAAATATTAACGGAATATTTCTTGTTTTTACTTCCCAAGTATTCTGCCTTCCATTCAATACTCGTTTAAGGTGCGTTTTAATATTTAATTCTTTACGATTAAGTCGCTGTATGTGATAATCGGTAGTTTCTTCATTATATTGATATATAGCTACAGATGCTATAAGTACCGAGGCAATTAAAACCAGCACTATCATCACAATAAAAATACGAGTACGTAAAGAAAGTTTTTTTAATTTCATCTAAAATAGTAACGGATTAAAGATAGCAATAATCACACCAAACCTACTATCTATATTTTTAAAATTAAACAGGTATTTGGGTATTGCTACTTTAAATTATATTACTTAACTAACGCTAAAATCCTGTAAACACAAAATCAAATACTTGTAGCACCGTTAAAAATACAATTTCGCTATTAGTAACCTTTTGTTAACTTTGTAACAAACTAAATAAGCATTGTCGTTACACCTACAAGACATTCCGCGCGTAAAAACAATTACGAAAGCCGACTTTTTAAAACACTATTTTAAACCACAAAAACCTGTGGTTATAGAGCGGTTTATTGATGATTGGCCTGCATATAACACATGGAATTTAGAGTATTTTAAGCAGGTTGGAGGCGATTTAACTGTGCCACTTTATGACGATAGACCTGTAGATTATAAAGATGGATTTAACGAGCCTCATGCTAAAATGAAACTGAGTGCCTACGTTGATTTATTAAAACGAGAGCCAACAAAATACCGTATTTTTTTGTGGAATGCTTTAAAGGAAATACCGCAACTACAAAATGATTTTACATTTCCTGATTTTGGATTACGATTAATGAAAGGCATACCAATGTTGTTTTTTGGCGGACAAGACTCACATACTTTTATGCATTATGATATCGATTTGGCTAATATTTTTCATTTTCATTTTGAAGGTAAAAAAGAGTGTATTTTGTTTGACCAAAAGCAGAATGAGTATTTATATAAAATTCCACATTCTTTAATTACTAGAGAAGATATTAATTTTAAAAATCCTGATTTTAAAAAATGGCCCATGCTTAAAAAAGCTAAGGGCTATAAAACCGAATTAAACCATGGTGAAGTACTATATATGCCAGAAGGATATTGGCATTATATGCGTTATATAACACCAGGATTTTCTATGAGTTTACGAGCCATTGCCAGAAACCCAAAACACTTAGCTAAAGCGTTTTACAACGTACTAGTAATGCGAAGTTTTGATACTGTTATGCGCCACATTAAAGGCCAAAAATGGATAGATTGGAAAAACAAACAAGCTATTGTCCGTACACACAAACATCTATAAAACCTTTGCATTTATAAAACTTATAATATCTTTGCCAACTTATATTTAAAACTCAAATCAACTTAACAAATTAAAAATGAAGAAACTAATTTTTATACTAGCAATTCTAAGTGTATCACTTATTGACGCACAAGCTTACATTGGTAAAAACGACAACAAATTTCAAGTAGGTCTAAATGCTCAAGACAACGGCACAGGCATCAACATAAGTTACGATTATGGTGTTGGAGACAATATCTCTTTTGGTTTAAGTTCTACCTACCTTTTAGGTGTTGAAGAGTTAATAAATGCTGATTTTGGAGACCGTGTTGATATAAGAGCGCGTTTTAATGCTAACTTAGGAAACGTTATTAATGTAAGCGATAATTTTGATGTATACCCAGGACTAAGCTTAGGGTTAAAGAATTTTGGTGGTCATTTAGGTGCACGCTATTTCTTTACAGAAGGTTTTGGTATTTATACTGAGTTAAATGTGCCTTTTGCAAAATACAACTCAGGAACCTTAACGGCTGCAGAAACACTACACAATCAATTTTCACTTAATTTTGGTGCTAGTTTTAATTTGTAAAGCATCAAATTACATGCGATTTTTAGCATGTTCCTGTTAATAAGGACGTGATGTACCGAGAATTTATATGATCGTAAAATTTAAAAACGTTGTCTTTTGAAGTTGTTCTCGATACTATTTTTTTAAAATAAAAAACCAGCCGACTTCTATGAAACTGACATTTTGAATCTAGTTCAATTTATAACTAACACAACTAATTATACTGAAAAAGCGGATACTATTTCACAAGTTATCCGCTTTTTATGGATTTACCTGAAAAGCTCTCGTGCCTTTTCGTACACCAAATGCGATTCCCAGCCTCTATACAGTAGATAATCGATTAATTTTTGTCTTTTTTTGTATGTATTAGTCTCAGTGATAGAATTTGCTCTTTTTTCGGCTAAATTATTAAAAACCTCGATATATTCCGCATCTTCTATTTCTGCAAGTGCTTGATTTATATTAACTTTGCTGATGTCTTTTTTCTTCAATTCGAAAGTTAATCGGCGTCGGCCCCAAGCCTTAATTCTAAACTTACCGCTTACAAATGTTTTGGCAAAACGTTCTTCATTAAGAAAGTTATGCTTTAAAAGATGGACTATAATTACATCGATAGCCTCGGGTATCATGTGCATAGTCACTAATTTTTCACGTACTTCTTTATGACATCGTTCTTGATACGCACAATAATGCTCTAGTTTACTAGTAGCTTCTTGTACGGTATATGTTTTTTTGGTATGCATGTAGCATCAAAAATAACAATTGAAACTGATTAAAACATTAAAAATATAAACCCAAATTTTTATACTGAACTTTTTAGCTAACGTATAGATTGAAAAACCTTACATGATGAAAAAAATCACTTTATTAATTATTCTGCTTTTGGCTTTTGGCTTTAGTTATGGGCAGACAACTCTATCAGAAGGTGATATAGCTATTACAGGAGTTAATACCCAAAATCCTGATCAGTTTTCTTTTGTCCTATTAACAGATGTAACTGCTGGTACTACCATAAATTTTACAGATTTTGGATGGCTAAGCACTGGCTCCTTCAACACAACATTTAATGAAGGTGTTATTACCTGGACAGCAACTTCTACCGTAAGTTGTGGTACTGAGATAATTATTACAGATATTGGTAGTAATAATTATTCTTCTCTTGATTTTTCTGGTAGTACTATAGGTGCAGCTATTGAAACAGATGCATTATTTGCATTTTCTGCCGCAGGAGACCAAGTTATTGCTTATCAAGGTACACTTGCGACACCAACATTTTTATACGCAGTCCATGTTGCAAATGCTAATGGGTGGACAGATGCAACTAGCACTTCAAACAGCGCTATTCCTGCTGGCTTAACAGATGGCGTTAATGCCATGACTTTTAATACAGACAATTGTATTTATGATCGATCAGTATTGGCTAATCAAGCTTTAATTCTCAACGCAGTTGCTGATGCATCCAATTGGTCTGGAGCTAACGGTGGCGGAGCTAATATTCAATCACTTGGTGGTGCAGCTGTTTATACTTGTATTGCAGCAGGTACTTGCGCTACAACAGTGACATGGAATGGTGCTTGGGTTGGTGGGGCACCAGATGCATCTACTGAAGTTATTATAGCTGCAAATTATGACACAAGTTTAGGTAGTTTTAGTGCATGTAGCTTAACCGTTAACCCTAGAATAGATTTAAATGTAAGCAATGGCACTTACATTGAAGTTGAAAATGATGTGGTTGTTGATGGTAATTTAACAGTTCAAAGTCAAGGTAATTTTGTTCAAAATGATAATGGAGGTACTTTTACTTCAAATGGAAGTTCTAGTGTAACTAAACAAACACCACCAAAAGCAGATTGGTTTTATTATACATATTGGAGTTCACCCGTTGAAGATGAAACTATAGAAGAAGCTTTTCCAGATGCACCTGCTGATAGACGTTTTTGGTTTGATGCTTCTGCCTTCGTGGACAATGCTCCAACTGATGATATAGATGATGATGCTAATGATTGGCAATTCGCGCTTGCTGGGGATACAATGACTCCAGGTGTTGGTTACGCTGCTACTGAAAGTAGATTTCATTTACCGGGAGGAGCAGGGACAGCAGATTTTGAGGGTGTTTTCAATACTGGTGACATACCTGTTACTATAGCTTTAGATCCAACAAACTTAGGTGTAAATTGGAATTTTATTGGAAACCCTTATCCATCTGCATTAGATTTTGATGCTTTTCATTTAGCAAATTCTGGAATAATTGGTGGCGCAGCATATTTTTGGTCACAAGCATCACCACCGCTTGAGTCGAACCTTGGTAATGAAGGATTAAATTTTAATTTAAATGATTATGCAATTTACACTGTAGGATCGGGCGGTACAGCTGGTGGTGTATCAGGAAAAGAACCGAATGGCTTTGTAGCATCTTGCCAAGGTTTCTTTGTTCCTGCTTTAAGTGCAGGAACTGCCACTTTTACTAACGCTATGCGTATGGCTGATGATACAAGTAATGACCAATTTTTCAAAAACTCTAGAACTAAAAAATCTAATACTGAAAGTTTGAAAAATAAGCTGTGGTTAAATTTAACTTCTGACAATGGTGTTTTTAATCAAGTGCTCATAGCTTACGTCGATGGTGCAACTGATAGTAATGACGGCATGTATTACGATGCTCCTAAATTTCTTTCACAAGATTATGCCGCAGCTTTATATTCTTTATCAGATTCAGATAATATTAAATATGCTATTCAAGGAAAAAACACTACTAGTATTGACGAATCAGAAATTATTAAGCTTGGTTTAAGCACTAATATAGATGTTGCGACAATTTACACATTATCAATAGCCCAACTGGAAGGTGAATTTTTACAAAACAATACTGTGTCTCTAAAAGACAACCTAACAAATACAATTCACAACTTATCCGATAGTGATTACAGTTTTACTTCTGAAGTTGGTGAATTTAACAACCGTTTTGAAGTTGCGTTTAACGCTACCGCATTATCTACTAACGATTTTAATGTAAATGCTAATACAGTTAAAATAGTGCAATTAAATACTGATACTGTAGAGTTTACTACTGAAACTTCAAACTTTAAAACCATCACAGTTATTGATCTTTTAGGAAGAACATTACAGAAATATAACGCAGATAGTAATACCGAAACCTATAACTTAAATGCTTTAAAAACCGCCGTTTACATTGCTAATATAGAATTAGAGAACGGTGTTACTTTAAGTAAAAAGTTTGTGAAGAAATAAGACTATAATTAAAATTCAATATTTTACACGCTATTCCCAATGGAGCAGCGTGTTTTGTTTTTATACATTTAATCCAAATTTAACTTGAATGTATAAAACAACTATAACCTGTATTTTAAAGCTAAAATAAGATTACTTCCTGGTGCAGAAATACCTGAGGAATATGGCCTGTAACGCTGGTTTGTAATGTTTTCTAAAGCTGCGGTAATAGTTGTAGATGTATTTATGTTATATTGTGTTCTTAGGTTTAAAGTATACCATGAAGGTGAAAACGGATTACCATTTTCATCAGAAGCATAAATATAATCTTTAACTTTTTCTGAAGGTGCTAATTCGTTATAAGATAACTCAGCATTATACATAGCAAAAGCATCAACTACAAATTTTTTAAAATTATACACCAAATGAGTACTTCCAAAATTTGGTGCTACATGGCGTATAGGCACTTCTATATTATCATTTTCTTCTGTACCATCAATTACGCTATACTGAGAGGTAAGCTCTAGATGTTTAGCAAGTTGTAGTTTCAATCCCACTTCAAACCCATAAATCCATGCTTTTGATGCGTTTTGTATCGCTTGTACATTGCTCAACTCACCATCATATAGTATTTCAGTGTCGCCATTCAAATTAAAATCTCTTCGTACTAGTGCGTTATCTAAATACGTGTAATACGTGCTCAAATCTAATATAAACTTCTTATTAAAATCAAGTTTCACACCTACTTCGCCACCATAAGCATACTCTGGACGTAAAGCTTGGTTTGGCACAACTACTGAGCCTGGTTCAGAATCAAATACCTTACCTATATCATCTATATTTGGAGCTCTAAATGCTGAAGCTGCATTTAATTTCCATTGTATCGTTTTGTTTGGAAACCAAGTTAATCCAGCAGTACCAGTAAGTGCTCCTGCATTATTTTTTGAGCTTTGAAATGGTAGGTTTAAAAATGTATTGTTTTCTGTAAAATCAGCTTTAGATGTAACATTATTATATCGCAAACCAGATTGAAATACAAACTTTGTATTTGGCTTGTATTTTAAGCTTGTATAAAGAGCCGCAGAAGCCCAAGTAGCACCGTTTGGATATCTTGTTACCGCTCTAGAAGTACTTCTAGTGGCAATGTTTTCGGTTTGTCCTACAGATGACACTTTATTAAATACGTATTCTGTACCATAAAACAATTTTGTTTTTTCGCTCAGCCTTTTTTCAAAATCTAAATTAAACGAATATGCATCTACGGCTTCTTCTCTAATTCTTCTATCTACAGATTGAAAATCCCGATCTATTCTACTTTCTTGAAAATTTTGATACGCTAACGTAGCTTTAATTTTATCGTATAAATTTGAAGCACTACTAAGCTTTGTAATTTGAAAGTTAGACATAAACCATTTTTGTGGGCCGTAATTCCATTCAGCAGAACGTAAATCGTCACCACGATTACGAATTAGCCTGTCGTATCTTGGAATATCAGAAGATTTTGAGTAATGCAATCCTAAATCAAAACTCAAATCTTTATAAGGTTTATATCTTATTTTTTGAGTTAGGTTTAACTGATTGTAACCAGAAAATCTTTGAACTCTAGGGTTAGGGTTGGCAACTATAGCGTCATTTCCATTGTTTGAAATAATAAACTCCGGCCTTAAATAATCATCTGGTCCATGAGCACCCATTTTTAAATCATTAAAATCTGTAAAGGTAGCACTAGTTAGAAACCCCCATTTTTTATAGCCTAAATTTAAATTTATATGCCCTGTTTTTTCATTACTGGCCGATGCGTATCGTACCAAAGTATTTGCTTTAACCATTAAGGTGTCAGCATATGATAATTTAGGTGTTTTAGTGTAAAAACTCATAACGCCACCAATAGCATCACTACCATAGATAACAGAACCTGACCCTAATGTGATTTCTGTACTTTGTATTGACAATGGGTCTACAGCTATAACATTATGTACATTACCACCTCTAAATATAGCGTTATTCATACGTACACCATCAACAGTAATTAATAAGCGATTAGTTGAAAAACCTCTAATTAAAGGGCTTCCGCCTCCTAATTGACTTTTTTGAACAAATACTGATCCTGTATTTTGTAATGCATCTGCACTGGTTTGGGGATTTGTAAATGCTATAATTTCAGCATTACTATTTACAATTTTTTGAGGAATATCGTGTTTGTGTTGCTCAAACTTTGAGGCCGAAATTACAATTTCATTCAACCCTTGTGTATTGGCGTCTAAACGCACAATTTTAGTTTTTAAAATATCAGCTTTTGTTAAGGATTTGGTAATATGAGATAGGTGCTGAAAGTAGAGCGTATCTGTTAACGAAAACTTTTTTAAATTGGCAATACCATTAAAATTTGTAACTACGCTTTTAGTTTTTTTTACATCAAAAATTGCAACACCAAAAATAGGCTCTTCAGTTATTGTATTTACTACTTTTATATTTTGTGCTTCTACTACTTTTAATAGTAGTAAAAACAATAAAAGCATATAGTTGCGTTTCATTTTTAATTAAAAACTTGGTTAAATATTTGTAATGATTTTGGGCTTCTAAAGCTACCCAAATGTAGTTCAAAATAAAGCAAAATCATATTTAAAAATGATTGTCTTTTTTGTGCATTTATTTTTAGTGTAGATAATACATCAAATTTTATACCTAAAAGCTGTTTTAAAAGCACTAAATTTTCACCTGAGACACTGTATCTTCCCAAATCTTGCATTTGAAAACTACCATCCTCTAGATTAAAAAAGGCTTGGTTTATAGAAGTAATATCTGGATAAAACCCCAAATACTTGGTGAGTTTTAATAAAAATAACAAATGAAAATTAGCATATTCATTGTCTGTATCAAAAAACAATAACGAGGTTTCTAAATAACTATACAGCGCTTCGTTTTTTTCTTCTTCTTGTAATGTGGTAGCTAGTATTTCGGAAAGGAACATTACAACAGCACTTTTAAAAATATGAGAATGTAAACTTGTGTAAACAACATTGGTTTTTACCTCTTTTAAATGGTATAAAGATCGAGCTTTTGTATAATTAAAAACGACTTGAACTTGCGATAGCAACTGAAAATATGCTGCTTTAATACCCGATTTTTTAGATTTAAAAACACCACGAACTAAAAAGCTTATAACACCATGTTCTTGCGTATAACATTTTACGATTAAATCATTATCTCTATATTTTAACTTTGATAGTACAATGGCATTTGTAGTGCTTAACATTACCTTACTATCATTAGTTTAATAACTTTAGTTTCAAAGCTATCTAAATCAGAAAGCATCACGAGATATACTCCAGATGCTACTATGTTGTTGGCTAAATTTTTACCATTCCAAAAGGCAGTACCACCGTCTATTTCTAAATTAAATCCTTGAAACCTTTGGTTAGTTCTAGATTGTGCTTCGGCAACCAAATTCCCTTCAATATCAGTAATTTTGATATTAACATTATTGGGGAGACCATCTATTTTTACTTTTTTCTCAACAATATCAAAACCTGGTCTTACCGGATTAGGGTAAGCATAGGCACTTGTAAAATCTTCTGAAACAGATGAGCTGCCTGTTTTAAAGGATACTAATCCTTTTTCAGTAGCTATAAATAATGTGCCGTTTGATTCGTCTAAAGATAAATCTGAAATATTATCAGATGGTAATGGAGAATTCTCTGTAGTAAAGTGAAAAATAGTTTGTTGTCCATCAGAAGAAAAATAAAACAAACCTGAGCCAGTTGTTCCTATCCATTTATTATTAGCACCATCAACAAGTATTTTAGAGATAAATTGTTGAAAAAGCAGTTCTTTTGCAACACCATCTTCTGAAATAATTATTTCTTCTACTCTAGGCTTATCTTCATCAAAAAAACCAGAGGTGTTAAATAGTACTCTTAACCCTCTAAAAGTGCCAATCCACAATTGATTATTATTATCTAAAGCTAATGCTGTAGCAAATATAGATGGCATATTTTGGTCTTCAGCACTTATATTTTTAATCCTTTGTGTACCGCCCTCGTTATTAAAGCCAATAAGCCCAAAAGCTGCACTGGCTAGCCATTTTGTTCCGTCTCTCCCTATTACCATGTCTCTAAAACCGGCGTTATCTGCATCTGCTGCTATTATCTCTTCAAAATCAAAAGACCGCCATGTACCGTTAGATACGTTAAAAGATTTTAATGGCCTATTAATTCTACTAGTTGCTGTCCACAATAAACCATCTTCATCAAATACAGATGGGCCTACCCTTATATCTATATAATTTGGATCTGAAGTTACTAAAGATTCTAAACCACTATTGGTGGTATTATATAGTGTAGTAGGCACACCATCTTCCAACTCTAATAACCCACTAAAAAAAGAACTCATAAAAACTTGATTGACGTTAAATGGGTTAACAGCAATACTGTTAAGGCATTTAGCATCAAAATCTACGGAATATGGTGTATTACTCCAAGTGCCATTTTCAAACTTACTAAAACCCCGATTATTTAATGGAAAAGGGTTAAGGAATAATGTATACTCGCCATAAGTAACCCATAATTTATTAAAAGATGCATTTAAAGAAAACGGTTTGTTTAATAATGGGCCATCTGGATGTATTTCTTTAAAAGTATTAACATTAGATATTGAAGTTTCTAAAATTCCAAAATCTCTTGTACCAATATAAATGGCGTCATCAATTGCTAGTGCAGAGGTATATCTGGTATCAAAAGCGTTATTAACATCGACTTGAGCTAATACATTAAAATCTTCGTCATATACAAAAATATTAGTATCAGTAGTTACGATTAGTTTATCATCTTCACCTCTTATTTCTAACGGTAGTCTATTATATCTAAAAAGAAAAGTTAAATTAGAGTCATTAACTTGAAAAATATTGCGGTTACTGGCTGTAGCATATAATTTATCTGTTAACCCCTCAATACCTATAAAATCGCCAGTAGTTATACTTTCCCAGTTTCTAAAATCTATTAAGTTTGAACTATCCAACGAGGCCCTTCGAATACCTACATTTCTACAAGCGGCATAAATAAAATTATTAAATATAGTTGTTTGATTTACTCGCAATTGGCTGCCTTGATCTCCAATAAAAAAAGTGTCTCCAAATTCAAGTCGTTCAAGATCAAAAACTGATATTCCAAAATCTGTAGCGATATAAGCAATATTATCTAAAACATTAAAATGATTAATTTTTTTACTTGTGGCAGGTATCGTAACCTTATCTATAATATCAATAACAGTTAATACATTACTATCATTTTCTAATACAATTTCTATAAGTCCGTTTTCATAACCTATCAGCAATAGCTCAAAAGTATCACTATAGTATATTGTAGAAATAGTATTACCTGATAAACCATTAATTGTATCAATTTTATCTATTTCCTGAGTATCTATGTCATAAGTAAAAACAGCGTTTTCGGCAGCTGCATAAATTTTTGAGTTACTCTTAACAATATCAACAACATTAAAATACGAAAAATGCCCTTCCCAAAGTGCTGAAAAGTCTTGAGCATATTGAACTATTGGTACTAAAAAAAATAATAAAACAAAACTCTTTTTTAACATGGCTTCTTTTTCTGCTTTCAAATATATTTATAAGTAACGAGTTATAATTTAAAATAATATACTTAAAACAAAAAAAGCTTCCTAAAATAGGAAGCTCTTCTCTTAGTTTTTTATGTGATTAAACAACACCTTGTGCTAACATTGCGTCTGCTACTTTAACAAAGCCTGCAATATTTGCGCCTTTAACGTAATCTATATAACCATCTTCATCGGTACCATACTCTGTACATGATTTGTGTATATCGCCCATAATTTCTTTTAATTTTTTATCTACCTCTTCTCTTGTCCATTTGTAACGTAATGAGTTTTGAGTCATTTCTAAACCAGAAGTTGCAACACCGCCAGCGTTTGAAGCTTTTCCGGGAGCAAATAAAATTTTAGCCTTATGAAATTCTGCAATAGCTTCTTTAGTAGATGGCATATTAGCACCTTCACTCACGCACATACAGCCATTTTTTAATAATGCTTTAGCATTATCGCCATCTAACTCATTTTGTGTGGCACAAGGCAACGCTATATCGCATTTCTCATTCCATGGCGTTTTACCTTCAAAATATTTAGCGTCTGGATATTCATCAACATATTCACTTATTCTACCTCTTTTTTCATTTTTTAAATGCATAACAAACTCCAACTTATCAGCATCTATACCATCTGCATCGTAAATATATCCAGAAGAATCTGAAAGCGTAAGTACTTTAGCACCAAGTTGAATTGATTTTTCAGCAGCATATTGAGCCACATTACCAGAACCAGATATTACAACTGTTTTACCATCAAAACTATCATCTTTAGTTTTTAGCATATTTTCTGCAAAATATACTGTGCCATAGCCAGTAGCTTCTGGTCTAATTAAAGAGCCACCCCATGTCATGCCTTTACCTGTTAAAACACCCGTAAACTCATTTCTTAACTTTCTATACATTCCAAAAAGAAACCCTATTTCACGCTGGCCTACACCAATGTCTCCAGCGGGTATATCAGTATTTGGACCAATGTGTCTAAATAATTCGCCCATAAAAGCGTGACAAAATCTCATAATTTCATTATCACTTTTATCTTTTGGGTTAAAATCACTTCCTCCTTTACCACCGCCCATTGGTAATGTTGTTAAGCTATTTTTAAATACCTGCTCAAAAGCCAAAAACTTTAAAATACTAGCGTTTACCGTTGGATGAAAACGTAAACCGCCTTTATAAGGACCAATGGCAGAATTCATTTGAATTCTGTACCCTCTATTAACTTGAATTTCGCCATTATCATCTACCCAACATACTCTAAATGAGATTAATCGTTCTGGCTCAACCATTCTAAGTAAAACATTTTTACCATAATAAATATCATTTTTAACTATATATGGAATTACGGTTTCTGCTACTTCTTCAACCGCTTGTAAAAATTCTGGTTCGTGAGCGTTACGCTCTTTTACCATATCCAAAAACTCTGTAATTACTTCTTTCATGAATTAACAAATATTTATATTTTTACTGAAATTACAATTTAGAATCGTAAAGATACGTTATCTTTAAAATATCTTTTTTATAATATTTCGCTATTTATAACAAAAGTGGAGTGCGTTTTGTCTTAAAAATTTGGTATTTCGTCGAGTTTTTATATATTTGCTGACTTAATGCCTCGAAACTAAACAACATATTATGCTCAACTTTAAACGTTTAGCTTTTTCTCTCATTATGTTTGCAATTTGCCAAACGTCTAATGCGCAGCTAGGATTTTCTCATGAAGTGGGAATAATAACTGGACCAGTTCAGTTTAGATCAGATTTTGGTAGTCGTCAAGATGAAAGAACTAATTTTGGTAATTCTGGTTTTGGTATCGGTTTGGTTCATTATATCAATTTTTCATACAGAGCCGATTGTAATTGCTACACCACAGACACCTATTTTAACGACCATTTTAAATTAAGAAATGAAATTTCTTGGAATAAAACTAAACTAGAGCATTTAGGCAGATGGGTACAACCAGATAGAACTAGCGCAAACGCCGATAGATTAAGAGGACATACTGGTTTTGCTACAAACTTAGATATTGGTACGCAACTAGAATTTTTTCCGTTTAGTATTCGTTCTTTTCAATCTTATGGATACCGTTTAGCGCCTTTTGTGAGCTTAGGTGTGCATTACACCTCTTATAGTCCTGAAGTACAAACTACATTTAATGATGGCACTAACGATGTTGGTAATGTTGGAGATCCTAATAACTTTTATACCATTTGGGCTCCCGGATCGGTTGATGCTGCACCTGGAAGTACTTGGTCTACAGTAGCAAGCGTTGGTTTTAGATATAAAGTTGGTAAACTATCTGACGTTATGCTAGACTTAAGATGGCAATACTATTTTGATGATTGGGTTGATGGTTTAAACCACGATTTAATTTACAATAAAAATAATGATTGGCTACTATGGTTAAATGTTGGTTATATTTATTATTTAAACTAACAATACGCCTAACTAAGTTGTCCAAAAACTTCATTTTACTTTTTACAATATTTTTATTTTTTTCTTGTAAGAAAGATGTAGAGCTACTCTCTTTTTCTGAAGTTGAAATTACAACTAAAAACAACACATTAGTTGAAGTTTTTGTGCCTAAAGCCCTAGGTAAAACACCTGTTAGTGCTACTATTAATACTACAATTGAAAACTTTATAGCGTCACTAATTACTTCCGGAACAGCCGAAAACAATGATAAGTTGTTATCAGTTACTAACCAAATTGAACTATTTAATCAAGAATATCAGTCTTTTAACAAAGAGTTTCCAAAAGCGATACAAAATTGGGAAGCCCAAATACATGGCGAAGTCACCTTTAAATCATCTAAGATGATAAGTATCGTTTTAACATCATACATTAATACTGGTGGTGTTCATGGCAATACCAGTATTAATTTTTTAAACTTTGATGCAATTACAGGGAAAAAAATCTCAAAAGAAGCATTATTAACTGATGTTAAGGGTTTTAAAACTATTGCAAAATCTTATTTTGAAAAAGAAACTTTAGAAGAATCTACGATTATTGCATCAAGTGATTTTAAGCTTCCCGAAAATATTGGGTTTTCAGAAGATGGTATAATCCTATTATACAATACCTATGAAACACTGCCATATACCAAAGATATTATAGAATTTACTATACCATTTGAAATTGCAAATGATTATCTAGTTTTTGATAGCTTTTAAAAGTGCTAATACATAACCATAATGCAAGCCTTCGTGTATTGCCATAAATTGTAAGGCCTCATCGATATTTGTCAGCGTGTTACCAGTTGTAGATACAGTATAAGCAGTATATGTTTTAAAAATACCATTATAATAGTCTTCCTTGGTTTGCTCAAGTGTTGCTAATAACAAATTGTTTATTTCATCTACTTCTTCTTGAGACACATTACCGTTTGGCTTACTATCTTTTCTATATTTATCTATCATTTCATCAGATACCGATGTTAATAAACCAGATAGTTTATACCCCAAAAGTTGTTGGGTAACTACAATATGAGCAATATTCCAAATAATATTATTATTGAATCCCTCGGGGATTTTATTTAAATCTTCTAATGTGTTTTCCTCTAGTATTTCTTTAAAAATACCTCTAGTATTATGTAGAACCTGAAATGTAAAATCCATATTATTTAAATTTTTGATAAATATAGTTTTAATTTGTTTTTTGAAATAGATAAAACCATGAAAAAAGTATATTATTTAAAGACTTGCGATACATGTAGACGCATTTTAAAGGAACTTAATTTACCATCAGATTTTGAATTACAGGATATTAAGAGTAATGTGATAACTGTAGATCAATTAGATCATATGCAAGCGCTCTCTGGAAGCTATGAAGCGCTTTTTAGCAAACGCTCGCAACTCTATAAAAAATTAAATTTAAAAGAGCAAGACCTAACTGAAAGCGATTTTAAACATTATATCTTAGAACATTATACGTTTTTAAAAAGGCCTGTAGTAATTATAGACACTTCTATTTTTATTGGAAACGCTAAAAAAACGGTTGAAAGCATAAAATTAGCTCTGGATAAATAATTATAAAAACAGTAAAAAAACAAAAAAGTCTAACATTTCTGTTAGACTTTTTTTGCTCCTCAGGCTGGGCTCGAACCAGCGACCCTCTGATTAACAGTCAGATGCTCTAACCAACTGAGCTACTGAGGAAGGTAATATTTCGCTTTTGCGAGCGCAAATATATATTAATTTTTAATTACAACAAACATAATAACTAAAAAAATTAGTCAAAAATTGCCTTATAAATATCGTTGCCATTAGCAAACAAAACAAGTCCTATTAAAATAAAGAAACCAACCATTTGTGCATACTCCATAAACTTATCTCCAGGCTTTCTTCCAGATATCATTTCATAAAGTAAAAACATAACATGACCCCCATCTAAAGCAGGAATTGGTAATAGATTTAATACACCTAACATGATAGAAAGAAACGCTGTAAGGTACCAAAAGGCTTGCCAGTTCCATTGTGCTGGAAACATTTGCCCAATGGCTGCAAATCCGCCTATTTGGCTTGCACCCTTTTTAGTAAATATATATTTAAACTGCGCTAAATAATCTTTAACCTCCCAATAGGCTTGACTAAAACCTCCTGCAATACTTTCTGAAAACGTATATACTCTGTTTTCATAATTTATATACTCATCATCCGTTGATGATCTGTAAATGCCTATTTTATTTTCTTCATCTGGTGTTACTGATAAATCTAACGTAGTACCATTGCGTTGTATTTGCAAATCTATTGCTTTGGTATTGCTATGTTTTATGCCATATGCAAGGTCTGAAAAGTAATTCACTGAATTTCCATTTACAGCAATAATTTTATCACCTGGTTGTAAGCCTGATTTATCAGCAGAAGATTCAGATAATATAGAATCTATTTGAAATGGATAGCGAGCCTCTAAGGCTGGTAAATCTCCCGCTTCAAAAAGCTGAGTGCCTATATCTTCTGGCAAACTAAGTTTTTCTTCAACACCATTGGTGTGTTCTACTGTCATAGTATTAACATCGCGAAACATTAAATACTTATTCACGGGTATAGTAATATCTTCAATTGCGTCTCCATTTATAGAAATAAGCTTATCACCTTGTTGAAATCCGTAATTCTCTAAAGTTTTAGTTACGCTATACCCGTATTTGGCGCTGTCTTTAGTTGTGTAGTTTGTACCCCAAATGGCCAACATTATAATAAATAATACTATAGCTAATAAAAAATTAACCGTTACACCTCCTAGCATAATAATTAGGCGTTGCCATGCAGGTTTAGAACGAAACTCCCAAGGTTGTGGTGGTTTTGCCATTTGCTCAGTATCCATACTTTCATCAATCATTCCAGCAATTTTTACATAACCGCCTAACGGCAACCAACCTATACCGTAAACTGTTTCGCCTATTTTCTTTTTAAATAGAGAAAATTTAACATCAAAAAATAAGTAAAATTTTTCTACGCGAGTTTTAAATAATTTAGCAGGAATAAAATGCCCTAGCTCGTGCAACACTACTAAAATGGATAGACTCAAAAGTAATTGAGCTGTTTTTATTATGAATACTGACATCTACATTTTTTTATAACCGCACAAAAGTAAGGTTTTAAACCAAGTTTAAAAAGCTATTAAACAATTGCCACAGGTTTTAACAGTAATTTAAGCGAATACTCTCTTTTTTACAACTTAAAATCATTGTATTTTTGTTTAAATTTTAAACACTTAAAATGTTATCATTTTTTAAGGATTATAAACTCTTTGCTATTGTTTTTAGTATAATATCAATCATTATTATTGCACTAATATACAATACATTAAATGTATATCAACCACTAGATATTTATACCCCTTCAAGGGTTGACCCAATTTTAGTAGATACTACCATACAACACAAAAAAAAGTACCATACAATTGCAGATTTCAAATTGATAAATCAAAACGGTGATACGGTGACTCAGGATACTTACAGAGATAAAATTTATGTAGCTGATTTCTTTTTTACTACCTGCCAAACCATTTGTCCTATTATGACGCACCATATGGCAGATATACAACAAGCCATCTTGGAAGATACTGAGGTGATGCTACTATCGCATACGGTGACTCCAGAAATTGATACTGTTGCCCAATTAAAACGCTATGCTATTAAAAAAGGAGTAAATGATAAAAAATGGAACTTAGTTACTGGTGATAAAAAAGAAATTTATAGGCTTGCAAGAAAAAGTTATTTAGCAGTTAAAGATAATGGTGATGGTGGACCTTTTGATATGGTACATACCGAAAATTTTATGTTGATCGATAAGAAGCGACAAATACGTGGGTTTTATGATGGCACCAAACCTGACGATATTGATAAATTACGCAACGATATTGCTATTTTAAAACAGGAAGAATAACGCCTCTTTATGAATATACTTTTAAATATTTAAACTACGTTAGAGATTATACCAGAACTCTCTTTAAAATTTTGGTAAATATATTGTCATTTCAAATAGGTACGACGAAATAATCTGCCGATATTAAGTAGATTGCTTTCACTAAATTAGCAATAGCAAATGGGTGGTGTTGTCTTAAAAAAACTATCTATCAGCTGTATCGCAAATGGTTAGATGTCCAGTATATTATACAATTTGCATATAAAATCCTCTTTACATATAGCACATTTAAGCGTCGGGATTTTTATCTCTAAAATTTTTATAGAGTTTGAAACCTAGCATGATGAGAATACCCAAAACAAAAATGCCTATTACTCCCCAAATCCAATTTATAGCGCTTTTTAAAATGACTAAAAAAATAACGGCAAAAAGGATAAAGGTGGCGCCTTCGTTCCAAATACGCATGTAGCTTGATGTTTTTTTTACATCGTCTTTTTGTAATTGTTTAAAATACTGATGCGTTTTTAAGTGATAAGCGAACAATAAAAGAATAAAGCCTAATTTTACTTGCATCCATGGCATATAAAATAAGGTTGGATTTATATAAAAAAGACTCAACCCAAAAATAAGTGCTAAAATTGCTGAAGGCCAAGTAATAATAAACCATAGGCGTTTTGCCATTAGTTTAAGTTGTGCACCTAAAATTTCTTTATCTGGCGATGGCTTATAAAACGCCTCTATTTGATACACAAAAAGCCTAGGAATATAAAACAAACCCGCAAACCAAGTAATCACAAAAATAAGATGAAATGCTTTTAAATAGAAATATGTCATGAGCTGAAACGAGTAGATAATTAAAGTTTTTAAATTTAACAATAAAAATATTATCCTGCTTTATGTAAGAGCTTTAACTTAACCTCACGGCGTAAAAAAACGGCAGTAACTATAGTAGACAATACATCGGAGATGGGAAATGCAACCCAAACACCAAACTCACCATAAAACTGGGGTAGAATTAATATTAACGGGATAAAGAAAAAGCCTTGCCTAGTAAGTGTCAATAATAAAGCCGGTATGGCTTTCCCAACGGCTTGAAAATATGCTGCGCCAATAAGTTGTACTGCTATTATTGGTGTAGCGGCAAACACCCAACGCATTGCAGATGGCGTTTGTAGAATAACATCTTTATCGGTTGTAAAAAGTCGTGTTATAGCTTCTGGAAATACCATTAACGCTATAAATACTAAGGTTGCCAATACTGATGCGTATAAAATTGCTGTTGTAATTGTTTTTTGTACACGCTTATATTTGGATGCTCCATAATTAAACCCCGCAATGGGTAAAAACCCTTGCGTAATACCATATACCGGAAATAGTGCAAACATAAGCATACGACCAACTATGGCGTAAGCCGTAACTGAAGTTTCGCCACCTAAATCAAACAAAATATTATTCATAAACAGGTAAGTAATGCTAACTACAGCTTGTCTTGCTAAGGTTACAAAACCTAAAGACCCTATTTCTGATACAATATATTTTTGAAGTTTAAAATTACATTTCAATAGTTTTAATTCTGAATTCTTTGATAAGAAAAACCAGAGAATAAAGAGAAAACATAACAGATAAGATACGGTTGTTGCCCACGCAGCACCAGCCATACCCCAATCTAACAAATTAATAAAAACATAATCTAATAATAGGTTTCCAACCGAAGGAATCATCATAGCAAACATAGCAAACTTTGGTTTACCCTCTGCTCTAATTACGGTATTACCCATCATACTTAGCGCTAAAAAAGGCACACCGTACAAAACTATGCGATAATAAATTGTTGCGGGTTGTAAAATGGCACCTTTACCACCAAATGCTGGAATAATATCATCTATAAACCATAACCCAAATAGCACCATGGTTATAGTAACTAAAAGCGTAAGTGTAATTTGATTTCCAAAAGTAGCACGCGCTTTTTTTATATTATTAGCACCTAACGCACGAGAAATTATAGACGAGCCACCAATACCAACAGCCATACCTAATGCTGCTATAAAAAAAGAAACTGGTAATACTACATTTATTGCTGCAATAGCGGTAGCTCCAATCCATTGTCCAACAAAAATGGTGTCTACAAGAATATTTAAAGACATTACAAGAATACCAATAGAAGCTGGTACAGCTTGTTTAATAAGTAGTTTACCTATAGGTTGTATGCCTAAATCTTGCGAAGATATTTTGGCCATTAAACCGTTTGAGGCATTTTAACTGGGGTCCATTCTTTAGCGATATTGGCAATAACCTGTGCAAAATCCTCGCGATCATTTAAACATGGAATTACTGTAAAATCTTTACCGCCAACTTCATGAAAAATCTCTTCGCCTTCCATGGCAATCTCTTCTAAAGTTTCTAAACAATCACTAACAAAAGCAGGTGTTACAATAGCCATTTTTTTAATGCCTTCTTTACCCATGCGTTCTATAGTACGATCTGTATAAGGTTGCAACCATGGATCAAAACCTAATCTAGATTGAAACGTAGTGGAATATGTTCCATTTTTTAAACCTAAGGCTTTAGCGACGTTTACTGTAGTGATTTCGCATTGGTGGCGGTAACAAAATTCATGTTGCTTACTCCCTTTTTTAAAACAGCATTTACCATCCATTTTACAGTTACCGTTAGTCACATCACTTTTACGTATGTGCCGTTCTGGTACGCCGTGGTAACTAAATAATATATGCTCATAATCTAACCCATCCAACTTTTCGCCTATACTTTTTGAAAGTACATTGATATAATCTTTGCGTTGGTAAAACGCTGGTGTTCGTGTAATTTTTACTTGCGGAAAATATTCGGTAACCAATTCATCTACTTTAACATCAATAGTTTCTGTAGTTGCCATAGCAAATTGAGGATATAACGGAATAGTTTTTATTTCCGTACAGCCTTTATCCACCAATTCTTGTAGTCCGTTTTTAATAGTCATACTTCCATATCTCATGGCTAATGCGACTGGAAATTCTAACTTTTCCTGTACTTTGTTTTGAAGCTTCTCTGAAAGTACTATTAAAGGTGAACCTTCTTCCCACCATATTTTTTTGTATGCTTTAGCTGAAGCTTTTGGTCGCGTATTAAGTATAATGCCTTTTACAAGTAATGTTCTTGCCCAAAGCGGAACATCTATAACACGTTCGTCCATTAAAAACTCACCTAAATATCTTTTTACGTCTTTAGGTTCTGGACTATCAGGAGAACCTAAATTTACTAATAAAATACCTTTCATATTTCTCTATTCATTACCTGTAAAATGGAAACTATTATTTATTCAATAATGTTGTTCTAATAGTTTCTGGTACTATTGAATTAACAAATGCAGCCATATTTTTTTCGTTACCTAAAAACTTCCACCCTTCAAACTGTGGGTCTTTAATTGCAAACATAGTTGATGTATTATCAATAATTAATGATGTAGTTTCGTTGTCTATCAACACATTATCGGCTCCAAATTGAGATGACATAGTAGATTTCATCAATTCTAAGTATGCTGTTCTTTCTTCCTCTGGTTTATCTTTTTCACTTGTAAATATCATTCTCATTTTACTCTCATAATAAACAACCGCATAAGTTACACCAGCTTCATCCATTGTATCACTAACGCTAGTTACATCATTAGTAATAAACTCAATTTTCATTTGGGGAGAATTAAACATTTGTTCCATTGCTGCTTTCATTTGCGCTTTTGTAGCCATTTCAAACATTTTTGGATGCATGTAATCAAGAACCTTGTCAAGGTTCATAGCAGTCATATAATCGTAATAAGTTTGTGCTTCTTTTTCAATATTTGCTTTATCGGTTTGAGAAACCGATGTTCCTGTAATTAAAAAAATAAAAACTAATATTATTAATGATCTCATATTAAAAGTTTATTTACAACAAAAATACGATAGATTATTAACAATAACAGTATTTTTTAGTCGTTAGATCATTGATAAAATTTATTCTCCTATTAGAATAAGGCAACATTACTTAATGTTTTTACCATTTTTTTATAGCTCCATAAACTCAAATAAACATTTAATTACGTAGAGCATCTATTTTTTTAAAATTAGAGCATAAGCGAAGAATTTCTTTGCAATCATAGGAAAGATTTTACTAAAAAAACCTATTGATGGTTTACAAGAACTCGGATTGTTATATTTTGATATTCTCCAAAATATAAGATCAACTCAAATTAGAGGTGATAAATAAAAACGCCAAATATGATTTAGATATTGGTTTCATAACGGGATTTGGGTCGTTCTTTTAGAGGATCACAATCTTGAAAAATACCACACGACGTATTAGTGCGTGCTAAAGATTTGCCTTTAATAAATTGTTTAGATAATGCTTCAATCTCTGGGGTCAAGAATTTCATAATATAGGTTTTGGGGTTAGTCAAAAATAATAAAAAAAACTTACATTACTCTAATTCAATGACATTACATACTTTTTGGGCGTAGTTCCATACTTTTTTTTAAATGCCGCAATAAAATGACTAGAAGTGCTATAGCCTATTTTATGGCCAACTTCATTTACATTATCATCTCCTGCCTCAAGTAGCTTACGAGCGAATTCCATTTTGTAATCAAATAAAAAACTAAATACAGAATCACCATAAATTTGCTTAAAACCTTCCTTTAGTTTTTTAATATTTAAACCTATTTCATCAGCTAATTCTTGAAGTGTTGGTGGTTCTGCCATTCGTAATACAATAATATCTTTGGCTTTACGTATTTTAATCACATTTGTTTCATCTATTAAAAACGGGCACTGCTCTACATTAGCATCTTCACTTCTGTTAAAATACAAACTCAATAATTCGTAAGCTTTACCTTTAAAGTATAATGCTTTAATAGATGGATTTAAACTAAAATTTATTAATTGGTTTAGTACAACAGCCATAGAAGGTGTAATAACACCATCTTTATAATACTTTTTATCTCTATTTTCTGAATTCAAAAAAGATATGTAATCAGCCTCTTGAGAAAATAAACTATGAAATTTCTTTATAGATATTAAAATAGATACAATCCAAGAATTTGGTAAAACTTTTAAATCTATAGGTAACTCGCGCTGCGGATTATAAAGTAATAGTGAATTTTCCTCTTGAATATCTAAGCTATAGCGCCCTTGATTAAACACAAATGATGTACCGCCTTTAATGCAATAATGAAATTGAATAAATGAGCTATCTATGTCTTTAGCAACATTTTGTGTCTCATTCTCATCATTCTTAAATGTTAAGATTAAAAACCCATCTTCAACTTGTGTTTCATCAAAAGTACCTCTAGCGATACTTTTTAAGTTATTTTTTTCTTTCATATTTTCTTTTTATTTAGAATAGTTCTAAATTAAAGCTTTCAAAATCATCAAATTCACTACAAAAATATGACATTTATCATATTTTTACTTGAAAACGCTTTAAAAAACCACAAACGATATTAAAAGTTCTTTGAGCGTTATTTTTTAATTATCAATCCGACTACTTTTGTGTGGCAATTACAATTAAAATAATGCAAAAATACAATATTAGCAAAAGCAGTTCTTTTTATGCTATTGGCTTAAGTTATAAAAAAGCTGATGCCGATACAAGAGGACGTTTTAGTTTAGACGAAGAATCTAAACATAAATTATTGCAAGATGCTAAAGATAATGGCATTGAAAGTTTAATAGTGACTTCAACATGTAACCGTACAGAAATTTATGGTTTCTCGCAGCATCCCTACCAACTTATAGAATTATTATGTGATAATACAAACGGTACTGTTGAAGAGTTTAGAGATGTAGCCTACATATACAAAAATAAAGAAGCTATTGCACACATGTTTCGCGTAGGTTCTGGTTTAGACAGCCAAATTCTTGGAGATTTTGAAATTATAAGTCAACTAAAAGTGAGTACTAAACTATCTAGAAAATACAATTTATTAAATCATTTTTCTGAGCGTTTAGTAAATGCTGTAATACAAGCTAGTAAGCGTATAAAAACTGAGACTAATATCTCTTCAGGTGCTACATCAGTATCGTTTGCTTCGGTACAATATATTTTAAAAACCATAACAGAAGTTCCAACTAAAAATATTTTATTGTTTGGAACAGGAAAAATTGGCAGAAACACTTGCGAAAATTTGGTAAAGCATACCAAAAACGAACATATTACTTTAATAAACAGAACAAAAGATAAAGCAGAACGTATCGCCGGTAAATTTAATTTAGTAGTTAAAGATTATTCTAATTTACAAGAAGAGGTAAGTGAAGCTGATATACTTATTGTAGCAACAGGTGCACAACGCCCTACGATTGATAAGCATATCATTCAAACTAATAAACCACTCTTAATATTAGATTTATCAATACCAAAGAATGTAAATGAAAATGTTAGGGATTTAGAAAATGTAGCTTTAGTACATTTAGATCATTTATCAAAAATTACTGATGAAACTTTGGAAGCTAGAAAAGCGCACATTCCTTCTGCAGAAGCTATTATAGAAGATGTTAAGGCAGAATTTAATAGTTGGTTAGAAACTAGAAAATTTGCGCCAACCATAAAAGCACTAAAACATAAGTTGACTGATTTTGCGGCTGCTGAATTGGATACACAACGTAAAAAACTAACTGATTTTAACGAAGCCCAAGCAGAATTAATCAGCACAAAAATAATTCAAAAAATAACCAATCATTTTGCGCATCATTTAAAAGACGATGCCGTTTCTACAGATGATAGCCTAGAACTGATAAAACAAGTATTTCAGTTAGAACCTTCACAAAAAAATGTCTAAAACCATAAGAATTGGTACACGCGATAGTGAATTAGCACTATGGCAAGCCAACATAGTAAAAAAATTACTCGAAGAAGCAGGCCATAAAACAGAACTTGTTCCCGTTAAATCTACAGGAGATTTAGTGTTAGACAAACCCCTTTACGAATTAGGTATTACAGGTATTTTTACACGTACTCTAGATATCGCCATGTTAAATCATGATATCGATATTGCAGTACACTCCCTAAAAGATGTTCCTACGGTTTTACCAAAAGGTATTATACAAGCAGCAGTTTTAAAGCGTGGTAATGTAAATGATACTTTAGTTTTTAAAGATAATGAAGAGTTTTTAAGTGCGAAAGAAGCGCTTATTGCTACAGGTAGTTTACGCCGAAAAGCACAATGGTTAAATAGATATCCAACACATACCATTACAGATTTACGTGGTAATGTAAATTCTCGTTTACAAAAACTTGAAGATAACGAAGATTGGAACGGTGCTATTTTTGCCGCTGCTGGCATTGGCAGAATAGGTATTAGGCCAGAAGAAGCGATAAATTTAGATTGGATGATTCCTGCACCTGCACAAGGTGCCATAATGATTACAGCTTTAGATGAAGATGAATTTATTAAAGACGCTTGTGCTACATTAAACCATGAAGAGACTGAAATTTGCACCACCATAGAGCGCGAATTTTTGAATAAACTAGAAGGCGGTTGTACAGCGCCTATTGGTGCTTTAGCCTATATTAAGGATGAGGAAATTAACTTTAAAGGGGTTTTATTAAGCGAAGATGGCAGCAAAAGAATTGATGTTACGCGGGTTAAAAAACTAGGAGAACACACAGATATGGCTCAATTTTGTGCCGATTTTGTGATTGAACGTGGTGGCAAACGTTTGATGGATAACATTAAACATTCTAACAAGAAAATAAATGTGTTTTCTACAAAGCGCTTAACTGATGACCAACGCTTGTTATTCCATGAAAAAATAGTGGCTAAGAGCGAAGATTTCATCAAAATAAGTTTAAATAGAATTCATCCACGCTTCTTAAAAAATGAAATTGAAAATGTAGTAATTACTAGTAAAAATGCAGTAGAATCTTTAACTACAAATTATTCTGCTATAGAATTACAGTTCAAAAACATTTACTGCGTGGGGCGAAGAACAAAACGTCTTGTTGAAAACAAAATAGGTAAAGTAAAACACTCTGAGAAAAATGCAAAAAAGCTCGCAGAATATTTAGTTGAGCATATTGACGGTACAGAAGTAACGTATTTTTGTAGTGATATTAGATTGGATGCACTGCCAACTATTTTAAATGAAAATAATATAAAAGTAAACGAAGTTGAAGCTTACCAAACCAAATATGACGGCCATAAAGTAGAAGATTCTGTAGAAAGCGTTATGTTTTACAGCCCATCAACAGTAGAGAGTTTTACCAGGAAAAATAAAAATAAAGATACTATTGCGTTTTGTATTGGAGAAACTACAGCAAAAGAAGCACGACAATATTTTAAAGATGTTAGAGTGGCAAAAGTACCTACAGTGGAGAGTGTGATTGAGTTGGTGAATCTGCACTATGTTTGATTGCTGTTAGCTTTTGGCTATTAGCTATTGGCACCACTCATATGAATAAAAAGAGAACTAAGAGCTAAAGGTTAACGCCTAAAAGCCAAAAAAATGAGAGACTTTAGAAAACTAGAAATTTGGAAAAACGGCATTGAACTTGTAAAGCAAGTATATCAATTATCTAGTATTTTACCTTCTGAAGAAAAGTTTGGTTTAAGAAGTCAAATTACAAGAGCAGTTGTTTCCATACCATCAAATATTGCAGAAGGTTGTAGTAGAAATAGTGAAGTTGAATTTAAACGATTCTTGGAAATATCGATAGGCTCACTTTTCGAAGTTGAAACACAATTAATTATTGCTCAAGAATTAAAATTTATAGATAAAAAAGAACTAAAAGCCATTTTTTGCTTAATCCAAAAGGAAGCAAGAATGATAAATAGTTTAATAAATAAAATTAAAAATAGTTAACGCTTTTTAGCTAATAGCTAAAAGCCAAAAGCCAAAGGCTGATTATGAAAAACGATTTATTTTTAAGAGCATTAAAAGGAGAAACAGTTAGTCGCCCACCAGTTTGGATGATGCGTCAAGCAGGGCGTTATTTGCCAGAATTCATGAAAATTAAAGCGAAATACGATTTCTTTACGCGTTGCCAAACTCCAGAATTAGCAAGTGAAATTACGGTGCAACCCATCCGAAGATACGGAATGGATGCCGCTATTTTATTCTGTGATATTTTAGTTATTCCGCAGGCTATGAATATCGAGGTGCAAATGAAACCTAATTTTGGTCCGTATTTACCACATCCCGTACGCTCTCAAAAAGATGTTGATAATGTAATTGTTCCAGACGTAAAAGAAAGTCTTAACTACGTGTATCAAGCTATAAAAGCCACTAAAGAAAAACTGAACGATGAGATTCCTTTAATAGGTTTCGCAGGTTCTCCATGGACTATACTTTGCTATTGCGTGCAAGGACAAGGCAGTAAAAATTTCGATAAAGCCAAAGAGTTTTGTTTTACAAACCCAATCGCGGCGCACCAATTATTACAAAAAATAACCGATACCACTATTGCGTATCTTAAAGAAAAAGTGAAAGCAGGTTGTAACGCCGTACAAGTTTTCGATTCTTGGGGAGGTATGCTCTCACCTGTTGATTACCAAGAATTTTCATGGCAATACATCCAGCAAATTATAGATGCTTTAAAAAACGATGCACCTGTAATCGCCTTTGGAAAAGGCTGTTGGTTTGCACTTGGTGAAATGGCAAAATCTGGCGCAAGTGCCTTAGGTGTAGATTGGACGTGTTCTGCTAGAAATGCTCGTTATTTAACAGGCGGAAACATCACGTTACAGGGTAATTTTGACCCAACACGCTTATTTTCTCCTCCAGCAGAAATAAAAAAAATGGTACACCAAATGATAGATGAATTTGGAAAAGACAAATACATAGTAAATCTTGGCCACGGTATTTTACCTAATATTGGTTTGGATAACGCAAAAGCATTTATTGATGCCGTAAAAGAATACGGAATTTAAAATATTTAGGGCGTTACCCTCGATAAAAAATCGGGGTCGGGCTTTCACTACTCGCTCTCTGCGAGGAGCTCAAACAGGCCGTTCAATCCCTAACGCAATAGTAACGTCTATTAATTTTATTTTCGTTTTAAAAAAGTTTATTTTTATATAAATAACTTTAAATATTATGCCTAATAAATTTCAGCAGCTAACAAAAAAATACGCCTTATTAAAAAGAGGTTGGTCGCCACAACAAAATTTATTTTACGGCTTTTTCACCTATATCATTCTAGGTTTCTTATTATTATGCCTTCCAGTAGTTCAAAAAGAAAGTGTTCCCTTATTAGATCATTTATTCATATCTACTTCAGCAGTATCAACAACGGGTTTAGTTACTGTTTCTATTTTTGATACTTATAATTTTTTCGGTCAGTTTATCATCATGATACTCATTCAGCTTGGAGGTATTGGTTATTTATCCTTTACCACATTTATGCTACTATCTACAACACGAAAAATGACTATCTGGCATAAAAAAATATTATCTACAGAATTCACACTACCAAAAACTATTAAAATAAATGATTTTTTAAAATCAGTTATTCTATTCACTTTTATTATGGAACTCCTAGGAGCCATTCTATTTTTTATAGCTTTCAAGAACGATGGCACACCTTTTTGGGAAACACTATGGTCGTCTATCTTTCATAGTATTAGCACATTTTGTACTGCAGGTTTTAGTTTGTTTAATAGTGGTTTTACTGAATATGTGGATGATAATTTTGTGAATTTTATCATCTCTATGTTGGCTATTTGTGGTTCACTGGGCTTTATAGTTATTACTGACTTCGGGATGTTTATTAAAAAGAAATCTCATAAGTTAAGTTTTACCACTAAGATTATTCTTTACGGTTTTATAATTCTTTTAACCTGTGGAACGCTTTTCTTTTATTTTTTTGAACCTTCTATTACCAGCATGTCTGGAAAATCAAGGTTCTTAGCTTCGTTTTTTCAAACCATGACGGCGATGACTACCGTTGGTTTTAACACCGTAGACTTCGGGTTATTTTCTCAAGCCATGATGCTTATTTGTATCTTTTTAATGTACGTTGGTGCTTCACCTTCTGGAACTGCTGGAGGTATAAAAATAACAACCCTTACAGCAGTTTTTGCGATATTGAAAAGTCAACTAAAAGGTAGCAAACACATTACATTTTTAGGACGTATTATTCCTTATGAGCGTTTATACATTGCTACCTCAGCATTCATTTTTTATACAAGCATTATTTTGATAGGTACATTTCTAATTACACTGACTAATGATTTGAAATTTGAAGAAATCCTCTTTGAAGTAGCATCTGCATTAGGTACGGTTGGTATAAGTACCGGAATTACATCCGATATTAATACATTTGGAAAAGTGGTTGTAATTCTACTCATGTTTATAGGGCGTTTAGGGGTGCTAACTTTTGGATTAGCAATTTGGTCTAGAAGTAAAAATGACGAGGAAAACCTACCAGTTTTAAAAGGTGATATTGCAGTTTAACTATGATAAAAAACATCATTTCTGGAATTAAAGCATACTTAGGTGCTTTTGGTTTAATTTCTAAATTAAAACTTTGGAAGTATTTTGCTATTCCTATGGGTATAAGCCTTGTTACTGCTATAGTTGTTTTTGGTTCAGCTTACGGATTATCAGATAATATTGGTGGTTTTATTTCAAAAATTTGGATTTGGGATTGGGGAAAAGACACATTTACTAGCATTAGTAATTTTATTGGCGGTTTAATAATTGTTGTTATCGGTATTATTCTTTTCAAACATATTATAATGGCACTATCTGCACCATTTATGAGTCCTGTTTCTGAAAAAATAGAAGCCTATTTTACAGGAAACCCACCACATTCGCACAGAGATACTACATTTACGCAACAACTGTGGCGTGGTATTCGTATTAATGGAAGAAACTTGTTGATGGAATTATTATTAACGATTCCAATTCTACTTTTAAAATTCATTCCATTTGTAAATATATTTTCTACCATTTTGCTGTTTATGGTACAAGCCTATTATGCTGGTTTTGGTAATATTGATTATACCTTGGAGCGTCACTACCCCTATAAAGAAAGTTTGCTATTCGTGCGAAAAAATCGTGGTTTGGCCATTGGTAACGGTATTGTTTTTATTTTATGTTTACTAATTCCTATAGTTGGTGTAATTTTAGTTTTGCCGTTATCGGTTACTGCAGCTAGCGCAACAACAGTTAAAAAAATAAACAGCACCAAAAGGTAAAAGCACATGGTTAATATTGTCGAAAAATACAACAAACCTTTTGAGTATGCTGGTATTTTAATGCATCTTATTATTGCTTTTCAGTTTTTAAAACTATGGTACCAACCTAATTTCGATGATGCTGAAAAAATATATGCCATGGCCGTACTTATGGCTTTTGAGTTTATATTGATGCACTCTGGCGTTTTTATGGCAGTAATGCCAAAAAAAATATCACTATATATTTTAGTACCTATTTATGGCCTTTTCGCTTGGGCATTTTCTCAAAGTATGCCAGATAACTCTATATTGATTATTTATGGCTTTATTATTTTAAACAGGATGCGTTTTGCGTTTTCTGATGTTAGTTCCGCCTTAAAAAATAAAGCTATCTTAACTTCTACGTTAGGGGCATTTTCTTATTTTGTATTAATTTTTGTGTGTGTATTTACAAATAGTATTTTTGGCGAATTAGGATTAACACCATCATTTTTAGATGCATCGGGATATTTTAATCACACAAAAGCAAGCGGTGCATTTATAGATAAGCCGCATATAGCCATTGGTTTTGGTTTTTTTTACTATTGTGCACTAACACTTATAGAGGCTGTATTACTTATTGTAGGTCCTAAAAAAGTTAAAAACGCTACATATGCTTAATTTAGACCTATATTACATAAGTGCAATTAACTTAAAAGATGCTTGGGGTGTATGTGACTTTGCTGTGGCTAATAATGAACGACTAAAACACTATTTTCCAAAAACATTAGAGCAAAACTTAACACCAGATTTATCAAAAATTTTTGTTGAAAAAAAGGTGAAAGAATTCAACAAAAAAAAAGAATTTCTATTCACTATAAAACATAATGAAGGATATAAGTTACTGGGTATAGTATACATAAAAGCAATAGATTGGAGTAAAAAACGAGGCGAATTTACTTACGCTATAGATTACACTATTGAAGGCAAAGGTGTAATGACAGAGGTTATTGAAAAATTATCTGATTATGCTTTTGAAAATCTAGATTTAGAGACTTTACAAATCATTGTGCATAAAAGTAATTATGCGAGTACTAAAGTTGCCAAAAATTGTAATTTCACACATATTAAAACATTAAAAAATGAACATACACCTCCAGAAGAAGCACCTTTAGATATGGAGTTATATGAACTTTATAAGGAGATTGAATAAATGAAAGATAAATTTTATAATTATATACAAGATTTACAAGACAGCATTACCTCAACACTAGAAGCTATTGACGGTAAAGCCAAATTTCAAGAAGATATTTGGAAACGACCAGAAGGCGGTGGCGGACGTACCCGCGTTATTGAAAACGGAAACGTTTTTGAAAAAGGAGGTGTTAATATATCCGGTGTTCACGGTAAACTCCCAAAATCCATGCAAGCCTATTTTAAAGTAGGCGATGTTGATTTTTTTGCCTGCGGATTAAGTTTAGTCTTGCACCCAAAAAACCCAATGGTACCAACTGTACATGCCAATTGGCGCTATTTTGAAATGTATAATGAGACTGGAGAAATTATTGATAGTTGGTTTGGTGGCGGACAAGATTTAACGCCTTATTACTTGTATGAGGAAGACGCTACACATTTTCATCAAACTTGTAAAAATGCATGCGACAAGCATAACCCTGAGTTTTACCCAAAATACAAAGCACGCTGCGACGAGTATTTCTATAACGCTCATAGAAACGAAGGCCGAGGTATTGGCGGGCTATTTTTTGATTATTGCAAAGCCTCAGATGATATGACCATGAAAGACTGGTACAACTTTGTAACTGAAGTTGGAGACAGCTTTCTAGATGCTTATGTGCCAATTGTTGAAAAACGAAAAGATTTAGCATACACAGAAGCCCAACGCAATTGGCAAGAAATCCGTCGTGGACGCTATGTAGAATTTAATTTAGTGCATGATAAAGGCACCCTTTTTGGACTAAAAACTAACGGACGCATTGAAAGTATTTTAATGAGCTTACCACCACATGTGCAATGGGTTTATGACCATCATCCTGAAGAAGGAAGTGAAGAGGGAAAATTAATTGAGGTATTGAAAAACCCTGTAAACTGGGTTTAAAACTAATTAAAACCTCACAGGTTTTAAAAACCTGTGAGGTTTATAAAAATAAAAACTATGTTCCCATTAAAAAGAAACCGAAGACTAAGAACCAATGAAGCCATTCGTTCTTTAGTTCGAGAAACCATAATAACTCCAAATGATTTTTTAGTACCACTTTTCGTGGTGGAAGGCAAAGGCATTAAAGATGAAATTCCTTCTATGCCCAATTACTTTCGCTATAGCTTAGATCTATTAGAAAACGAAGTTAAAGCATTGTGGAAACTGGGTTTAAAATCAGTCTTACTTTTTGTAAAAGTCCCTGACAACCTAAAGGACAATGCAGGAAAAGAAGCTTTAAACCCAGACGGGCTCATGCAACGCGCCATAAAAACCGTTAAAAATGTGTGTCCGAATATGTTGGTAATGACGGATGTAGCTCTAGACCCATATTCAGCTTACGGACATGACGGTATTATTGAAAACGGACACATACTTAACGATGAAACTGCTGAATTTTTAGCAGAAATGAGTATCTCTCATGTCCAAGCAGGCGCAGATTTTGTGGCACCTAGTGATATGATGGATGGACGTATTCTTACCATTCGTGAAGCTTTAGAAGATGAAGGTTTTACCAATACAGGGATTATGAGTTATTCGGCTAAATACGCATCAGCTTTTTACGGCCCTTTTCGGGATGCTTTAGATTCTGCTCCTGTGGATATGGTTGATATTCCTAAAGATAAAAAAACCTATCAAATGGATTATGGCAACCGTTTTGAAGCCATCAAAGAAACCGAAATGGATATTAATGAAGGCGCAGATATTGTAATGGTAAAACCAGGAATTTCTTATTTAGATATTCTTCGAGACATTAAAAACGAAGTGGATGTACCCGTAGCTGTGTATCAAGTTTCTGGTGAATATGCTATGATTAAAGCTGCTGCCGAAAAAGGATGGTTAAACCACGACCAAGTGATGCTAGAAACTACAATGGCCTTTAAACGTGCTGGGGCAGATATTATTGCTTCTTATTTTGCTAAGGATGTTGTGAAACTGATTTCGTAAAAGCCTTCTTATTTAATTAGAAAATGATTCATCTCCAAAATCAACCTCCCAATTAACACCTAATAATGTTATTAAATTATCATCTTCTGGAAAGTCTTTCCCGAAACCTCCTGTTACACTATTTTTTTTGATTCTTTTAGGAAGAAAAATCAATACCCAATATTAGGTATTTGCTCAAGTAATTTACAAAATAAAATTTAACTATTTTAGCATCTAAATAAACTTTAAATGAGCGCACTTATATTTTGGGCAACCATATCCATATTCTTTTCGTTTTTATGTTCTATTCTAGAGGCTGTTTTACTTAGCGTTACACCCACTTTTATTAATGTTAAAAAACAAGAAGGGAAAGAATACGCAACAACTCTAGAAAAATTAAAAAAAGATGTAGATAAACCACTAATTGCTATACTTACACTAAATACCATTGCGCACACTTTAGGCGCTATGATGGTAGGTATTGAAGCTGAAAATCTTGATTTAGATTGGGATATTTTAGGTATAAATACTGTTGGTATTGTTTCAGCAATCATGACATTTTTAATTTTAGTAGCTTCTGAAATCATCCCAAAAACTATTGGTGCCACCTACTGGAAAGGACTTGCAAATTTTGCATCTAAAACATTACTGGTTTTAATTTTTCCTTTGAAGTGGACAGGTATCTTGTGGTTATTACAACTAACCACAAAACTTATTGGCGGTAAAGGCCACGGTAGTGTGTTAAGTAGAGAAGGGTTTATGGCCATGACTGATATTGCTCACGAAGAAGGAGTATTTCAGGAAAACGAGAGTAAAATCATTAAAAATCTTTTAAACTTTAAAGAAATTTTTGCAAAAGATGTAATGACACCAAGAACGGTAATGAAAACCGAAGATGAAAAAACTACGGTTGAAGATTTTTTTAAACGAAACTTAAACCTACGTTTTTCTAGAATTCCTGTTTATACTAACGATTCTGATAATATAACAGGACTTGTGCTTAAAGATGAGATTTTTAAAGAAATGGCACTTGATAATAACAGTAAAAAACTATCAGAATTAAAACGAGATATTATTGTTGTGGATAGAAATTTGCCTATCCCTACTTTATTCGAAAAATTAGTAGATACTAGAAATCACATGGCACTTGTTGTTGACGAGTATGGCTCAGTAAGTGGTTTAGTAACTATGGAGGACGTTATTGAAACTTTACTTGGTTTAGAGATAATGGACGAGAGCGATAACGTTTCTGATTTGCAACATTTGGCTAGAAAAAGTTGGGAAGCTCGTGCTAAAAAATTAGGCATTATAGAGGAAGACAAATCGCAGGAATAGATGGAAACCTGTATTATCAATTCACCTTTAGGGTTTACAAAAATTATTGGTAATGTAGATGGTATTGCATCAGTTACTATTCTTAATTCTGAAGAAAAAATTACAGACGTTATTCCTACAGTGTTAGAAGATTGTGCTATTCAACTTAACGAGTATTTTGAAGGTACACGTAAAAACTTCGACTTAAAACTCAACGCAACTGGTACTGAATTTCAAAACCGCGTTTGGAAACAACTAGAACAAATTCCCTTCGGTAAGACAACTTCTTATCTAGAATTATCTAAACAAATTGGCGATATAAAAGCCATTCGAGCAGTTGCTAACGCCAATGGTAAAAATCCGCTTTGGATTATCATTCCTTGTCATCGTGTAATTGGTAGCAATGGTGCGCTTACGGGTTATGCTGGTGGTATACACCGTAAACAATGGTTGTTAAACCACGAAAGTCCTTATAAACAACAATCTTTATTTTAAGGCTTCTCTATTTAAAATCACCTTCATTAAAAAAAGTTATATTGCATATAGATGTACAAAACTATTGCCAACATAGCTAAACGCTTTTTTACTGATGCCCAAATTTATAAATATGGGTTTAACTGGTCGCCCATGTATAGCCGTTCTACAGGTAAAATTATTGAGGTTTCAGAAGATCTTCACTTTGTAAAAATTAAAATACCTTTAAGTTGGAAAAATAAAAATTATGTAGGTTCTATTTTTGGCGGGAGCATGCTTTCGGCTACAGACCCTATTTACATGATTCAATTAATAAATATTCTAGGAGATAACTACGTGGTGTGGGATAAAGCAGCAACTATACGCTATAGAAAACCTGCAAGAACTACTATATTTTGTGAGTTTACGTTTTCTAAAGAGGAGATTGAAACTATAAAAAAAGATGTTGCCAATAATGGCGAAATAGATGTTATTAAAACGCCTAATATACTAACAAAAGAAGGTGTTGTTATTGCTGAACTTAATAAAACAATGTATATAGCTAACAAATCATTCTATAAGGCTAAGCGCAAAAAAAATATGCTACCTAAGTAGCTATTTCTCTGCTTTTTACAATCCATATGAATTTTCATATCTTTAGGTTTTACTTAAAACGTGTAAATGAAATTTTTAAAAAAACTTTTTAAATGGTTAGTCATCTTTATTGGTGTACTTATTGTTATACTATACCTTACTGATACCGATTACCTTATTAAGGCTGTACGAACCATATATTTAAAAGGACATACTACTGCCTATTTAGAGGATTATAAATATTTTGATAATCAGAAAATTGATAACGATACACCTCAACCCTGGCCAAATCATAAAAATTATAATTTGGTTAAAGAAACCAAAGCTTTAGATTCCATACATAAAGTAAACGAAACAGTTGCTTATGTGATTATTAAAAATGACAGTATTTGGTTTGAAAACTATTATGATGGATTTAATGAGAACTCTAAAACCAACTCGTTTTCTATGGCTAAAAGTTATGTATCTGGACTTTTAGGAAAAGCTATTATGGAAGGCCATATAAAAAGTTTAGACCAACCCGTAAATGATTTTTTACCCCATTTTAATGAGGACTTAGCAGCTAAAATGACCGTAGGAGACCTTTCTAGTATGGCATCAGGAACCACTTGGGATGAGAAATATTACTCTCCGTTTTCAATTGTAACAAGAGCCTATTTTGATGATGATTTAAAAAAAGTAATGCTTGGTTTAAACGTTGAAACCGAACCTGGTAAATCCTTTAAATATTCAAGTGGAGACACGCAAATGCTGGCTATGGTAATTGAAAAAGCTACCGGTAAAAAACTCTATAACTATTTAGCCGAGAGCTTTTGGAAACCTTTGGGTTCTGAAAACGCTACACTTTGGCAAATAGATAGTAAAGATCATGATTTGGTTAAAGCCTATTGTTGTATTGCCAGTAATGCAAAAGATTTTGCCCGTTTTGGAAAACTCTATAAAGATTATGGCAAATGGAATGGTAAGCAACTGTTAGATTCTGCTTTTGTAGCAAAATCTTTAAAACCTGTATACCCTAATGGTGATGCTTACGGCTATGGTTGGTGGTTAAAATCTATAGGAAATAAAAACTTTTTTATGATGCGTGGTCATTTGGGTCAGTATGTTATTGTAGAGCCTAATGATAATGTTATTATTGTAAGGCTAGGGCACTCTAAAGGTAATGATAAAGTAGTGGGACAGTTTACCGCTGACATAGATATTTATATTAAGGAAGCTTATAAAATGATGGGTGATGATTACTAAATTAAATCTTGAAGACATACTATTTCTAGACATAGAAACCGTCCCGGAAACTCAACATTTTTCTGAATTAGACGATACGAAACAAACGCTTTGGGAACACAAATCGCGCTATCAACGTAAAGATGAATTTACTGCGGAAGAGTTTTACGATCGTGCTGGTATTTGGGCAGAATTTGGAAAAATTGTTTGTATTTCTGTGGGTTATTTTAACTTTCAGGGGCAACGCCGTGTATTTAGAGTCACTTCTTTTTATGGTGATGAAATAACTATCTTAAAGGATTTTAAAAACTTATTAGAGTCTCATTTTAATCAAACTAAACATTTACTTTGTGCTCATAATGGAAAGGAATTTGACTTCCCTTACATTGCGCGCCGTATGATTATTCATAATATTGAGTTGCCCTACAAACTAAATTTATTTGGTAAAAAACCATGGGAAGTACCGCATCTGGATACACTAGAACTATGGAAGTTTGGAGATTACAAAACCTATACGTCTTTAAAATTATTAACTAATGTTTTAGGTATTCCTTCGCCAAAAGATGATATTGATGGTAGTGAAGTTTGCAGTGTGTATTATGAAGACGGTGATATTGACAGAATTATTATTTATTGCGAAAAAGATACGATTGCTGTGGCTCAAATATTTTTGCGTTTACGCGGTGATGCTTTATTGAGTGATGATGAAATTATACAGATATAAAAAAAGTCCAGATTTAAAATCTGGACTTTTTTATTAAATAGCGCTATTAACTATTCTTTTATAAAGCGTTTCATCATTTTATCGTTGCCTTGGGTTACTTCAATAAAATACATTCCCGCTTCTAAACGATCTACAATTATTCTGTTCCCTTCTTTACCTTCGTGAATTATTTGTCCTAAAGAATTTATAATTTTATAGGTAAGTATGCCACGTTTTAGTGTTTTAAGGTTTAATACATCTTTTACTGGATTTGGATATAGTGTAAGCGTATTTGATATAGTATCAAATTTATCTTTTATAGTATCCTTAGCGGCTCCAGAACTAGTGGTTAAGTTAATATTATCAATAGCAATATCGGCTTGCCAAGTACCACCTGTAACTCTGTTAAAACGTAATTGCACGCTATTACCAACGTAAACAGAAAGATCTATTATTTGCGATTGCCAAGAATTACCTTTATTACCAGATTCGCTCCATAATGTTGTCCAACTCATACCATTATCATTACTAGCTTCTAAAGCTATCGTTCCTATATCCGCAGCTCCAAACATATGATAATTAAAACTAAAACTAGCTGTAGTTACAGAGGTTAAATCGTAACAAGGCGAATTAATAATGGCTTGTTTATTTGGGAAACCGTCTCCATTGCCAGAAGCTTCAACATAAATATACGAACCACCATCTATAGCACTAGAAGGACCTGTTCCGTTTGATGGTGTGCCGTTAGCATCAACCGTCCAATTAATATCATCGGTAGTAGATTGTGTCCAATCTCCTATTGTATTTTCATAGCTTTCGATATATGGGAAGTTAGTTATCCCTCCTGAGCAACTTTCTATAATGACCTCTTCATCAATTAAACTAATAGCATCTATTGCAATATCGGCTTGCCAAGTACTACCTACAAATCTGTTAAATCTTAATTGTATGCCTCTACCAACATAGGTTGATAAGTTAATAGTTGCTGTTTGCCACGAATTTCCTTTATTTCCACTTTCACTCCAAATACTCGTCCATGTTGTACCTTCATCATCACTAATTTCTAAAGCAATAGTTCCTATATCTGTTGCTCCGAACATGTGATAATTAAAGCTAAATGTTGCTTGTGTAAGCGCACTTAAATCAAAACACGGCGATGTAAGTAGTGCTCTTTTATTAGGAAACCCTGTTCCGTTAACCGATGCTTCTACAAAAATATAAGAGTTACCCTCAATAGCACTTGATGGTCCTGTATTATTTGATGGTGTACCATTAGCATCTATCAACCAATCTAAATCATCAGAAGACGATTGTACCCAACCACCCAATGTGTTTTCAAAACCTTCAGCATATGGAAATGATGCTATTCCTCCAGAACACCCATTGATAACAGAAGACACAGTAACTGTTCTTATTAACTCTGTTGCTGCATTACCTGAAGCATCACTAACGTTATAAGTTACTACATACGTACCTGCCGTGTTAGTATCTACTATATCGCCACCAATTATAATTGCTGCGGTTATGTCGCCATCTAAATCGTCTGTGGCTGTTGCGCCTGCTTCTGTGTAAACATCACCAAGGCTTAAATCTATGGTTGCTGCACCGTTTAATGTGATGACTGGTGCTGTGGTATCTGGTATTATATTTATTGTTCTTACTTCTTGTGTCGCAGAGTTTCCTGCGGCATCAGTTACATCATAAGTTACTAAATAAGTGCCTGCCGTGTTAATATCTACTATATCGCCACCAATTACAATAGCTGCGGTAATGTCGCCATCTAAATCGTCTGTAGCTGTTGCGCCTGCTTCTGTGTAAACATCACCAAGACTTAAATCTATGGTTGCTGCACCGTTTAATGTGATGACTGGTGCTGTGGTATCTGGTATTATATTTATTGTTCTTACTTCTTGTGTCGCAGAGTTTCCTGCGGCATCAGTTACATCATAAGTT
>NZ_JBLFEN010000005.1:273614-274180 GCF_047345485.1 Hyunsoonleella sp. 2307UL5-6 | reverse complement strand
TATCTGGTATTATATTTATTGTTCTTACTTCTTGTGTCGCAGAGTTTCCTGCGGCATCAGTTACATCATAAGTTACTAAATAAGTGCCTGCTGTATTAGTATCTACTACATCGCCACCAATTATAATTGCTGCGGTGATGTCGCCATCTAAATCGTCTGTAGCTGTTGCGCCTGCTTCTGTATAATTATCACCAAGACTTAAATCTATGGTTGCTGCACCATTTAATGTAATGACTGGTGCTGTGGTATCTGGTATTATATTTATTGTTCTTACTTCTTGTGTCGCAGAGTTTCCTGCGGCATCAGTTACATCATAAGTTACTAAATAAGTGCCTGCTGTATTAGTATCTACTACATCGCCACCAATTACAATTGCTGCGGTTATGTCGCCATCTAAATCGTCTGTAGCTGTTGCGCCTGCTTCTGTGTAAACATCACCAAGGCTTAAATCTATGATTACTGCACCGTTTATTGTGATGACTGGTGCTGTGGTGTCTGGTATTATATTTATTGTTCTTACTTCTTGCGTTGCAGGGTTTCCTGCGGCATCAGTTACATCATAAGTT
>NZ_JBLFEN010000005.1:0-273514 GCF_047345485.1 Hyunsoonleella sp. 2307UL5-6 | reverse complement strand
AGTACCTGCTGTGTTAGTATCTACTACATCGCCACCAATTACAATTGCTGCGGTTATATCGCCATCTAAATCGTCTGTAGCTGTTGCGCCTGCTTCTGTGTAAACATCACCGAGACTTAAATCTATGATTACTGCACCGTTTATTGTGATGACTGGTGCTGTGGTGTCTGGTATTATATTTATTGTTCTTACTTCTTGCGTTGCAGGGTTTCCTGCGGCATCAGTTACATCATAAGTTACTAAATAAGTACCTGCTGTGTTAGTATCTACTACATCGCCACCAATTACAATTGCTGCGGTTATATCGCCATCTAAATCGTCTGTAGCTGTTGCGCCTGCTTCTGTGTAAACATCACCGAGACTTAAATCAATAGTTGCTGCACCGTTTAATGTGATGACTGGTGCTGTGGTGTCTGTTTCAATTGTAGACAAATTAATATCATCTATTGCAATATCAGCTTGCCATGTACTACCTACAAATCTGTTAAGCCTCAATTGAACACTGTTACCTGCGTAAGAGGTTAAATCCAGATTAACTGGCAACCATGTATTTCCTTGATTTCCTGACTGGCTCCATAAACTCGTCCAAGTAGCACCATCATCGTTGCTAATCTCCACATCAATTGTACCCACATCAGATGCTCCAAACATGTGGTATTGAAAACTAAAACTTGCCTGAGACGCATTTGACAAATCAAAACAAGGCGATACTAAGAGAGCTCTTTTGTTGGGGTAACCAGTACCATTAACAGAAGCTTCTACATAAATATAGCTTGAGCCTTGTATTGCAGATGAAGGACCTGTATTATTCGAAGGTGTCCCTCCTGAATCTACCAACCAATTTAAATCGTCTCCTGATACTTGAGACCATGCTCCAATAGAGCCTTCGAATCCTTCGGTATAAGGAAATGTTGTTATTCCTGAAGAACAACCTACTACAGTAACCGTTGAAAAATTAATAAGTGCTGTATAATTGGAATTAGTAGTTGCGCACTTAGCTCTTACTTGAGCTTCATAAGCAACAGGATTTGTTAAACCCGTTATAGTTGTGGTAGCAGTAGTTAAATTATTAATATCTATCCAATTTTGAGTTCCTACTTCTCTATATCTTAAATCGTAAGATGCAGATGAGATATTATCCCAACTTAAAGTAGCGGCAGTAGAGGTTATGTTGCTACTTGCTAAACCTGTAGGCACTGATAAAACGCAGGGTGTTTCAATACTTATTACCCTAAAATCATCAAAAGTAAATCCATCAAAGGTTGTTGTTAAATCGTCTTCTCTATTTACGCTATCACTTTTTAACCTAAAACGAACCTGGACATTGTTTGCACCGAGCAAAAAACTATTTTCGGTGGCATTAATATAAATTTCTTCCATAACCCACTTATCCATCGTATCACCATCGTAAACTATATCTCCGTTGTTAGATTGGTGGTTTCTAAAAGCATTGGTATTTTTATTCAAATGAAAATTAGTATTAAAAGCTGCTGCAGGTTTATTGTAGTTTCCGCATAGTGCATTCCAACTATTTCCACCATTGGTACTTGCCTCTATTTGAACCAAATCGTAATTTCTTTCTAAATCCCATTTGGCATAAAATTGAATTAGAGATTGAGACGTTCCTGATAAATCTATTACAGAATTTAAAGTAATGGCCTTATTGGTATTATTACTGTAAGACCCAGAAGGAGAATCTGTTATAGCAGCAGATCCAGAATAAGCGTCTGTAGTTGTACCCCAACTACCGCCTGTGGTTGTCCAATTACCTATTCCTGTTACATCTGGATCATCTTGAAAAATCACGTTAGATTGATAATACTTTACATAATTGGCTTGATAGAGTACAAAATCATCATTACTTAGTGTAACTTGAAATTCAATTTCGTCATTAGGTTGAATTCCAGCATCAAGTGCATAAGGCACTACTAAATTTCTTTGTTCTAACTTAGTCCAACCTGTTTGAACAGAAGGTGATGTTATAGATGTGATGTTTGACGACACTGGCGTTACCGTTAGCGTTATATCATCGTATGTTTTGCCAAGGTATTCTATTCCAAAAGTTAAGTCGCCAGCGGTTGAGTTAATATCACTAGTATTCAAATCATGTAGTTTAGCAAACTTTCCAGAATACAATACTGAAAGAAAATTGATACGCATTGCCCTTTGTGCAATAGGTGTAATCTCTGATGGGGCAGGCCAAAAATCATCACCATTTTCTGGAGCAAAAGCCAAAACATCTTTACCAGAACCAGAGCTAGTTTGTCCGCCAGATGTAACAGATACTCCTCCAAGCATCCAATCGTTTACATCGCCATTTGCAGAAGTTAAGGTATTAGGAGCAGAACCATAAATATAACGGTTGTAGTGCGTTAAATCGTGACATATTTTTGCATACTCATCTTCTCTTCCAGAATCTGCAGCATTTAAATTACCATTGTATGATGAGGTAACTATAGAGTTTAATCCCGAATGGTGATTTACACCAACCTTAACATCATGATTTAAAACAAAATCTTGTACAATTTGTGTTTCTGGCTCAGAACCTGCCGAGGCACCCCTGTAAACATTACTCGAAGCAGTAGGTGAAGATCCAGTATTATCAAAACCCCAGTAATAATTAAAATTTCTATTTAAATCTATACCTCTTACATTGTTTGAAGTGTTAGTCGTTCCATTATCGGCAATTCCAGGTCTTAAATTTTTACGCTGTAAACCACCACCATTTGGCGCAATTACCTCATTCCATCTTAAACCATCTGGATTCATAATTGGTATAAAGTATAACTCTTGATTATCTATTACATTTTTTACAAACGGGTCGCTATCATAATTTTCTAACATGTACCACATAAAGTACATTATATTCATTAAACTATTTACCTCTCTAGCGTGAGTCATTCCTGTAATTAGAGTTTCTGGCTCAGAAGCTTCATCTATATCTGGATTATCAGATATTCTCACATAATAAATAGTTTGTCCTGGCCATGTAGTGCCGCCTGTAGAATTACCATGTGTAGTTTGCCCTGTTGAAGATGCATCTGTTTTAACCGAAATTAGATTTGGGTACAAACTGCGCATTAAATCTAACTGCGCTAATGTTTCACTAACCGTTAAACAACCGCCCATACTTCCTAGTTGATAATTTGTAGGTACTGGCCAATTTATTTCCTCACACTCATCATGTTGGGTAGGATTACCTACTAGAATATTTTGTAAACTCAAACTTTTTTGAGTAGAAGAACTGTTTATTTGTTGCTTCGGTTTCTTTTTTAAAGTCCTAAGTTTATTCTTAGCTATTGGTAATTCAAAAGCATTTCTTTGACTGTAATAGCTAGTTAAATCATCAATTAATATATTATAACTAATACCGCTTTTTTGTAGCACTAATATTTCATTATAACTCAACTCTAATTCTAAGTTGTTATTAATAAATCGCGGCCCGCAAGATAAATCTATACCTGCTTTTTGAATTTTGTGAATTGTATTGTGAGAGGGATTTACAATTGAAATACGTTTTGGACTATTGTTTTCTTGAGAAAAAACAAATAAAACACTTAATAATAGCACAAAGGTTATTGTATACTTTTTCATATTGGTTGGTTAATTAATTTTTAAATTGCATTTAAAGTAATATATAATTTTAAGAAAATACTGACTATAAATGTTAATTTTTTAGTCAAAAACTAAATTTATGGGTTATCCTTATTATTTTTGAAGTAAAAGCCTACATTTTTATTATAGTTAACAATTGTATTTTAATGTTTCTATTTAAGTATATTTGAAAGAACCAGTTTATTTTATTTTCTAAATGTCTTCTATTTTATCTATTTCTAATTTATCAATCGCATTTAACAAGAATGAAGTTATACACAACATTTCATACCATCTAGATGAAAACGAAATCTTAGGTATTGTTGGAGAATCTGGTTCAGGAAAATCGGTATCATCATTAGCAATACTAGGGCTATTGCCAAAACGAATTTCTAGAATTACATCAGGAACAATATTATATAATGACATTGACTTAACACAAACCTCAAGTAGAGCTTTTCAAAATATAAGAGGTAAAAAAATAGCTATGATTTTTCAAGAACCTATGAGTTCTTTAAATCCATCAATGACTTGTGGTAAACAAGTGCAAGAAATACTTTTACAACACACCGATTTATCAAAAACAGATGCAAAAACAGAAACACTTTCTTTATTTGATAAAGTAAAACTTCCTAATATTAAACGTGTTTTTAAATCGTATCCCCATGAAATTTCTGGAGGGCAAAAACAACGCGTAATGATAGCTATGGCTATTGCTTGTAAACCTGATATTTTAATTGCAGATGAACCTACAACCGCTTTAGATGTTACTGTTCAAAAAGAAATAATACACCTGCTAAAAGAGCTTCAAGCAGACACTAAAATGAGTATCATTTTTATTACTCACGATTTGGCACTTATTTCGGAAATAGCAGATAGAGTTTTAGTAATGTATAAGGGTGAAATTGTTGAACAAGGCGCTATTTCAACCATTTTTAAAACCCCAAAAAACAATTATACAAAAGCATTAATTAATTCTCGTCCTTCTCTAGATAAACGTTTAAAAGTATTACCAACCATTAAAGATTTTTTAGAAAATACACCTAAATCTGAAATAATTACACCAGAACAAAGACAACAATCTCATAAATTACTCTATAACAAAACACCTTTACTAGAGGTAATAAATATCGAAAAAACATATATTTCTAAATCTGGATGGTTTTCTAAACCACAACTATTTAAGGCTGTTAACGGTGTAAGTTTTAAACTGTATGAAGGCGAAACTTTAGGTTTAGTTGGTGAGTCTGGTTGTGGAAAATCTACTTTAGGTAATGCTATTCTGCAATTAGATAAAGCAACAGCTGGATCTATCTTATATGATGGAAGAGATATTACAAGGTTATCAAAATTGGAAATTAGAAAACTAAGAAAAGACATTCAAATAATTTTTCAAGACCCTTTTGCATCTTTAAATCCTAGAATTCCAGTTGGAAAAGCAATACTAGAACCCATGAAAGTGCATCGTCTTTTTAATTCAGACGAAGCACGTAAAACTAAAGTGTTAGAGATTTTAAAACGTGTAGGCTTATCTGAAGATTATTTTAATAGATACCCTCATGAATTCTCTGGTGGACAACGCCAGCGTATTGGTATTGCAAGAACCATAGCGTTGCAACCTAAACTTATTGTTTGTGATGAGTCTGTTTCTGCATTAGATATTTCGGTACAAGCACAAGTGCTTAATCTGCTAAACGAATTAAAAGAAGATTTTGGATTTACATATATTTTTATCTCTCACGATTTGGCTGTTGTAAAATATATGGCGGACCAGTTGCTGGTTATGAATAAGGGTAAAATTGAAGAACTAGGTGATGCCGATGTTATTTATGCAACACCTAAAAAAGCGTATACTAAAAAGCTTATTAATGCAATTCCAAAAGGGATTTAAAACAAAAACCTTGCTTAAAATCTGAATTATCAGACTTAAAGCAAAGTTTTAAACATTTAGCTTATCTTCTAGAGATTAAAACATAAATATTTTTTTTGTAAGATAGAGAAAACTCTTTACAAAACGCATTTGTTCATGAAGCGTTTCCTTAAATTTACTATCTCTTTTAGTAGGTTGTTCAGGTAGATTTATTGCCATATCTGTTAGGTTTTAAGTTCATGGTAGATTTGGGGAAATCTATATTAATTTGGTTTCTTTGGGGACTGCTAATATCTACTTTTATTTCAATTTAAACGATTAAAAACATATAAAATCGATGAAATGCATTTTATTTTAACATTATTGAACTTTATTCTAAACTTTGCCTTTCTAAAAAATTAAAAAGTTTTGTTTTATAGCTTTTTCCTCCAGATCCGAATAAATCAAAATGCCCACCACCCTCTACAATTACTAATTCTTTATCTTTTGATTTTAGATTCTCAAAAATAGCTTTACCATAAGAAACGTTTATATTTTTATCTACATCGCCATGACAGATCATTACAGGTTGATTAATATTACTAGCAGACTCCACTGGAGACACATTATCTGGATTAAATTTAGCTATAATACCAGCTTCTTTTAATGAAATATTGCACGCAAATTTTAAGGAAACGCCATAGCAAATTCGTTGTTGATAATCATATACTATTTGTCTTAAATTTGCAAACGAACTTTCTATGATTCCAAAACTTAACCTAGAATCATATTCAAGAGCTTGAAGCGCTATTGCAGCACCTAAGGAGTTACCCCAAATTCCTACTTCAGTATCTGGCGTGTTTTTCTTAATTGTAGTCACAATAGCTTTTATGTCTCTTCTTTCAAAAGCACCATAAGTTGTGTATAATCCTTCACTCTCACCATGTGCTCTGTTATCAAATAACCAACAATCGTAACCCGCTTTTGATAAACTTATAGCTAGTTTAGAGAAATGTTCTTTGCACCCTCCTATACCATGAACCAAAATTAGTGAAGCTTTTGTTGTAGGTAATTTAGATTTTACATAATAGCCTTTGAGTATAATAGAGTCAAAAGAAACAACATCTATCTTTTCATATTCAAATTGTTGTGTTTCTAAGTAGTTAATACCATTTATTCTAGGTGGTTGAATTATAGCATAAGGCAATACATGAATTGGTACTAGATAACAACTAAGAGGTAAAATAATAGTTAAAGCAATTAAAAGCTTGTACCTTTTTTTCAAAACAAAATAATTAAGAGTTTCAGATGAATATACATTCTATTTACGAATTAGAATTTAAAAATATATAAATACGGTTTTGAATATCTTGTTAAGTTAATAAGTATTTTAGTGTTCACTTAATTATACTTTTCTAAATATTTATATTTGATAAAAGTATTTAATTTATGAAAAAACTTTGGGAAGGTTCTGATGTATTTAAATCAAAAAGTAATTTACAAGCTTATTCTATTTGGCTTGAGAAACATTACAACCTAAAGTTTAATACTTACGAGGATTTGTGGCAATGGTCTACAAACCATATTGAGGATTTTTGGGAAAGTATTTGGCATTATTTTAAAATAACATCCTACGCACCATACTCTAAAGTAGTATCGTCTCATAATATGCCAAATTGCAGATGGTTTGAAGGCGCTACTTTAAACTATGCAGAACATATTTTTAAAGCATCTAAACCTAAAGAAACAGCTATTTATTTTAGTAATGAGCGTGGGTTAAAGCAAAACATCTCATGGCAAGAATTGGAAGATAAAGTTGCAGCAATGGCCACCTATTTAAAATCTCTTGGAGTTATAAAAGGAGATAGGGTAGTTGCATGTCTTCCTAATGTTCCAGAAGCTACCGTTGGGTTTCTTGCTGTAAATGCTTTAGGTGCTATATGGTCTAGTACTTCTCCAGATTTTGGAACTGAAAGTATAGTAAACCGTTTTGCACAAATAAAACCCAAGGTGCTTATTACTGTAGATGGTTACAGTTATAATGGTAAACCTTATGATAAAACTGATGTTGTTAAAGCAGTCGTTGCAAAACTTCCAACCTTAAAAAAGATCATCCTTTTACCGTATCTTAATAAAGACGCCTCAAGTAATTTTTCAGATGAATACGTCAATATACATTCAATATTCAAAAAGGATACTGCTGTATTAAAATTTGAACCTGTAGATTTTAATCATCCTATGTGGGTATTATATTCTTCTGGCACAACAGGATTACCTAAAGCCATTGTACATTCTCATGGTGGTATTTTATTAGAACATTATAAATACATGGCATTTCATAATGATGTTCATGACGGCGAACGTTACTTTTGGTTTACTACGACAGGTTGGATGATGTGGAACTTTCTACAATCTGCGCTCCTTATGGGTGCTTCTATACTATTATATGACGGCTCGCCAACATATCCGAAATTTGATACACTTTGGAAATATTCGAGTGATTTAAAAGTAAATCACTTTGGTACTAGCGCTCCTTATCTAGTAGCTAATATGAAAAAACAAACCCATCCAAAATCTAAATATGATTTATCATCGATACGTTCTATAAGTTCTACCGGAGCACCTTTACCTTCTGAAGCGTTTGATTATGTATATGAATCTGTAAAAACTAATGTTTGGTTAGCCTCTATGGCGGGAGGTACGGATGTTTGTACTGCTTTTGTTGGCGGCTCTCCTTTACATGCTGTACATTCTGGTGAAATTCAATGTAGAGCTTTGGGTGTTTCGTTATTTGCTTTAGATAGCAAAGGTTTACCTGTAGAAAATGAACTTGGTGAAATGGTAATTGATAAACCCATGCCCTCAATGCCTATTTACTTTTGGAATGATGAAAACAACGCGAAATACAAAGCATCTTATTTTGAGGATTATCCTGGAAAATGGCGTCATGGTGATTTTATAAAAATAAACTCTAAAACTAAAGGGTTAGTAATTTATGGTCGCTCTGATGCTACTTTAAATCGGCATGGTATTAGAATTGGCACCAGTGAAATTTACAGCGCAGTACATAAAGTTGAAGGTATTGAAGATGCCCTAATTATTAATTTAGAATTGGATGAAGGCAAACACTATATGCCTTTATTTGTAAAGCTTAAACCTAATTTTAAACTGACTGAAGATTTAAAATTAAATATTAACCAACAACTAAAATCGGATTATTCGCCGCGACACGTCCCTGATGAAATTATAGAAGTTGCTGATATTCCATACACCATTAGCGGTAAAAAAATGGAAGCACCAATTAAAAAAATAATGTTAAAAATGCCTATTGAAACTTCTATAAATATGGATGCGATGCGTAATCCTGAGTCCGTTCAATTTTTCATTGAGTTTGCAAAACGAATTTGATTAAAACTCTAAATCTTCTGGAATTTCATCGTCTTTTAAGTCATCCGCATCAATAACTGTTTTACCAGTAGCTTCGGAACAGTCTACAGTTATTGAAAGGTTTTTAGGCGCTTCAAAATCTTCTTTAGAAATTTTTAAAGTTTCGTCAGCATAACAACTCTTCATATATAAAGCCCAGATAGGTAGTGCCATTACCGCTCCTTGTCCGTAAGTAATTGTTTTAAAATGAACCGATCGCTCTTCACCACCAACCCAAACACCCGTAACTAAATTAGGTACCATGCCCATAAACCAACCATCACTTTGATTTTGAGTAGTTCCTGTTTTTCCAGCTATAGGATTCATTAATTCATAAGGATATCCTGTAACAACTTCTTTATATTCTGCTCTATTTCTTTTATAAGTATGACGTAAGCTAGCACCAGAACCAGATTGTGTAACGCCTTCCATAAGTTTTGTAGCTACATACGCAGTTTCTTCACTTAAAATATCTCGAGTTTCTGGTGTAAATTGATATAAAATTGTACCATTTTTATCTTCTATACTTGTTACCATTACAGGTTTTGTATAAACGCCTTTATTGGCAAATGTAGAATAAGCGCCAACCATTTCGTAAACACTAATATCTGGCGTTCCTAAAGCAATTGAAGGTACTGGAGGCACATCAGATTCTATACCTAGTTTTACTGCTAAATCTGCAACTGTTTGCGGCCCTACCTTATCAATTAATCTTGCAGTAATGGTATTCACAGAATTTGCAAGTGCATTTTTTAAAGTTCGGTTTCCACCATAATCGTTATTAGAATTTTTGGGACACCATTCTTCAGGATTACCAAACTTATTCGCTTCTATACAAAAAGGCGTATCTGGAAATTCATCACATGGCGAAAAATGCAATTGATCTATAGCAGCAGTATACACAAATGGTTTAAATGTAGACCCTATTTGTCGCTTCCCTTGCTTCACCATATCATATTGAAAATGCTTGTAATCCATACCTCCAACCCAAGCTTTTACATGGCCTGTACGCGGGTCCATAGACATCATTCCCGTTCTTAAAAAAGATTTGTAATAACGCATAGAATCCACAGGTTTCATAATGGTATCTATTTCGCTTGGTTGTCCTTCTTTCCATGCAAAAACCGACATTGAAACTGGTTTATAAAATGATGCAACAATCTCTTTATCCGATTTTTTTAAATCGTATTTCATATGTCTCCAACGTTCAGATTGTTTCATAGAACGATTCAACAAGCTTTTTATCTCGTCATTATCTAATTCCAAAAACGGTGTTGTTGGATTTCGCTTTGGCGTATTTTGTACAAAAAACTCAGCTTGTAACCTTGGCATGTGCTGTTGTACAGCATCTTCGGCATACTTTTGCATGCGAGAATCTATAGTGGTGTAAATAGTTAACCCATCATTGTATAAACTCCATTTTGTACCATCTGGTTTTGGGTTTTTCTTTATCCAATCCTTCATAAAAGTGGCCAAATAGCCTCTAAAATAAGTAGCCATCCCATCACGATGTGATTGTGGTGTATATTTTAAATCAAGTTCAGTGTTTTGTAAAGAATCTTTAACTGCTTCATCTATATAATCATACTTATGCATTTGTGCTAAAACCACATCGCGCCTATTTTTAACGCCAACAGGGTTTCTTCGAGGATTATAAAGTGATGAATTTTTAAACATCCCCACTAACATTGCAGACTCTTTTAAGGTTAACTCTTTAGGTTCTTTATCAAAATAAATACTTGCAGCACTTCTAATACCATCGGCATTATTACCAAAATCATAAATATTAAAATACTGCGCAATAATTTCTTCTTTAGTATATTGCGTTTCTAAGCGAGTAGCAATAACCCATTCTTTAACCTTTTGTGTTATAGCTTCAAATTTATTTCGAGACCTTACTCCAACAAATAGTTGTCTTGATAGTTGTTGAGAAATTGTACTCGCTCCACCTCTTCCTCCAAGAAAAAAAAGTGCTCTTAACGTTCCACGTGCATCAATACCAGCATGATCTCGAAATCTCGCGTCTTCTGTAGCGACTAATGCATCTACTAAATTTTTTGGTAATTCTTCAAAACCAACAGGCGTTCTATTATCATTAAAGTAAAACTTACCTATAGTTTTTCCATCAGATGAAATAATTTCAGTAGCTAAATTTGTTTTAGGGTTTTCTAACTGGGTGTGATCTGGCATTTCGCCTAATGCACCCCAAGACGCTAATAAAAACACTAAAACTATTGCTAAAATGCCACCTAAAAACACCATCCAAAACCATCTGATGTATTTTGAAAAGCTTGTAACTGGAGCTGGAGTTTTTTTTGCTTTTGCCATGTACTATTCTATTTTAATCATCTAAATACTATTTCGTTTAAGCGAAATCACTCGATGTAACTATTTAATTGTTATTTGGTTTTTCTATTCTAAAACCTACATCTGTAATACCCTCTAAATTTTCAACGCCATTTACTTTTCCGCTTTCGCGCATAGCGTGCTGAATACTAACTTGGTACTCACCATATTCATTAAATACTACACGGTCTTTATACCACAATTTATTTTCTTTAATATCAGTAATACCAGTACCTAAAAGTTTCCCCGAGGCTTCTGCCATACGATATTCTAACGTGTCTTTGATAATTTTCCCATTAGGAAAATTCATCTCTATAATTAAAAATAAATTGTTGTATTTATAAGCGTTGGTATTTCTTAGGTTTACAAATAGGTTATAAGGGTTAACGGTATCTGGTGGGTTTATTTTAAAACGTACTATTGAGTCTTTATGCCATGTATTTGGCACAGCTTTATATTTATCAAACATATGCTGCTCATCACAGGACAAAACACAAAAAACCAATGCTACTATTAAAGCACTATTTTTGATTATTCTTAGCATTTTGTGGTTTCCTTTTGGTGTTGCGCCTTCTTTTATTCTGACCAGAATTTTTGGTATTAGCTGTTTGTTTTCTATCGCCTTGATTGTTTGTATTCCCTTTTGTACTATTTTGGCTCTTGTTATTATTCCTTTGGTTACCCTTATTATTTGCTTGGTTACCCTTGCGTCTATTATTTCTACGTTTTTTATTACGTTTTGGACTATCAAAACGTGTTAAACTATCTTGCCCTACAACGTTTTCAAAAACTGCTTTAGTATCTTCTACAAGGTCTAAGGCGTATTCTTCAAGGCTAGTAACTGTTTTATTTTGTTTGTTTAATACTATGATTTCATTAGCTTGCTCTGTGGTTATTTTATGCCAGTTCATCCACTCGCCTTCATAAGCATACCACATATGGCCTTTAAAAATATCCGTTTTTTGGCAAACTGCGATACCTTTATCCGTTTTAAGTTTTATATCAGTTTTTGGGAATGCTTTAAGTGCATCCAAATAGGTGTCTAATTCATAATTTAAACAGCATTTTAGCTTACCGCATTGTCCTGCTAATTTTTGAGGATTTAAAGACAATTGCTGATAACGCGCCGCAGAAGTACTTACGGACCTAAAATCTGTTAACCATGTAGAACAACACAATTCGCGACCACAACTACCAATACCACCTAATCTTGCCGCTTCTTGACGAAAACCTACTTGACGCATTTCTATACGCGTTCTAAACTCTCTGGCAAATAATTTAATTAGTTCTCTAAAATCTACACGCTCTTCAGCAGTGTAATAAAATGTAGCCTTACTAGCATCGCCTTGAAACTCAATATCAGAGATTTTCATTTGCAACTTTAAGTCTATTGCAAATTGGCGTGCTTTAACCTTCATGGCTTCTTCTCTATCTCTGGCTTTATGCCAGATATCAATATCTTTTTGTGATGCCTTGCGGTATATTTTTAAAATATCTTCACCTTCTGGCGCAGTATTTTTACGTTTCATTTGTACACGCACCAATTCTCCAGTAAGCGTAACCATACCAATATCATGACCCGCCTGAGCTTGTGTAGCCACAATATCTCCAATACTTAATGTTAAATTTTCTGTGTTTTTGTAGTAGTGTTTTCTACCATTTTTATAACGTACCTCAACCCAATTAAAAGGGGTTTCTCCGTTTGGAAGAGACATGTTTGCTAACCAATCAAAAACGGTTAGTTTATTACAACTGTCTGTTCCACAAGTACCATTATTTTTACAACCCTTAGGAGAGCCGTCTTTAGTTGAGCAACTTGCGCATGCCATATGTTATATATTGAATTCGCTAATAATTAAGTTATTACGAATGAAGATTTATATCAAATTCTAAAATAAAGCCAAAAATGCTTTAAGTTGTAAATATATGATTATCTCAGTAGTTATAAAAGAGGATTAACACTATAGCGCCTTCTTTTGATAAAATCTTATCCATAAGGGCTCAACCAAAGTGAGTATATTCTTATTTTTAACTACTTAAGAATTTGGTTTATCTGTCTTTAGCGTTTCAAAAATATTTCTTAAATCCTTTTTGTAGGGTAAATGATCTGCACGCCCTTTTTTAAATATATCGTTGCTATTACCTTGGCCTTTTCTAAGTGCTTTTTGTGCTTCAAATGGTAATGCGTGTATCTCTTTACATGCTGTAGAACAGCAATTATCCATTTCTTCCTTACAAGCATCACATTGTATAAATAACAAATGGCAGGCATCATTAGCACAATTGGTATGAACATCAAAAGGAGAACCACATTGGTGGCATTGCGCTATTACATCATCACTAATTTTTTCGGCACGACGCTCATCAAACACAAAATTTTTACCAATAAATTTATTTTCAAGATTTTTTTCATTTACCTGTCGGGTATACTCAATAATCCCACCTTCTAACTGAAACACATTTTTAAAACCCTTATGTTTAAAATAAGCACTCGCTTTTTCGCAACGTATACCACCAGTGCAGTACATTACAAGGTTTTTATCAGTTTTATGGTCTTTTAAATCATCCTCAATAATATCTAAAGATTCTCTAAACGTATCCACATCGGGTGTTACAGCATTTTTAAAATGCCCAATTTCGCTTTCGTAATGGTTTCGCATATCCACCAAAACTGTATTTTCATCTTCAATAAGCGTATTAAAAGCATCTGCATCAACATGTATGCCTTTATTGGTCACATCAAACGTAGTATCGTTTAAACCATCGGCTACAATTTTATGGCGCACTTTTACTTTTAATTTTAAAAAAGACATGTTGTCTTGCTCCACAGCAACATTCAACCTAATATTTTTTAAAAAAGCAATGGTATCTAAATGCGTTTTAAATTCTTTAAAACGATCTGCGGGAAGTGATAATTGTCCGTTTATCCCCTCTGTAGCCACATAAATTCTACCCAAAACATCAAGAGCATTCCAAGCTATAAAAAGCTGATCTCTTAATTCTTGAGGATTCTCAATGTTGGCATATTGGTAAAAAGAAAGTGTTAATCGGTCTTTGCCAGCTGCCTCAATTAACGCAGCTCTTTCTTTTGCGCTTAAGGTATTGTACAGTTGCATGCTATACTAATTTTTTAAGTTTAAACCACAAAATTACAATTTATTAGCAATTACGCTAATTTAATACCACAATTTGGGGCGCTTCCTGCCTAAGGTCAGGTCGGGCTTTACTCGTTGATTTTTATTTCAGATTAATGTATTCGTGAATATAAATATCTCACTACTCAATCCCTCCTGCGTTGGAAATTTCAAATATGGAGCCAGTACTGAGTATGGTCGAAGCATTCAATCCCTAGAGCACCTATTCGATTGAGTCATTTTTATAACATTAACTGCTTACATACTTGGAAATTCAATTCAAAAAAAAAAGCACTTCTATTAGTAGCGAAGTGCTTTTTTTGAGTAACTCATCATTAAAAAATTTCTCTTTCACATTAAATTTAAGAAGAGTTAACTGCAATGGGCTTCACAATATTTTAAAAATAAATATAAAACTATTGAAACGCCTAGTGCTTTTATAAACAACATGGGATTTGGAATTAATTTTTCTTTTTCACGGCAAAATTTAACCCATTTTAATATTTAGATGCATAAAAAAGAAAAAGGTTGCGTGCTTTATCAAAAAAATATTTTTTCATATTAAAAAAAACCATTAAAAACACTTTTATTCCTGTTGAAAACTATTATTGTAACATCTATAAAGATGTAGTATTTTAGCATGAATATTTTACAAGAAAGACAATGAGCAACGAAAAAGACGCAAAGCTAAAAGCACTAAAACTTACATTAGATAAACTAGATAAAGCCTACGGCAAAGGTACTGTAATGAAAATGAGTGATGCTGCGGTGGTAGATGTAGATGCTATCCCATCAGGATCGCTAGGACTAGATATTGCATTAGGCGTTGGTGGTTATCCTCGTGGGCGTGTGGTAGAAATTTACGGCCCAGAATCTTCTGGTAAAACTACCCTAACACTGCATGCTATAGCCGAAGCACAAAAGGCAGGAGGTATTGCAGCATTTATTGATGCAGAACATGCTTTTGATAGGTTTTATGCCGAAAAATTAGGTGTAGATATTGATAACCTCATTATATCTCAACCAGATAATGGAGAACAAGCTCTAGAAATTGCCGATAACCTAATTCGCTCTGGTGCTATAGATATTGTTGTAATAGATTCTGTTGCTGCATTAACACCTAAAAGTGAGATTGAAGGCGAAATGGGAGATTCTAAAATGGGCTTACATGCACGTTTAATGTCTCAAGCATTAAGAAAGTTAACAGCCTCTATAAGTAAAACCAATTGTACCGTGATTTTTATTAACCAGTTACGTGAAAAAATTGGCGTTATGTTTGGTAACCCCGAAACGACAACGGGTGGTAATGCATTAAAATTCTACGCTTCTGTTAGAATAGATATTCGTAGGTCTACACAAATTAAAAACAGTAACGGTGAGGTTTTAGGAAATAAAACGAGAGTTAAGGTTGTAAAAAATAAAGTAGCACCACCATTTAGAATGTGTGAATTTGATATTATGTATGGCGAAGGCGTATCAAAAGTTGGAGAAATACTAGATGTTGCCGTAGAACAAGATATTGTTAAAAAAAGCGGCTCATGGTTTAGCTACAGCGACACTAAATTAGGCCAAGGTAGAGATGCTGTAAAGGCTATTATTAAGGATAATCCTGAACTTTTTGAAGAACTAGAAGAAAAAATAAAAGTTGCCATTAAGGGTGATTAAGTTCTAACGTAAAAAAACTAAAAAATCCCGTTAATGCGGGATTTTTTAGTTTTATACAAGTAGGTTTAGGTGTTATTTTATAATTTGTACTGTATACAACGCAACCTTTTGATGTATTTTGCATCTTTATAACGTAATAAGTAAACCCAAATTTAATTGTTATGAAAAAGTTTTTTGTTTTAAGCTTTCTAGTAGCTCTACTTTTTTCGTGTAGCGTAGATGATGATTCTGTAAATTTTAATTTAGAATTGTTACCTATAGAAAGTGTTGATATCCCTGAAGAATTTACTTTAGGAGAAGTTTTCCCAATTACGGTAACTTACCAAAAACCATCTACATGCCATGCATTTAGAGAGTTTTATTATGCCAAACACAATAACGAAAGAACAGTTGCAGTAATTAACACTGTAGTTGAGCAGAATGATTGCGAAGATTTACCTGATGAAATGCTTACAGCCACATTTAATTTTCAAGTAACGAGCAATGGCTCGTATATATTTAAATTTTGGCAAGGTAAAGATGATAATGACGAAGATCTATTTTTAGAAATAGAAGTGCCAGTAACCAATTAAAAAACGAAGTACAAACTAAACTAAATCTTTGTGTCATTTGAGTTTAAACCAACTCATAGAAAATTGTAAAGCCAATGATACCAAAGCACAAGGGGAACTATATAAGCTCTTTTCGGGCAAATTATTTTCTACGTGTTTAAAGTATTCGCGCAACTATGCAGAAGCACAAGATAATTTACAGGATTCGTTTTTAACGATATTTAATAAAATAGAACAATATAAACACAAAGGCTCTTTTGAGGGTTGGTTAAAACGTATTACAGTTAATACCGTATTACAGCGTTACCGAAACGAAAAAGTTTTTGATATTATAAATGAAAATATAACCGAAGATGTAGATATTGAGGTTGATGAAGCACAAATTTCCATCGATTTTCTTTTACACATCATACAAGAATTACCAGATAGATATAGATTGGTATTTAACCTTTATGTACTTGATGGGTATTCGCATAAAGATATAGCAGAAATGCTTAAAATTTCTGTAGGCACTTCAAAATCTAATCTAGCTAGAGCTAGACAAATTTTGAAACTAACTATAGAGAAACATAATGAAAAGCAAAATTTACGATCCTTATAATGGGAGATAAAAAACATATTGATAGAATATTCCAGGAAAACTTTAAAGATTTTGAAGTACAACCTGATGATGCTGTTTGGAATACTATAGAAGCTAAACTTAATGCTAAAAAGAAAAAGCGACGTGTGATACCTATTTGGTGGCGTTATGCTGGTGTTGCTGCACTTTTATTACTAACATTCACCATTGGCTCATATATCTTTAATGGTAACGCTTCTAAAAATACTAATCCGCAAGTTGTAGATACAAAACAAACAGATATAAAAAATACAGCTGATGAAAATATCAAGGACATAAATAATGGTATTACCAATACTGATAATTCTTCTATAAGTTCTAATTCTGAAGAGTTTAATACTACACCAGTAACTTCTTCTGGTAAGCAAAAACATAATCAAATTACAGAAGATAAATTGAATGTAAAGCAAAAAGCTATTGCTAATTCAAAAGAACATAATGAGAACATTAAAAAAACATCAATATCTTCTAATGGCATAAATACCTCTAAAGCGCTATTTCAAAATAAGGCTTCTAAATTAGTTGTTGAGAATACTACCGATACACATAAAGCTAAGGATAATTATGAAGTAAAATCTATTAAAAATAATAGCAATACAGCTCGTAATACAAAAGAAATCGCAACTAAAATAGCTCTAAACAATTCAAACTTAAAAACAAACACTACTATAAATTCTAGTACTGCTGAAACTACCAAAGTAGCAGAAATTACTACAAAAAAAGAACAATCTATAGAAGATGCTATTAAAGAAAATACATTACTTACAGAAGACGAAAATACAGAAGGTGTAGCTTTAAACAAATGGAGTGTTTCACCCAATGCTGCGCCTGTTTACTTTAGTAGTTTAGGTAAAGGCTCATCTATAGACGCACAGTTTAACGAAAACTCTAAACGTGGAGAAGTAAATATGAGTTATGGTCTTAACGCCAGTTACGCTATAAACAAAAGGCTTACTGTACGTTCTGGTATAAATCGCGTTAATATGGGGTATAACACAAACGATGTTTTGGTGTTTACCTCGGTAGATGCTAGTGCTAATGCTAAAACTATTAGTACACTAAGCGGTAATGTTCCTAGTAATACAGGTACAATTTCATCTGTAAGTGCGGGTGATAATATATCTATAATGAGTGCTTCTACATTTAAATCAAATAATATTGATGCTTTTGATGCTAATAACACTAGTATTAATCAATCTTTTGGGTTTATTGAGGTGCCTTTAGAATTACAATATGCCATATCTACAAAACGTTTTGGCGTACATGTTATTGGTGGTTTTAGTTCGTTGTTTTTAAATAATTACGATTCGTTTTCTGTAATAGAAGGGCAACGTACCAGATTACAAGAAGCCGATACTAACATAAACAATACAAGCTATAGTGCCAATTTTGGTTTGGGCTTAAATTATAAAGTATCAAAAAAGATTAATTTGAATTTAGAACCTATGTTTAAATATCAAATTAACACATTTAGAAATACGTCTGGCGATTTTCAACCCTTCTTTATTGGTGTGTATACCGGATTCGGCATTAAATTTTAGGTTTTTGGTTAGATTGATATAGGTTTCCCTTTAAGCTCGGAAATTTATATCTAAAAAGAAACTGCTCGTCCCCTCGAGCAGTTTTTTTTCATTCTATAAACAAAATTTATTATAATAGGGCGTCTATATTAGTGGCAGGGTTTTCACCTAATTCTATTCTTTCTCCTGGAGTTATGGTAGGTAAAGGAACGAATAGAGAGGCTATAGGACTTGATGAATAACAAATCTCTGTACCAGTATGTATACCAAGTGTTTTAATTGGTTTAATACTAATATAAACGGTTTTACTACCATCACCTACAGCTTTCTTTATTACTTCTTCACCGCACTTTGGTGAACGACAAGTTTTACAGGTTTTGGTATCTTTACCCTCTATTTCTTTATTATTTTTCAGCAGTTTATCTTCATAACTATCACTAGATATTCTAACAACTGTAAAATCTTTATTACTTGAAAAATAAAATGCCCCTTTGTAAAGATCATTTCCATATTTTTCAGTAAATGCATCCAACTTAGAAGTACTAAAATATACATCTTGATATTCCGGAAAACTCTTAAGAGATAAATCTAACTCAAGATTACCTAGTTTAAATTCTTCTGGAATACTGTCTGAGGCATCATTATCTGAACATGAGAAAATGGCTAAAAATAATATTGAAAGAAATAAGTTTATTTTTACGATTTTCATTTTGATTTGTTTTTGTAATAATTTAAAATTCTTTTTTAAGAAGTCTTTCACTTCAAGAAGTCGTTTTTACTATTAGTTTTTAGGTAATAAAAACTAGCGCTAGTATTGTTGCAACATTATTGTTTCACACTTATTTTGGGAGACTTCTCAAATAACCCAAAATTCATGTTAACATTACAAAACTAAAAAAAAACAATATAAAAGATTTTTTCTTACTTTTTTTAAAATTTGTAATCTTTTAGGCTTTTACTACAGATAAAATTCATAAAACATGATCTGTTGTTAATTGTTAAAAATTTTTAATTGCTGTAAAATAACAACTTTAGATTTTTCATTCAAAGCTTTAGTATTCTCAGCAGTTAACCTCGCAGATAGAATAAAATTATGCAATTTAGCTTTACAAACAATTATTAAACAAGTTAAGTTAATGCGTGTAATACATTAGTGAACTAACTGGATTCGGAATTAAATTTTAGGTTTTTGGTTAGATTGATATAGGTTTCCCTTTAAGCTCGGAAATTTATATCTAAAAAGAAACTGCTCGTCCCCTCGAGCAGTTTTTTTATGTATTATATATTTTTAATTGATGTAATACTATCTTTCTTGAGCTTTCATTTAAAGCTCTAGTTTCGTCAATAGTTAGTCCCGCAGTTGGAATAAACCTATGTATTTTAGCGCGCATCCTTCCAGGGCTTCCACTAAAAAACGTATAAGAAAATCGTTTTTTATTATCAGCAAAAGTTAATGGTACAATAGGTATTTGATGGTTTATGGCTAACCGAAACGCACCATCTTTAAATTGGTCTAATAAAATAGTTTCATCTGGCACACCACCTTCGGGAAAAATACAAATACTTAAACCTTGTTTTAAACGATTCTGAGCTCTTAAAAACACAGCACGCCTGCTCTCTGGAGAACTTCTATCTACCAAAATACACGTGCGCTTATAAAAAAAACCAAATAGTGGAATTTTAGATAATTCTGCTTTACCCACAAACACAAACGGATTTTTAACCGCTACCAGCATCAACATAATATCTGTCATAGAGGTGTGGTTTGCAATAAACATGTAGCTTTTATTGTGTTCGGGTATTTGCTCACGTTCAATTGTATAGCGAAAGCCCATGCCTATTAAAATAATTTTAGCCCAAAGGCGTGCTATCTTAAAGAATAAAGGATACCAAGATTCCTTCAAAATAGAAATTAATAGTATGGGAAATAATATTACAATGGGCAAGGTTACAAGTATGTAAAACCAAATACGGTAAAATACCCAAAATATATACTTAAAAACTTTCATTACCGCCAAAAATAAGCAATTGTATTGAGGTTTTTATGAAATCGTTTACCTTTGCTTTTAATTAAAAATTGAGTTTCACTTAAACGAGATTCCCGCTTTTAAAGGAATGAAATAATGGCAAGAATACTAACAGGCATACAAAGTACAGGAACACCACATTTAGGAAATATTTTAGGCGCTATAATGCCGGCCATAAAAATGGCTGAAGACCCAAACAATGATTCCTATTTATTTATTGCAAATCTGCACACCTTAACACAAATTAAGGATGCGGCAACACTTAGAGAAAACACCTACTCTACAGCCGCAACTTGGTTAGCGTTTGGTTTAGATATTGATAAAACTGTGTTTTACAGACAAAGTGATATCCCGCAAGTAACAGAACTGTCTTGGTATTTAAGTTGCTTTTTTCCATACCAACGGTTAACCTTAGCCCATAGCTTTAAAGATAAAGCTGATAGGTTAGAGGATGTAAACTCTGGGTTGTTTACTTACCCAATGCTTATGGCTGCAGATATTTTGCTGTATGATGCCAATAGTATTCCTGTGGGGAAAGACCAATTGCAACATATAGAAATGACACGCGATGTAGCCTCTCGTTTTCATGCGCAAATGGGTGATACCTTTGTATTGCCAGAAGGCAAAATACAAGAAAACACCAAACTTATTCCTGGTACTGATGGTGAAAAAATGAGCAAGAGTAGAAATAATACTATAAATATTTTTCTAGCAGACAAAAAACTGCGCAAACAAATTATGTCTATTAAAACAGATAGTACGCCTTTAGAAGATCCAAAAGATTGGAGTACTTGTAATTGCTTCGCTATTTATAGTCTACTTGCTGATGCTACACAAATTGCTGAAATGAAAGCTAATTATGAAAAAGGCGGTTATGGCTACGGACATGCTAAACAAGCGTTGTACGAATTGATTATAGATAAATTTGCTATACCTCGTGAACGTTACAACCACTACATGAATAACCTTGAAGAGATTGATAATGCTTTAGCCATTGGTGCTGAAAAAGCTAAAGTTGTTGCTGATGGGGTTTTGAAAAGAGTTCGTGAAAAAGTTGGGTATTAATTTGAAAAAAAATATTTTATTAATAGCCTTTTTGGTAAGTACGGTCTACGGTTTTTCTCAGAAACAATTTCTCCCTATTACAAAAATATATGTAAAAGGGAATTCTGCTTTAATAGGAAACAACATTTTAAGTAAACATAGCACAAAACCTTATAATGATAATTCTATAAATGATTTTATGGAATTAAAGTTTATAGATATAGATGATAATGATGATACTTTTTCGTCAAGTGCAGCAAATTTAAATATTCCAGAAGGTAATGCTAACATTGAATATGCTGCTTTATACTGGAGTGCTATTTATAATTATGATAGGGGCAAAAAAGAGCTAATTAGCTTTAAAAAGAAAGGGAAACTTTATAAAAGATATGTTTACAAAGGTAACGATACGCGTTCTTTAGATGTTAACACTATTTTGTTTAAAACACCATATAGTGACTATAACCGCATAAATGGTGAAGTGGTTTTTGATGCTTACTTAAATGAGGAGGTGTTGCCTGAAACAAACCCCTATGTTTGTTATGCTAACGTAACACATCTTTTTAAAAAAAATACAGCTGTAAATGGCACGTATACTGTTGCTAATATTAAAGCCACACAAGGTTTTGTTTCTGGAGGTGCTGCTGGTGGATGGTTACTTTATGTGGTTTATAAAACTGAAAAAGCAACCCCAAAATATTTTACAACGTATAATGGCTTTGTAAACGTTTTTAGAAAACCCACTACTATTCGTTTTAATGATTTTAAAGCACCCGAAGAAGGTAAAATAGAAACTTCAATATTAATTGGTGCCTTAGAAGGTGATCAAAAATTTAAATCGGATAAATGTTCGTTTTATAACTACCAAACCAATGTTTACACGCCACTATCAAACAATTTACGATCTAAATTAAATTTCTTTAACAGCTCAATTTCTATCAACAATACTAATTTTACCGATAGAAATCCTAATAGTTTAAATACATTTGGATTTGATGCTTTAAAACTAAAATTACCCAATAAAAACAATAGCTTAATAGCTCCTAATGTATCAGAAGCATCACTGCAATTTAATAGTAAAGCAGACCAGTTTTGCCTTTTTTTTGTAGCGTTTGAAACCGAAATATCTCCAATTTATAGCGCTTTAAAAAACGATAAAAACGCTATTGTAGTTTTAAATAATACTGATAATACTATTATAGATAAAGATCTTGAAAAAATAAAAAACTTAAAAACCATTTCAATCCCAAATGTTGAAAAGGGATATTATTTAGTAACAAATATCTTTTCAAAAGAAAATAATGCCCTTAATTGGACTCACTATTTAAAAGAAAAAGGGTTTACTCCAAAATCTTTTATAAACCCAAAAAATGGTTGGACCTATGTTTATCTCAACACAAATTTAGACCCAAACGCCATTTACCGTAAACAAAAAGAGCTTTTAAAACTTAATGATTTTAAAGATATTTGGGTTTTAAAAATAAACCTTTAAACCACCTCAAACAATTTTCCTGGTAAAGGCCTTACTACACCTTTTAATTCCATATTCAATAAAATGCTTGCTGTTTTAAAAATTGGTAAATAACAGCCTAGAGCAATCATATCTAATTCTGATTTATCATGGTCTTTTAAATAATTATAAATCAGTTTTTCTGTATCATCAAGTTCTACAAATAATTGTTTTTGTACAACGGGTTTTTTGTTGTCTTTTAGCTCCCAGTTTAATAAATAAGGCACATCTAAGGGTGTAGTCATCATGTGTGCTTTTTGGTATTTAATTAAGTTATTACAGCCAATGCTTAATTGGTCTGTAGTGCGTCCTGGTACTGCAAAAACGTCGCGGTTATAGGAATGCGCAATATCTGCGGTTACTAAACTACCTCCTTTTTCTGCAGATTCAATAACTACTGTAGCTTGACTCAATCCTGCAATAATTCTATTTCGTTTTAAAAAATTGGTTTTATCAAATTGACTTGTACTCCAAAAATCTGAGAAAAATCCGCCGTTTTTCTCAACATCTACCATATATTTTTTATGCACTTTTGGGTAAATTTGATTTAACCCGTGCGCTAAACAGCCAATAGTTTGTAAACCATGTTTAATGGCTAATTTATGAGCCGTAATATCTGTGCCGTATGCAAATCCTGAAACAATTATAGGATTATAAGGTTTTAATGCTTCAATAAGTTTTTCGCAAAATGCGATACCACTAGTTGTAATTTTTCTAGTACCAACAATACTTATCATATGTTGCTGCTCTAAATTAATATGGCCTGTTTGAAATAATAAAATAGGACCATCAATACAATGCTTTAAGCGGTTGGGGTAATCTGCATCTTCAAAATAAGATACTTTAATACCATTTGAATTTATAAATGTAATTTCCTTTTCGGCCTCTACGAGGTGTTTTTTATCAAATAAGCCTCTTAATACATGTTCGCCAATGCCATCAATTTTTAAAAGACGTGCTTTTTTTTCTTTAATTACTGCTTCTGCTGAACCGCAATGAGAAATTAAGCGCTTCGCAATTATATCTCCAACATGAGGTACATGCTGTAATGCTAGGGTGTAAAGTAGGTCGTTTTCTGTCATTTAAGCATCTTAATTTCTAGTGCAAGAAAAGGATTTTTCTATTGTTAATAAATAGTTAAGTCAAAAATTTAATAGAAACCATATTTTTTTAAATTTGCTTTATGCAATTAGAAACTTTTATTAGCGACTTATTATTTAGATACGAATGTGTGATTGTACCAGACTTTGGTGCGTTTTTAACTGAGCGTCAATCCGCTACAGTAAATGAAGTTAATCATTCGTTTTATCCACCAAGAAAAGTTATTGCATTTAACGAACAAATTCAAAATAATGATGGCTTACTGGCGCGTTATATTGCCGATGTAGAAAAAATTCCTTTTGAAGTTGCCGTTACAAAAATTAAAAAACGTGTAAAAATATTAAAGTCGTATTTAACGCAAGGCGAAACTATTACGTTTAATAATATAGGTGAAATTATTTTTAATTCTGAAGGTAAAATAGTGTTTGAACCTTCGTATAACCTCAACTACCTTACTGATGCTTTTGGCTTATCTCAATTTGATACTACGGTTGTTAACAGAGAAGTCTACAAAGAAACTGTTGCTGCAATAGAAGAGGCTACACCTATAGCTATTACTCCAGAAAAACGTAAAAATAGAGGGTATTTAAAATATGCTGCTGTAGCATTAATTGCTTTAACATTAGGTGGCGTGCTAGCCTCTAAATATTATGTTGGTGAAATTGAAGCCCATAACCAACTTGCACAAAGAAAGGCCACACAACAACTTGAAACTAAAATACAAGAAGCTACTTTTAATTTAAATGCGCTTCCAGCCATTACACTAAATGTAACTAAACAAACCGGTAATTATCATATTGTTGCTGGCGCATTTAGAGTTGAAGCAAACTGCGATAAAAAAGTAGCACAACTAAAAGCAGATGGCTTTAGCGCCAGAAAAATTGGGGCTAATCGTTATGGCCTACACCAAGTGGCGTATGCTAGTTACGAGGGGAGACTTGATGCACTTAAAGCCTTACGAAACATTAAAAAAACGCATAATAAAGATGCGTGGTTGTTGGTGCAAAAACTAGACTAGTTTAACAAAAAATTACAACCGCTCTTATTGCTTTAATTATGTAACTTTACAGCATCAAAATTTAAAGATGCAAGCGAAAACTCCCGAACAATCGAAAACTACAATGACCGATATGGTTTTACCTAGTGAAACCAATCCATTAAATAATTTATTTGGTGGTGAACTTTTAGCGCGTATGGATCGTGCAGCAAGTATCTCTGCAAGACGCCACAGTAGGCGTATTGTGGTTACGGCATCTGTAAATCATGTGGCTTTTAATAGAGCTGTACCTTTAGGAAGTGTTGTAACTGTTGAAGCTAAAGTATCGCGTGCATTTAATACATCTATGGAAATTTATATTGATGTTTGGATGGAAGACAGAGAGTCTGGTGCGAGAACTAAAGCCAACGAAGCTATTTATACGTTTGTTGCTGTAGATGCTACTGGACGACCAGTTGCTGTTCCTGAAGTTACCCCAGAGACTAAAATTGAAAAAGAGCGTTTTGATGCGGCTTTACGACGTAAACAACTAAGTTTACTACTTGCTGGAAAGATAAAGCCAAATGATGCCACAGAATTAAGAGCACTGTTTGACTAGTTTTGTTATGCCATCTTGGAAGCGTCTATAACCAATTTAAAACATTTTCAAAAAACGCTATAACATTTTAACTGAAAGAGATACCCGTATGTTGTTCACAATTTGACAAAACACACGTATGAAAATAAACATATTATTTAATATTGCTATTTTTTTATTAGTAATATCTTGTCTAAACAACAAATCTTCAAATGAATATAATGAAATTGATTTTACTCAAAAGGAAATCAAAAATCAGGAATTTAAAAATCCTAAAGTAAAAGAAACAAATGATACCGCTGTAGAATTTGCAAAAAAAGGAGAAAACTCTAAGGCTGAAACAATTTTTCTTGAAGCTTTAGAAATTGAACCTGATAACTACACAATAATGAGCAACATTGGATTGAATTCATTGATTCAAAAAAAATATAATTTAAGAAAATAGAACCCAAGGACAATATTGAAATTAAAAATATTGAAGAAGAATTAAAAAACTGTCTACAACAAAGTTTATAAAAATTGCTGTTTTGTGCTTAACCAATAGTAGTTGCTTTATTTGTTTGCATCTGATTTTCCTACTGAAAAATACTCGCACACCAATACGCAACTTTGCATATAAGGAAACGTTTTCTGGTATAGAAACTAGTATCAAAATACAAAATGATTATATGTGATTACAGGAGTTTAAATAAATAAGCCTTTCAAAAGAATACATAATTCTGGTTATTGTAAATGCAGCTAAACATATGTTGCGTTAAAGATAAAGTATTTGTTGAAACTTTTAATGTGTTACATCTTATAAATCCAACTTGCGGGATTCTGCGTTTGTGCATCTTTAAAAATTGAAAAACTAAGAATGGTATCACCTTCTACATTTGTCGACACCTCACCTATAATATCTTTTGTTTTAAGGGTATCACCTTCATTAACGTAAACTTTTGATAAATTTTTATAGACGGTAATGTAGTTACCATGTTTTATCATCACCATAGGATTGGAGTTTCTAATAGCAGTAACTTTTATAACGGTACCGTTAAATATTACTCTGGCTTTCGCACTTTTCTCGGTAGTAATTAAAACACCATTACGTTGTACCGTTAAAGACCTATCTATCAACGAAGGTTGTTTGCCATAACGTGATTTTACGAAGCCTTTTGCTACTGGCCAAGGTAATTTCCCCTTATTGGCTACAAAATTAGTGGCTAACAGCTTTTCCTCTGCTGTTAAGGCAAAACTAGAACTGCCAGAGCTGTTTATTTTTTTATTAGATTTTGCTATTTCTGCTCTAACAATACGGGCTATTTCGCGATCTATTTTAGCAGCTTCCCGTTGTTTGGACTTTATTTGTGCAGTGTATGTATTTAAATCTTTTTTAATAGTTGCCATGATAGAACGGTGTTGCGCACGTTCTTTCTCCAGCGTTTTTTGTGTGGCTTTATTTTCAGCCACTAGCTTTTGCTTATCGCCTTTTTGAACCAACAAATCTTTATTTATTTGCTGTAATTTGGCGGTTTTAGCCTTTATGGTTTCTCCTTGTTCTTTTTGATGGCTTGTGTACTGTTTCATGTACTGCAAACGCTTATAAGCTTGCTTAAAATTGTTTGAAGATAATAAAAACATAATACGACTTTGCTGATTTTTACTCTTGTATGATTTTACAATCATAGCTGCGTAATCATCTTTTAACAGCTTTAATTCATCACGAAGACTACCTATTTGTTTTTGATTATTGTTTATTGCTCTAGTTAATAAGTTGGCTTGTTGGTTGGTAACCTTTATTAGGTTATTTAAAACACTGATTTTATAATTAAAATCTTCTATTAATGATAATTGAGATTTCTCTTTAGTTTTATTTTCGGTACGTAAAGCATTTATTTTTTGAATTTCCCTGCGTAATTCTTGTCGGCGTGTTTCAAGTTGTTTTTGCTTATTGCTTTGCGCACCCAAAGTACCACCTACCAGAATTAATAGGATTATAATACCTTTAGAAATTTGTTTTACAAACTGCATTACAATTCTATCTTCTTAAACCCTGAGGGTATTTTAAATGGAAATCGCAACGCTTCATTAAGCACTATCGATTTAAACTCTAATTCTGCAATCATTTCTTCAGCACCTTCTACAGCAATTACTTTTACATGCTCTGGTAATGCTTGATTGTTTACCTTTTGATAGGCTAAATAATCTATAAGCAATTGGCGTTGTTCTTTAATTTGACTTAGCTCTTGCCTGGTTACTTTAAAAAGAGCAGGATCTATATGAAAAAATATTTCAAATAATTCACGTTGGCTTTTGGGTTGTAGCAAATAGTTACCTTCAAACAGTGAAAGCTTATAGTTTTCGTCTTGTAAGTTAAACAAAGCTTCACCTAAAATAATATTTTGTACTTTTTTAAAATCTAAATCTGTACCTAATAATTTGCTAAAATATTCAAAATCACCTTCAAAATACGTGTTATCTAACTTGTTATAAAACGCAACGCTTTCGGGTGTTATTTTAGCTCTTATTATACCAAAAGCAGCACTTAACCAAAGTACTTTATCTTTTTCCATACGATAACTTACCGTATGAGATTGTTTTTTATCACCTTCAGTATATGTAATCTTTAGTTTAGATTGCAAGGTTTTAAAATCTGGTGCGTTTTTCTGGTTTTCTTTTATTAATTGTTTTGCCGATAGCTTTAAATTACTATCTCCACCAGCTATAGTTTTAGTAGATTTACAACCCACAAACCCAAAAAAACATACAAGTAGTAATACTGGTAAAAAACGATTATTTCGTAAAATTTGAGGTCTCATATTTGTTCTTATTAAGGTTTAAGTGCATTTGCTTTATCCATAAACGCTTTGGCTTTTACTGTATTGCTTAACGCGCTATAAGCTTTAGATAATTCCTTATAAAAATCGGCTTCCATGTTTGTGTCATCAACAATCCAATCTAATCCTGACTCTAAAACCGTAATCGCTTCTTTTAATTCTTGTAATTCATTTAAAGCTACCCCATGTATTAAATACACTAAAGGTTGTGCTGGGTATTTTTGAATTGCGAGATCACTTTTAGTTTTAGCTTCCTTAAATTGTTTTAAATCAACATGAAGTAATAATACTGTTTTTAAGATAGAAAAGTTATCAATATCACGTTTTAAGGCTTCATTAAAATGCTTTAAGGCATTTTGCTTATCACCTTTTTGAAGATAGTATTGCCCTAAATCTGTTACTGTTTTAGCATCGGTAGTATTATCCAGTAAGGCTGTAGCTTCAACCAAATCTTGCTCGAATTGAGGATGTAACTTTACAAAATTCACAAAATCTGATAATACCTTTAACTTAGCATCAGGTTTTATAGCATTACTCTGCACCACGGTTTTCATAGATTTTATAGCCGCATTCGTATCATTTTTATCTAAATAAAATTTATACAATGCCAAATGCACTACTTGCGAATTCGGCTTTATTTTAAGCAATTCTTGTGCTGTTTCAAAAGCTTTTTCTGTTTCACCCTGTTCACTATAACGATAAATTAAGGCTAAATAATTAGCCTCATTTTTAGGATTTTTATCTACTCTAGATTCCAAGTTTTCTATCTGCTCTTTTTCTCTTCCCGTAGCCTTATAAACTCTATTTCGCAATACATCTCTCGCTGCCGAAATACCAAACGAAGCATCCAACTCATCCAAAAGCTCTAAAGCATCATCATACTTTTCCATCTTTACATACAATGTTGCCAAATCCTCCTTATAATCTGGGTGATATTGCACTAATTGCCTCACTGTTTTTAAAGCCTTATCAAGTTCATTTTGAGATATATAATACCCGTAAAGCTCATCCAAATACCACTCATTATCTGGCGCTTTATTTACCGCAGTTTTTAAGGCATCTTCAGCAGCACCAAAGTTTTTAAGCTTCATATAATTTTTCCCTAACTCAAAATACAATACAGCAGGGTTTTTATCAATAGCTATACATTTTTCTAACGCCACAACAGCCTTATCATAGTTCTCCATGCCTTTATGCATTAAGGCATCAAAAAACTGTTCTTGGAATGCATCTTCATTAATCCCTAAGTCATCATCAGGCGTTTTATTAAAATCTACTTGCGCATAATTCACCTGCGAAATGGTAAATATTCCTAAGAAAAAAAGTATGTAACTTAATCCTTTCATTTTAAATTATTTGGGCGTTACCCGCAAGGGGTCGGGCTTTCCGCTATATCTTTTTTGCTTTTAATGGCAAAAAAGGATGCCGCTGCAATCCCTAACGCAACTATCCGCCAACATTTAGCTATTAAAAAATTATATTCTTATAAGCAAAAAGATTCCTTTTTTTTAAAGGAATTGGACTATTCTAACACAGAATAATCACCAATACTAATGCTAGTAAACTTGCCATCATATTTCACGTGGTTTCCAATCATTGCATTATTTAAATTTGCATTTTTAATTTCAGAATATGTTTGTATCAAACTGTTTTCAATAGTTGAATTTTCAATAACCGTACCATTTCCAACGGAAACAAATGGGCCAATAGTTGTATTTTTCAATACCACATGTTCTCCAACAAAACAAGGCTCTATAATCTTAGAATTTTCTAATTGCACAGTATTAGAAACCAATTGCTCTTCGCCATCAGCTTTTAAAAACCCTAACATGCGTTGATTAGTATCAATCGTTATGGCTTTATTACCACAATCCATCCACTCATCTACCGTTCCTGTTTTAAACACCTTGCCATCTGCCATCATACGTTTAATACCATCATTAATTTGGTATTCGCCACCATTCATAACGTTCTCGTCTAAAATTTCTTGTAGTTTCCCTTTTAAAACAGCAACATCTTTAAAATAGTAAATACCAATTACCGCTTGGTCAGACACAAAAGTTTCTGGCTTTTCTACCAACTCAACAATCTCATCATTAGCACTAAGCTTTACAACGCCATAAGCTTCTGGGTTTTCAACTTGCTTAGTCCAAATCACACTATCTGCCGTAGGATCTAAATCAAACTCTGCTCTAATTAATGTATCAGCATACGCAATTACTGCAGGCCCAGATAAAGATGGTTTTGCACACATAATAGCATGACCTGTACCTAATGGTTTATCTTGACGGTAAATAGAAGCTTTTGCGCCTAAATCTGTAGCTAGTTGTTCTAAACTAGAAACAACATCATCTCCAAACCAAGCAGGATCTCCTAAAACAAAAGCAATCTCTTCAATAGGTTGTTTTAAAACTTTAGCGATATCTTTTACAAGTCTATGCACTATAGGCTGACCTGCAACAGGAATTAATGGTTTTGGTACTGTTAAACTGTGTGGGCGTAGTCGAGAACCTCGACCTGCCATTGGTACTATTATTTTCATATCAACTACCTGCGAATGCAGGTATCTATTTTAGTTAAACTTTATTCCTGCGAAAGCAGGAATCTCTTTATTGTTTTCTCAATGTATTAAAATTTAAATTCCAGTTATCACTCAAATCAGACCAACTTGGATTCATATCGTCAATCAATTCTATTTTCCAAGTTCTTTTCCATTTTTTGAACTGTCTTTCTCGTTTTACAGCTTTATCTCCTTTTTCGAATTCCTCAAAATAAATCAATTTATCACAATTATATCTTGCAGTAAACGATTTTGGACGCACTTTTAGCTTGTGCTCTTTTACTCTTTCTTCAATATTATCTGTTACTCCTATGTATAAAACGCCATTGGGTTTGTTTGTCATTACATAGACATACCAATAATTCATTACTTTTAGCTATGAGATTCCTGCTTTCGCAGGAATTTATATGGGCGTAGTCGAGAACCTCGACCTGCCATTGGTACTATTATTTTCATATCAACTACCTGCGAATGCAGGTATCTATTTTAGTTAAACTTTATTCCTGCGAAAGCAGGAATCTCTTTATTGTTTTCTCAATGTATTAAAATTTAAATTCCAGTTATCACTCAAATCAGACCAACTTGGATTCATATCGTCAATCAATTCTATTTTCCAAGTTCTTTTCCATTTTTTGAACTGTCTTTCTCGTTTTACAGCTTTATCTCCTTTTTCGAATTCCTCAAAATAAATCAATTTATCACAATTATATCTTGCAGTAAACGATTTTGGACGCACTTTTAGCTTGTGCTCTTTTACTCTTTCTTCAATATTATCTGTTACTCCTATGTATAAAACGCCATTGGGTTTGTTTGTCATTACATAGACATACCAATAATTCATTACTTTTAGCTATGAGATTCCTGCTTTCGCAGGAATTTATATGGGCGTAGTCGAGAACCTCGACCTGCCATTGGTACTATTATTTTCATTCCTCACCCTAACCCTCTCCAAAAGAGAGGGGATTTTTTGTTATTAATTAATAATTTATTTATGTTTCCCTTTTTCCTCCCCTTCGGGGAGATGCCGTAAGGCAGAGGGGATTTTTACTTTGTTCCTGTACTACCAAATCCGCCTTCTCCTCTTTCAGTAGAAGATAATTCTTGAACCTCTTGCCATTCTGCACGTTCGTGTTTAGCAATAACTAATTGTGCAATCCGTTCTCCACTATTTATAGTAAAATCTTCATTTGAAAGGTTTACTAGAATCACACCTATTTCACCTCTATAATCTGCATCAATGGTTCCAGGTGCATTAAGCACTGTAATACCTTTTTTAGCTGCTAAACCACTCCTAGGGCGCACTTGAGCTTCTAAACCAACAGGAAGCTCTATAAACAAGCCCGTACTTACAATACTGCGCTCTAAAGGCTTTAATACTTTAGATTCTGAAATATTGGCGCGTAAATCCATTCCTGCCGAAGCTAAGGTTTCGTAATGCGGTAAATCATGATTGGATTTATTTATGATTTTAATTTTCATGTTCTATCTCTAATTTGAAAATTCTACTTTCTTTTTAACATTAATTTTAATTCCTTTCGTTCTAAAAAAGTAATCATTGCTATAAAGAGTAACAAAAATACTGTTCCTATTAACATATTTCTATCTAAATGATAATAAGTTATGAAACTAAACGCAGTACTTATTAAAAGGTAAATCCCAATGCGACTAACATCATAAGGTACTGGATAATATTTTTTTCCTAAACTATAAGATGTAAGCATCATTAAGCCATACGCTACAAGTGTAGCGTAGGCACATGCCATAAAACCGATTTTAGGAATGAATATGATATTAAAACCAATGGTAACCGCTGCTCCTACGAGTGAAATATACATTCCAAAACGTGTGCGATCTGTGAGTTTATACCAAATAGAAAGGTTATGATAAATACCTAAACATAAGTTTGCTAATAAAACAATTGGCACAATATCTAAAGCTAGTAAATAACTTTCGTTTTTGATAAAAATTGGTCTTAATAAATCGATATAAATAACCACAAGCATTAAACCTAAAGCTCCAACTATAGTAAAGTACTTTAAAATAGTAGCGTAGGTTTGGGTTGCGTTTTCTTTATCAGAATGATTGAAGAAAAACGGTTCTGCACCCATTCTAAAAGCTTGTATAAACAAGGTCATAAAAACCGCTAATTTATAACATGCACTGTATGCGCCGTTAACAAACTCTCCTTCTATTTGGGGTAACAACCATTTATCCAGATTTTCATTAATTACGAATGCTAATCCAGCTATCATTATTGGCCAACCATAGTTTAAAAGTTGCTTTAAAATTTTAAATTCAAAGTTGAATTTCGCCTTAAAGAAATATGGTAATACTAAAATTAAAACAACTGCACTAGCTATAAGATTTGCAATAAATATGTATTCTACATTATTTTCAACACTGAAGAATCCCCTTAATTCATTTGAACCATAGGTTGTAGATAGCAGAAGTACATTTAAAATTACTATAATAAACACATTAATCAATTTAATTGATGCAAATTTTATCGGTTTTCCCGTCACTCTTAAATAAGCAAACGGAATAACGATTAAAGTATCAATAAGTGTAATGCCTACCAGAAGTGAATAAAAATTTGTATTAATTCTTAAGGCTTCTGAAATTGGAACTTTAAATAAAAATAATAGCATTCCGAAAAAGAAAGTACTTGCAACAATAGTTATCATTGCTGTAGACAAAACCCTGTTTTTATCTTTATTCTTACTGAAAAACCTAAAGAATGATGTTTCCATTCCGTAGGTTAAAATAACATTAAAAAAAGCTGCAACAACGTAAAACTCAGTGTTTTCAGAATAACTTTCATTAGGAAGTACATCAGTATGTAATCGTACTAAAAGAAAATTAATTAGTCTAGGCAATACAATAGCTAAACCATAAATAACCGTGTCTTTAAAGAAAGTTTTTAGTACGCCCAAAAAGTTGTTTGTTAATCTGGTTAAAAATAAGGTTTTTATAACAAAAAAAACCTAACTCGTTAAAGTTAGGTTTTACTGTTTTATAATAAGATTCCTGCTTTCGCAGGAATATGTTAATTATTTAAAGCTTCTGCACCACCAACAATCTCTAAAATTTCGTTAGTAATAGCTGCCTGACGTGCTTTGTTATACGTTAATTTCAATTGATCTCTTAATTCTGTAGCGTTATCTGTGGCCTTGTGCATCGCCGTCATACGTGCACCGTGCTCAGAAGCAAAAGAATCTCTAATACCCTTGTATAATTGTGTTTTTAACGACTTAGGGATTAACTCTTCAACTATTTCTTCTTTTGATGGCTCAAAAATATAATCCGCATTATTAGCTACTTCACCTTCAACAGGAACGATAGGTAAAAACTGCTCTGTCATTATAATTTGAGTAGCTGCGTTCTTGAATTTATTATAAACTATTTCAATTTTATCAAACTCACCGGCTACAAATTTATCCATCAACTCTTGTGCAATAGCTGCAACATTCTCAAAGGTTAAATCATCAAAAACTTCGCTTTTATTTGCAATAACCTTGTCAGTTTTTTTGAAAGCATCATTAGCTTTTTTACCAATTGCCACGTAAGACACATCTTTATTGGCATAGGTTTCAGAAGTTAATCTATTTACTTCTTTAATGATGTTTGAGTTAAAAGCACCTGCCAATCCTCTATTAGAAGTAATTGCAACAATAAGTACTTTATTAACCTCTCTTTGGGTTGAAAATTTACTTCCAGAATCAGCATCTAAAGTTGCACTTAAACTTTGTAAAAGCTCTGTTAACTTATCTGCATACGGGCGCATTGCTGTAATAGCATCTTGCGCCTTCTTTAACTTTGCAGCCGATACCATTTTCATAGCACTGGTAATTTGCATCGTTGAAGATACTGATGATATTCTGTTACGTATTTCTTTTAAGTTTGCCATATTTTCCTCTCCTAACCTCTCCAAAGGAGAGGGATTGATTAGTTAAAGTTGAATCCGTTCTTAGTTTCTCCCCTTTGGGGAGATTAAGAGGGGCTTAATACTTCCCTGATAAATCTTTAGCTACAGCTGTTAATGTATCTGTAACTTCGTCAGTTAATTTTCCAGACTTTAAAGTATCTAAAATGTCTCTATGTTTTGCATTTAAAAACTCTATGAAATCTCTTTCGAATTCTTTTACTTTATTTACAGGAACATCTTTTAATAAGTTCTTAGAACCTGCGTAAATAATTGCAACTTGATCTTCAACCGTAAACGGATCATTTTGCGCTTGTTTTAAAATTTCAACATTACGCTTACCTTTTTCAATTACATTTAATGTAACAGCATCTAAATCTGATCCAAACTTAGCAAATGCTTCTAATTCACGAAACTGTGCTTGGTCTAATTTTAATGTACCTGATACTTTTTTCATCGATTTAATCTGAGCGTTACCACCAACACGAGATACCGAAATACCTACATTAATTGCTGGACGTACACCAGAGTTAAATAAATCTCCATCAAGGAATATCTGTCCATCAGTAATCGAAATTACGTTTGTTGGAATATATGCAGAAACGTCACCCGCTTGTGTTTCAATAATAGGTAATGCAGTTAAAGAGCCTCCACCTTTTACCATTGGCTTTAAGCTATCTGGCAAATCATTCATCTCTTTAGCAATATTATCGTCATTAATCACCTTTGCTGAACGCTCTAATAAACGAGAGTGAAGGTAAAAAACGTCACCTGGATAAGCCTCACGTCCTGGTGGTCTTCTTAATAATAAAGACACCTCACGGTATGCAACCGCTTGCTTAGATAAATCATCATAAATAATTAAAGCTGGACGACCAGTATCTCTAAAATACTCACCAATTGCAGCACCCGCCATTGGCGCGTATACTTGCATTGGCGCAGGATCTGATGCATTTGCAGCTACAATTGTTGTATATGCTAGTGCCCCTTTTTCTTCTAATACTTTAGCTATGTTTGCTACTGTAGATGCTTTTTGCCCTACAGCTACATATATACAATATACAGGCTCGCCTGCATCGTAAAATTCTTTTTGATTTAAGATAGTGTCAATACAAACCGTTGTTTTACCAGTTTGACGATCGCCAATTACCAACTCACGTTGACCTCTACCAACAGGAATCATAGCATCAATGGATTTGATACCTGTTTGTAATGGCTCAGTTACTGGCTCTCTGTAAATTACACCAGGCGCTTTACGCTCTAATGGCATTTCATAAGTATCTCCAGCAATTGGTCCTTTACCATCAATAGGATTTCCTAAAGTATCTACTACACGACCAACAATACCTTCACCTACATTAATAGAAGCAATACGTCCTGTTCGTTTTACTGTAGAGCCTTCGCTAACTCCTGCTGAAGCTCCTAATAATACAATACCAACGTTATCTTCTTCAAGGTTAAGTACAATACCTTCCAAACCGCCATCGAATTCAACTAATTCACCATATTGCGCATTAGATAATCCGTAAGCACGTACAATACCATCACCAACAGTAAGTACAGTTCCTACTTCGTTTAAAGAAGCTGAGGCTTCAAAACCTTCAAGTTGTTGTTTTAAGATTGCTGATACTTCAGCTGGTTTTACTTCTGCCATCTTATTTTAATTTAATGTAAATTCTCTTTTTAACTTATTTAATTTGCTGGATATACTAGCATCAAACTGCTTGTCTCCAACACGTAAAATGAAGCCTCCTAAAATGCTTTCATCTACAATACTTTCTAACTCTACTGTTTTATTTGTTAGCGCTTTAACTTTTGCTAAAACTTTTTCTTCTAAAGCACTGGTTAAAGGCACAGCGGTTGTAACAGTAGCTGTTTCTTTACCGTTATGCGCATCGAATAAAACACTATATTTTTTTGCAACCTGGTTTAAAAGATCTATTCTTTTATTTGTGACTAGAATATCAAGTAACCCGTTGCTAATTGTATTTAATTTAGGAAAAATAGCTGATATTGCTGCTTTTTTTACATCTGATTTTACAACAGAATTACCAAGCATATTTGCTAATTCTTCGCTATTTGCAATGGTATTAGCTATTAGCTTCATATCATCATTTACCTTATCTGCTTTTTTCTCAGAAAGGGCTAAACTTAAAACTGCTTTTGCGTAACGTATTGCTGCTCTTGTTCCTGCCATAATACGTTTAGTTTAAAGTGGCATCGCTTAGCAAAGACTCCACTAATTGTTCTTGCTTACCTTTATTAGATAACTCATCTTTAACTACTTTTTCAGCAATATCAATAGATAAACTAGCTACTTGTGATTTTAAATCGGCTATAGCAGCTTTCTTTTCAGTTTCAATACTTGCTTGTGCTTGAGCAATTAACTTTCCAGCTTCGGTTTGTGCTTCAGTTTTAGCGTCTTCAATCAGTTTAGTTTTCATCTCACGCGCTTCTTTTAACATAGCTTCACGCTCTGCTCTAGCTTCTTTTAAAAGCTTTTGGTTATCTGCTTGAAGATTCTCCATTTCAGCTTTTGCATTTTCAGCAGCATCAAGTGCGTTTTGGATACCTTCTTCTCTATCGTTTAAAGAGTTCATGATAGGTTTCCATGCGAACTTTACCATGATAAAGATTAACACCAAGAAAATAACTGTTTGCATAATAAACAGTCCAGGAGAAAAATCGTTTAATAATGTTTCCATTTTATATTATTTAATATCGTGTTTATTTTTTTTTAAAACACGTCCTGCAACCAACCGTTGCAGGGACGTATTTTTTAAGCTTTGATTTGGTTTCTTATTTTCCTAAGAATAAAGCACCAAATGCTAAACCTTCTAAAAGTGCAGCGATAATAATCATTGCAGTTTGGATTTTACCAGTAGCTTCAGGTTGACGCGCAATACCTTCCATTGCACTTCCACCGATTTTACCTAAACCAATACCAGCTCCGATTACAATTAAACCAGCACCTACTAAATTTGGAATTGTCATAACAATCAATTTAAATTAAACAAACTCTTTATATTAATGATGTTCGTGTTCTTCTACAGCCATACCAATAAATAATGCTGAAAGCATTGTAAATATATACGCTTGTAGAAAAGCTACTAACACCTCAATTAATGTAATAAACATTGCAAGCACAAAAGATAACGCAGTTGCACCACCTGCTGTTAATTCGTTTTTCATTACTACCATAATGGCAATTAAACTCATTACTACAATATGTCCTGCACTTATGTTTGCAAACAAACGTACTAATAACGAAAACGGTTTAATTAAGAAATGTCCAGCCAATTCTATAATCGCTAAAACTGGACGAATTAAAATAGGCACACCTGGCATCCATAAAACATGCCCCCAATAGTGCTTGTTAGCACTAAAAGTATATACTATTAAAGTTAAAATTGCCAATGCAGCAGTAACTGCTATTTGCCCTGTAACATTAAAACCAATTGGTGTTAATCCTAATAAATTTAATATCCATATAAAGAAAAATACAGTTAATAAATACCCTGTAAATCTTCTGTAATGTTTGTCTCCAATGTTTGGTCTAGCTATTTCGTCTCTTACGTAAAGCACTAGAGGCTCTAAAACACGACCAAAACCTGTTGGAATTGCTTTCTTTTTATATTGACGTGCTAAACTTGAGAATGCCAATATCATTAAAATACCAACTAATAAAATTCCGAAAACACTTTTAGTTATTGAAAAATCTAAAACTTTATGAGCGTTTGTAGCATGATGATCTTCATCAAATGCAACGTTAGAGGCACCTGATTCTAACTCATATATTTTACTGTGAATTTTTGCGAATTTTAATCCTTTTTTCTCTACAATAGTATGGCCATCATCATTATGATGAAACTCTGAAGACATAAAGGTTACTAAACCTTCACTTGTCCATAAAATAACTGGTAATGGAAAACCTACGTGCTTACGTTCTCCTGCTTCATTTGTATGAGACCACAGCGTGAAATCGTGCGAATCTTTAATGTGATGAAGAATATAATCACTCACCTCTTTATCAGTGTTAATTTCACCGCCGTCTTTACCATGATTCTCCTCATGGTGTTGAGCAAATGTAGATGTCCCTATAAATAGTGCTAAAAGAAGGGCTAAAAATTTAAAACTTTGTTTGGCTGCTTTCATTGTAAAAATCAAAAAAATGCATTTTTAAATTCCGTGCAAAAGTAATCAAATAAACTAAATAACAATTAATTTTTTTAGATAATTGATGTTGTCTTTTTATCCATTAAAAGTCTTGAAATAAAAAATATCTCTAAAAACAAAAAAACAAATAAAGGAATTAGCATGTTAAGACGTTCTATTTTAGTGAGGTTTGATAATGCTAAGATCGAATTTTTAAATAGTAGTGCAAAAATACCAACCTTTATGACTAAGGTAAACAGATACAAAAACCCCAATTGCTGCGATGTATTTTTAATTTTAGACAAAATATTAAATACGATACAAAGCAAGAAAGAGCATGCTGCGAAATATAGATATACATCAAATAGGTTAAATCTGTTATTGGATGTTAATAGCGTTGTATGTAAGCCATAACTTAATAAAAATAATAACACAAAAGACACCATGTAGATAACCAAAGACTTAATCATTATCATTATTATCTTTTGAGAGTTTTAAAACTTGGGATATTACTAAATAAATTGCGATAAAAATAGATACTAATGTTATTATGGATTCCCAAAATGAAGTTGTGAATTTCACATCTACCCATTTACCAAGTGCATTTCCTAAGTAGATGGTTGCGCCCATTTGAAATGCGGTAGAGGTAAACCTTAAATATGGATTAAGCTGTTTTTTCTGTTTCGGTTTTTTTTCGTGTTGACTCACCGTTATGCATAGGTTTTACAGTGCCCTTCATTGCACAAGTTACATTAAATGTAGCACCTGGTTCTACCGCTAATTTGCCTACAGTAACTTCACCTTCAATAAATGCTGAAGATTTTAAAGTTAAAGTACCAGCTAAAGATAATTTTCCGGAAAATTTACCTTCAAAATAAGCATCTGTACCTTGAATAGTACCTTTAATTTCACCATTTTTACCAACTACAAGTTTTCCTGAGGTTTTAATATTCCCTTCTATAGTACCATCTATTCTAAAATCACCTTCACTATTAAAGTCACCAATAATTTTGGTACCCTTTGCTATAATGTTTTGACTTGACGTGCTATCCATTGTTGATTTATCTTTTTTATTATCTGAGAACATAATATTTGGGTTTACTGATTATTCAAGTTTAAGTAGGTATCTAGGTTTTTATGTATTTGAAATATTTGATAATTTGTTGAAGATGCTACAAAAAATGGTTCATGTATTTTATTTACATCTTCTTCTATAAGTATTTGGTTAAACGTTTGTGCTACTTGCTCATTTTTTAAACCATGCACTACTACAAAGGTAGTATTTGTATCGTAAACATCAACCGAACTTTTTAAGTCGTAATACTTAACATTTTTTAAAACTTCATCCAAAGTAGTTTTAAACGTATTTATGGTTTCGGTGCTTTTTCTATCAAACTTAAATATAACCTTAAATTTGTTTGAAATACTATCATTAACAAACGCATTAGATTCTAATTTTGGTAGCATGTCATTAGCCATTCGTTGCGCTTGTTGCCCTTCGGGCGTATTAGCATAAGTTACAGCAATATAATTAATTGCTTTTTTATAAGCATCAAAACCAAATAATCGTCCTGTAGCTGTAGCTTTAAGTAGCTCAAATTTTGGTACAATAGGCTCACCATCAAACGTTTTTATATATGTCTCACCATTTTTTATAACCTCCTCATAGTTTTGAGCTAGATGAACTTCGTATAGGTTTTCATATAGCACCAACGGACTATTTTCGTCTTTATCAGACACCGCATCTGGATTCGTTAATATGGACGCATATCTACTCTCTGGATAACTGGAAACAATATCGTTTTTTGCAATAGTAGCTTCATCGTTTTCTCCCAGTGCTTCATAAATTTTATATAAGTTATATTTTGAAGGTAACACTAAACGTTCTTCAGGATTACTATTTAATACGTCTTTAAATTTATCTTTAGCTAAATTATATTCTTTAAACTTCTCTTTATAAATAAGCCCTAATTGATAATACGCATAGTTACGTTCTTTTGATATACTATCAACAACTTTTGTTTCTGAGGGTATTTTTGAAATATAAAACTGTGGATCAAACCGTTCTTCTTCTGAAGCATTAGTTGCAATATCAGCAACAGAAGCTGTATTTCCTCCTACAGAAAATGCTTTATTAGCCCATCTCCAATTATCTTCCAAAGCTCTATCTCCCCAAACTTTTATAAATTCATTTTTTCCAAAAGCAACTGTGGTAGGATTGTAAAAATAAAATCCAGCTGCTTTTCCAGGCACTCCCACACTTGTGTTTCTAGTGCCAATTTTTGTGTTTACAGTAGCTAAACCTGTGTTACGCTTTAAAGCCTCTTCCTTTTTGGCAGCTTCTTCAGCTTTAACTTTTAAAGCTTCGGTAAAGGTTTCAAAATAAATAAGCTTTTCAGCATCCGATAAATTTACCAAGTGTAAAATACTATCATCAACTTTTGCAACACCTTCGTAATAAATAACATCTTCTAAATTATCGCGCTTACGCTTTATGGTTCTGTAGGGTTTAGAATTTAGCTTTAGGTTTGCTAAGGTACTATCATAATATGCTCCTGCATCTGCGTATATTCTTTTGTCAAAAGTAACATCACCTAAAATTTCATAATTCCTTGCTTTTAATTGTTCATTTCTTGTGTTTGTTCGTAAAGATTTATTAAAATATCGTGATGCCAGTTCTACCGAACCATTTTTTAAATGATGTACGCCTATACTATGATAAATTTTATCTAAAAACGGACGATTCTCTCTATTTGTTTCTAAATCCTCTAAAAGTTCTGATAATACTAACTTGTCACCATTCTCATAATCAAAGTTTTTAATTTTCTCAAGGTGTGCACTAATCATATAAATGCGTGGTGTTTTTCTGTTAAGCTCAATAACCTTATCAAACACCATATTTGCGCTATCTTTATATCCTAAATTGTTATAGAGTTGCCCTTGTATAAAACGGTAGCGCCCACGTTCATCATTACTTTTTGTAGCATTAGCTGCAATTTCTAATTGTGTTATTGCAGTATCAATAATTTTTGTATTAATATAAGCTTGTGCCAACATAGACGTAGCATCGGCCAAATCCTGCCCCTCTAAATCTTCTTGTTTTAAAAGGCGTTTTAAATTTTTAATTGCCAAATCATCGTTATCTAAACGAATATTAGTTTTCTCGCGCCATACCTTAGCTTGATTTATTTTATCACTTGCTGGATATTTGTATAAAATATAATTGAACGCTTGTAAAGCAGGTACAAAACGCTGATCGAAATACCGCGCTTTCCCCAAAAGTAAGTAGGCTTCATCCATTTGTGGATTATACTCCTTACTTTCTATATTCATACTATGTTTTTGTATAGCTTTAGCAGCCTTTTCTTCTGCTCTTGTAAAGTTTTCGTTTTTAGATTGCCCAGGCAAAATAATATCCTCATCAATTTGCATACGCTCAATAGGTAAAACCGCCCAATAATCGTCTTCATAGCTCGCATTAAGAGACGTTCTACCTTGTTCTAACGCGTTGTATCCATTAAATAGCGCGTTGTATTCCGCAGTTACTGCATGAACGTTTCTACTTAAAAACGTATTTTTTTTGCGTGAACAACTTGTTATAGCAATAATGCTTATAAGAACTAAAACTGCTGGTTTTAAAAGTGTTTTCAATACCTATTTATTTGGTGTAATATATAACTACAAACACTTACATATAGTATGCAAGTGGGGTAAAAATAAACATCTTTTTCGATTATGTTGTAAAATGTTGTGGAATTTGAAGGGTACTCCACTTATAAAATTTTAAAAATACAAGGGTAAAGCTAGATATATTGTAATTTACTAATTAAACAAAACCCAAAAGCATTTTCAACAAAAAAAATAACAATTAGCTATAATTTATCATTAAGCATAGTATTGTCTATTCTATCTTTAAATGCATTTTTATCATCAATATGTAATGCCAAACTTTTATATGTTGTTTTGATACCATAAAGCCCAGTTAAACTATTTTCGTTTTTAAAATGGATAATGATATTAAGAGATTCTAATGCTCCTAGATTAGGAGCAAGTAGTAGCTAAATGAGCGCATAGCTTTAACTTGGTAAGTCCTTTAAATGAAAGTCAAGAATACTCTTTTAAAAATGATTTATATAAAGCGGGCTATTCTAAAATAATAAATCAATTGACATGTATTTATAAATTTGAGGATACCTTGAAGGAAGAATAACTTTTACTAAAATAGATCAAATCAACTATACGATTTCAGGTATTTTCCAATTCTCATCCATAAATGATAATTGCGAAACTATAAATATCACAAATGGCCGTTTCGATATGAGATATATCCCATAACATAAACTATTAACATATTAATTCTTTAAAATTATGAAAAAACGACTCGTTTTTACAGTGCTTTGTATTGCCTTTTAATAATAGATAACTTATAGCCTTTTTAACATGTTTTTTTAAAAAGTATTTTACGGTTTTCCTGTATTAACTAAACGTCAAATTTAGCTTTTTGCACAAATGTAGTTAGAAGTACGTATACAATGTCCTGTTTTTTTTTCTTACATTTATATTAAAATTTGTAAACCCCAATAGCTATGAAAAACATAAAACGAATTACAACTATAGCATTAAGCATATGTATACTAAGTGCTACAAGTTGTAAAAAAGATGATGACACTATTACCGACCCTATAGACCAACTACCCCCAGCAACCCAAACAGGAGAGAATACGTTTGGATATTTGGTTAATGGAGATGCTGTTGCTGTTACCAATACAAGAAAGATAACTGCAATATATCAGCAAAACCAATTGCAATTAGGGGGAGGGCTAACAAATGATGAAATTGATATTGATATTACCATGTTTGTTGGAGGGCCTTTAGAGAAAAATGTTTCTTATAGCTTAGTAAAGCTTTCAAAATATACGGATTTTAATATTATAGATAAATGTAAATATGATATAGAAGATGCATATCAGGGTTCAATTATGTTTTCTAATGTAGACAATCAAAATTTTATATTGTCAGGAACATTTGAATTTTCAACAGTGGCTGATAATTGTGAGGATGTAAAAATTACAGAAGGTCGGTTCGATGTAAAATACACACCATAAAATAAACTATTAACATATTAATTCTTTTAAATTATGAAAAAACGACTCGTTTTTACACTGCTTTGTATTGCCTTTTAATAATAAATAACTTGTAATCTTTTTAGCATATTTTTTAAAAAATCATTTTACAGTTTTCCCGTATTAACTAAACGTTGAATTTAGCTTTTTGCACAAATGTAGGTAGAAGTACGCATACAATGTCCTGTTTTTTTTCTTACATTTATATGAAAATTTGTAAACCCCAATTACTATGAAAAACATAAAACGAATTGCAACAGTAGTATTAAGCATATGTATGCTAAGTGCCACAAGTTGTAAAAATGATGATGACACTATTACCGACCCTATAGACCAATTACCACCTGAAACACAAACTGGTGAGAATACCTTTGGGTGTTTAATTAATGGAGAAATATTTAAAGTAACTAATACAAGTAATCTATCAGCAATTTATCAACAAGGTCAGCTACAATTGAGCGCTACCATAGAAGTTAGTACCAACTCAAATGAAAGCGTTGCTTTTAATCTTGTTGATCCTTTAATTGAGGGTCAAGAATATTCTTTTAAAAATGATTTATATAAAGCGGGCTATTCTAAAATAATAAATCAATTGACATGTATTTATGAATTTGAGGACACCTTTGAAGGAAGAATAACTTTTACTAAAATAGACCAAGTTAATTATACCATATCGGGAACTTTTGAATTTACAACAGTTACCGATAATTGCGAAACTATAAATATCACAAATGGCCGTTTCGATATGAGATACATCCCATAACATAAACTATTAACATATTAATTCTTTTATATTATGAAAAAACGACTCGTTTTTACACTGCTTTGTATTGCCTTTTTAATAATAGATAACTTGTATCTTTTTTCTAATTTTTTAATCAATACTTAATTCGCAAAATGCGCTTCCAACTCCTTTAAGGTAGCTGTATTAGTCACTAAATCCTTTACTACTTCACCTTTTTCTAGTACAACAATACGCTCACAAACATCGGTAACATGCAATAAATCATGACTAGAAATTAAAACGGTAACGCCTCTGGTTTCAGCCAAATCCTTCACAATACTTTTTAATCTAATTTGCGTTGTTGGGTCTAAATTTGCAAATGGCTCATCTAAAATTACCACTTCGGGGTTTCCTATAAGTGCAGCAACAATACCTGCTTTTTTCTGATTCCCTTTACTTAAATCGCGTAAATATTTTTTCTTCCCTAATATTTCACCATGAAAAAAATCTTCAAACTGATTTACAAAAGTATTAACATCAGCTTTATTTTGTCCGCGTAATTCGCCAACAAAATAAAAATACTCTTCAGGTGTTAAATACCCAATCAAAAAGCTTTCATCAATAAAGGCCGATGTAAAGGGTTTCCAAGCTTCGCTTTTATTCACTTGTATATTATTGGATACAATTCGCCCCGTAGTAGGTTGAATTAAATCTAGCAACAAACTAAAATATGTAGTTTTACCAGCGCCATTATTACCTACTAATCCAAAACTTTGTCCTTTTGGGATATCTAAGTTTTCTATGTGCAATACTTTATTTCCACTATAGGTTTTTGATAAATTTGATGTTGTTATCATAGCTTTAATTTAATGTTCTTGATCGAAAGCATTAATCATTTTATATTTTGATTCTGAATATTTCTCTGTAATGTACCTCATCAATTTTTGATGAAAAACAATACCTAAAACGCCCAATATTATAAGTAAAATGCATGCAATTTCAAAACTTAATAACCAGTTTAAAATTCCAAAAAGTGCCATAGGTATAAGTAATAATGGTATCCCAATAAGCCACTGTACAGCACCTGTACCTTGATAATTAAATGCTGCTTTTTGACTTAAATCAATCTTCTTTCTATTAAAAGAGCCACCCCATAAAATTACATGTGTATTAATGCCTATGTTATAAATGGCCGCGGCAAAATGTGCAAACAAAACTTTCCAACCAAAATACACATACGGTATGCCCAACACAAAAAGTAACACAACGCTTAAGGCCATTAGTGTGAATTTTGACTTTAAATATTGCTCGTACTTAATATTTTGACTCATTAATAATTTATAGTAGCCACTATCCCAAGCTGGCACAAACTGACCGAAGTTTATTAAAAAAACACCTGTTGAAAATATACCGATAAACACAAAAAAGAATGGCATATTACTGTACGTAGGATTTGGATAAAACACCAAGCCGTATAAAAGCCCCAATGCTAGCATCCATACTGAAGATTTTGTGCGTTTATTTCGCCATATTAATCGTAAGTCTAACTGCATAAACGGTGCAATATCTCCAAAATTCTTAGTCCATTCTAAGTTCGAGGCATTTACTTCTTTTACTTCAGTTTTTAAACCACTATCTAAAAAGAGTTTTTTATGAAGTAATTTAAAATTAAAGCCATACATAATGACCAGCAAAACCACAAGAGCTATTATTAGTAGCGGTGTATCATAAATAGCATTGTATACGTTACCTATTACGTTTTTGAATGAAACAATTTCAAAATAATTTAAAGCAAACAAACCACCTGTAAGCACTATTACTGGTAGAAAAGACAATTCAGTTTCTGCTGAAAAACTTTCAATAATAAAATTTAAGAAGTTTATAACAAGTGTTGTTAATACTAATGCCAACATCCAAATTAAAACAGCACTTGCAGGGTAATCATTAAAAAGGAGTATGGCACCAAATGGAATAATGGCAAACAAAGGCAAAACGTTAAAAAACGATATTGCTGCCTTACCAAGTACAAAATTTACCACTTTGCTTCTGCTAATAGGTAGTGTAAGTAGTGGTTTAACACTCATTACTGGAAGTTTTTGAAAGAAAAAACGAAATAATAAATCGCCTAAAATCCAGAAAAATAAATAGCTATTTACAATTTTTAGCGGGTCTTGTTCTGGGTATAACTTCTTTAATCCAGGATATAACGCAAAACCTACACCTAAAAAAATAAGTATAAAATAGACTGCAAAAAAGCCCATTAAAATTTTTACTCCTAAGCTTTTACCAAAGCTAGCCGACCTAAAAAACGCTTTCCATTCTAAATTTAAGAAATGCTTAATCATAAACTTAGCATTTTAGTTATACTTTTGAGCAATCCCTTGTACCTTCATACCCCAAGATTGTCCCATCATCATACCTTTTTGTGCTAATGTAACTTGTTTACCTGCTAATTTTTTACCTAAATCGGTTTTATAAAATGCTACTAATGCTTTAATCTCTTCTCTTGTAAATTCTTCCATATACAAAGTAGCCATATCATTGTAAAGCTCGTCTAAAGTAGCGACTGCTTCTTTTTTATAAGCCTCTTTGTTGTCTTGTGATACCATATTGCCAATTTGGTCTATAGCGTCATCAAAAGCCTTAGTAGCACCAGTAATTTTTATAAACTCAATAGTTTCAGATTTAAATGCTGCATCCTCTTGCGCGTTTATAGAAATTGTAAATACTAAAACGAATACTAATAATAAGTTTTTCATGTGTTAATGTTTTGATTAATGTGAGTTTTTGATGTTAGTGTAAAAATAGTAAGAAATGTTACAGATTTTATTAAAAATATAAATCTTGATAGCGTTTTTTCATATTTTCTTCTATAATTTTTGGAACTACGCACGAAGAAATGTAAATTATCATGATATAAGACACAAAAACTATTGAAAATACAAGCCCTCCAATGTTAGTTTGAAGCATTAAATAGTCTTTGAAATTTGGGATTTGAATTAAAAGAAACGATAAATGAATAAAACCACCTAGTTGCATTATAGAAACATCAAAAAGCCATTTTTTTCCTGTTGTCTTGTATCGATTTTTAATTGTTTTTTTGGCCTTATACAAATGAAATGAACTATATACAAGAATTAATAAAATAAAAGTAATAGTTACATAATCTTTATTTTCAAAAACATTTAAAAGTGCTTTTAGTGCATAAACTGAAAGCATTATTAAAAAAAGATTTGGTAATTTTAGATGCCTTTTTAATTCTTTAAACACTAAGTTCCTGTAGTATTTGTGTAATGCTTTTTCTTTATTTTCAACCAATTCTGAAAATCCAAAGATTCCGAATTTTTTAAATTCTATGTTTAAGGCATCATCAAATACAAGACTACTATTTTTTTTCCATTGACTTTCAATACCGTTTGCTAAATGATCTACCAATTCAGTTTGAACATCATACCATTCTACATAATGTGTTCTGGTAAAAGTGTAAAGTTTTTCTATTTCACTTTTATCAAGTTTCTTCATTATCCCATTCTAAATTTAGGATTAACTAAAGCACGCATTGTACTAATGTAATCTTCTAATTCTGCCAACTTAATTACTGTTTCTTGTGTGCCTAATTCTGTAAGTTTATAATATTTTCGCATTCTATTATTTACTTTAGCAAACTCAACATCAAGAAAACCTTCTGCCTCTAATTTATGTAAGGATGGGTATAATGCACCCTCTGTAATATTAAGTTCACCTTTAGTAATTTCTTTAACTTTTTGCGTAATTTGATAGCCATACATTTTATCATTTTCGTTTAAAAGTTTTAAAATAATGGTTGTTAAACTCCCTTTATATAAATTGGTGCTTTTCATGCATTTTCTGATTAATTGTGAGGTATTCAAATATACATAAATTTATTATGCATATAATAATTATGTATGATTTTTTCAATTAAAAACATCGATAAAACGTTAATGCTTCATTATTTTTGAAGAAAATTTTATTATGTCTGGATTTCACAAACTTTCAATTAAAAATATAACTAGAGAAACCGATGCATCAGTAAGCATTAGCTTTAATGTTACTGAGAATTTAAAACAGGAGTTTGCATTTAACGCAGGCCAGTATATTACATTAAAAACCGATATAAACGGTAATGAGGTTAGGCGCGATTACTCATTGTGTGTATCTCCTAAAAGTGGTGAGTTAAAAGTAGCGGTTAAAGAAGTTAAAGACGGTACATTTTCTGCCTATGCGAATTCTGATTTAAAAGTTGGTGATACTTTAGAAGTTGCATCACCTAAAGGACGCTTTATATTTGAACCTAACGATAAAAAAACTAAAAATATAGCACTGTTTGCTGCAGGTAGTGGGATAACACCAATTATGAGTATTATTAAGTGTGCTTTAGAAGAAGAAGTACACAGTAAAGTTATATTGGTTTACGGTAATAAGTCTACTAAAGATACTATGTTTTTAAATGAACTTTTAGAATTACAGCACCAATACAACGAGCGCTTTTCTATACAGTTTGTATTTAGTCAAACCGATGAAGATAACGCTATTTTTGGCCGTATTGAAAAAAGTACTGTAAACTATGTGATGAAAAATAAGCATAAGGATATTGATGTAGATGCTTTTTATTTATGTGGGCCAGAAGGCATGATTCACACTGTAAAGGATGTACTAAGTAGCCACGGTATTGATGAAAATCGTATACATTTTGAACTTTTTAAGGCTGCGAAATCATCTGAAATTTCTGAAAAACCAGCAGCAGTATCTCAATCTGGCAATACTAAAATTACTGTTATTGTAGATGATGAAGAAACAACATTTGAAATGTCTGCAAAACAGACTATTTTAGAGGCTGCGCTTGATAAAGATTTGGATGCGCCATACTCCTGCCAAGGTGGAATTTGTAGTAGTTGTTTAGGCAAGATTAAAGAAGGTGAAGCTACAATGACCCAAAATAATATTTTAACAGAAAGTGAGGTTGCTGAAGGTTTAATTTTAACATGTCAAGCACATCCAACTACAGCAACTATTGTTGTAGACTATGACGATGTTTAATCTCTAAATTACCGACTTAATTTTAGCCACAACGGTTTCAGCAGAAATTGAAGCGGCTACTTTATCATAGCCACTTGGATAGGTATTACCATATACAGATGTTGGTATTAACGGAAACTTTACTCTATCTGAAAGCAAAGCATAGTCTATTGGTTGATTAAATGGTGCAAAACCTGCATAAGGATGTGTAACGCCCCAAATGGTAATTACTTTAATACCTAGCATTGCTGCAATGTGTGCATTGCCAGAATCCATAGAAAGCATAACATCTAAGTTTGAAATTATATCCATCTCTTCATCTAAAGAGAATTTACCAACAACACTCAACGTATTATCATGAAACTGTTGCCAACGGTTTAAAATTGCTGCTTGGTTTTTGCCACCACCAAATAATATAATTTTATAATCTTTTGAAAGGGCTTCTACCACAGTTTTCATTATATCTAGTGGATACATTTTACCATCATGCGCTGTAAATGGCGCAATACCGATAAACCCCTTTTTTTTATCTCCTAAAAATTGAGCTGTTTGCAAGTTTAAGCTCGCTTTTTTAGGGAAAGATGGATGTTCTAAACTTATAGGGTAACCCAATACTTTAAATACATCGGCATAACGCTGATGTGTAGTTTTTAATGGTTTAAACAACTTACCTGAGGTTAATTGTCTTTTTTCGGCACGTCCCTTATCAATTGAAATAAACCGATTACATTTTATAAACTGCTTTAAAACTTTACTTCTTAAAACGTTATGCAAATCGGCAATGGCATAAAACGTAAAGTGTTTATTAATCTCTCTAGCCAATTTGTAAAGTCCGAAAGCGCCTTTATGCTTGCCTTTTAAATCTACAGTAATTACATTAACACCTATTAAATTTCTAAAAAAAGGTTTAAAGAATGGTTTTGTTAATACCGTTATTTTTAATTCTGGATGTTGTGCTACAGCAGCTCTAATAACCGGCAACGTCATAGCTACATCTCCCATAGCCGAGAGACGTATTACCAAAATATGTTTTTTTTGTATGGACATATAACTAAGCTGTTGACTTAAGTATAGTGTAAACAACTTAAATTAAGATGTTTCTCTTAAATAAGAACGATAAACTATTATTTTTGAGACCGCAGTACAGGGTTTAGCTCATCATCATTATACATCTTCATTTGCTTGTATACTTTCATATACTTGTCACCATTTTCAATATCACTTAAAAGCGTATCAATTGCAGTTGATAAATCTACACGCTGTTCTAGTAAAATATCTAATTTAGTTTTACAAGCAGCTCTGTGCGCATCAGAAGCATCTATTCTAGTGGCTTCTTCATTCATATGATATACTTTTAGTGCTAAAATGGATAGTCTATCAATACCCCAAGCAGGACTTTCAGTATTTATTGTAGCATTATTTTTAACGGCTACTTCTTTGTATTTTTCAAGAAAATAACTATCAACATACTCTACCATATCGGTTCTATCTTGATTAGAGGCATCTATTTGACGCTTTAATGTTAATGCCGCTACTGGATCTATTTGAGGATCACGAATAATATCCTCGTAATGCCATTGTACTGTATCAATCCAACATTTTCTATAAAGTAAATGCTCAATTAAATCGCTCTTTGGGTAAGGGTTTTCAAAAGGCTGATCTACAGTATTGATAACATGATATTTTTCAATAACTTCTTGAAATATTTTATTGGCTTTATTGGTAAACATAAGTGTTAATTTTAAGCCACAAATATACTTATATTAGTTAACTTTAACATTTAAAATATCGCGTTATAAGATGCACATTCATCACCTTTTAAATGAAAACTCTCTGCTTAATAGGTTTATTTCTGAAATAAGAGATACAACTATTCAAAAAGATAGTATGCGATTTAGGAGAAATATAGAACGTATTGGTGAAGTTTTAGGTTACGAAATAAGTAAAACGTTTAACTATATATCAAAAGATACTACTACGCCTTTGGGTATTTCTAAAACTACTGATTTTAATAATGATATTGTACTGTGTTCTATTTTAAGAGCTGGTTTACCTTTACACAATGGTTTACTAAATTATTTTGATACGGCAGAAAATGCTTTTATATCTGCCTACAGACGTCATAAAGACAATCCTGAAAGTTTTGAAATTGTTGTAGAGTATCTGGCTTGTCCCGACCTAACAAACAAAACATTAATTTTAGCAGACCCGATGTTGGCAACCGGACAATCTATGTTAGCCACGTTTGAAGCTTTGCAGACTTATGGCACACCAAATGACATACATTTAGTGAGTGTTATTGGTGCTCAAGAAGGTGTAGATTATGTAAGGTCTAAATTTCCTAAAAATACGCATCTTTGGATAGCTGCGATTGATAAAACGTTAAATAACAAAGGGTATATTATACCTGGTTTAGGAGATGCTGGCGATTTATCTTTTGGTGAAAAACTACAGAAATAGTAAAATAACCGGCACTATAAGAAGTATTAAAAAAAATAATTCTTTAAACCATTTTTCTCCTATTACTTCTATATAATTTGCAATAATAATGGCTAATGGTGCAAACATAAATAGAAACTCTCCCCCTGTTTTTTTAGGCGCTATTACCAGTAATAAAAAAGATAATGTTACAGTCCAAATTATAATATAAAACGCAGGTCTTACCGCTTTCTTCTTCAAATTAATATTTTTGATGTAAAAAAGTAAAGACCAAAACCCAAAGGAAAACAGTACTGTAAGCGCAATTAAAAACTGTACTGTATTATAAACACTAAAATTAAAACTTACTTGAAAACTACTGACAATACTAGCTACCAAATCGTAGTTTAGAAAAAAACAAATACAAAATGCTATAACATATACCGCGCCAATTCCTGTTAAAGGAATTATCCAATTCCGAATTTTATTATCAGTGTAAAGGTATATAGCAACAGGTATTAAGATAACAAACAATACAACCCACGAATAAAATAGTGTTGCGAGCGTAATCCAGAAAGCGGCATCAAATAATTTCTTCTTTATATGTTTTTCAGATTGTAAACTAATAAGGCGTCTTAAACCAAATAATAAAAAAATATTGGCCAATGTAAGTTTTAAACTTGTAGTAGTTTGTGGCACCATCAACAAAAAGAGACCGAATAGAATAATCTCGAAACTATTGGTTTGTGTTAGTTTATTTTTACTAGACACGAAATTTAACACTAACATTGAAAGGTATACCCCAGAAATTAATGCTGTAAAGGTTAAAGTATCATTGAGATTAATTGTATGGTTTTCAATCCTAAAAAATGATACCGCACAAGCAAGTAAAATAATAAAGAAGACAATTATAAAATTAATTGGCTTAGATTTAGTAAAAATGCTTGTAATCATTTACAGTTTTTGTATTTTTGCAGAGTAAATATACTAATATGAAAGACTTCTTTTACGCAATACAAGATTTATTTGTTAATGTGCTTTTTGCGCCTTATGATGCTTTAAGAGCACTAGAGTTAGAGAATTGGTGGTTAGCTAACACCGCATCTTGGATTTTTATTCTTATTGGCTTTGTTGCTATGCTTTACTGGATGAAGCAACTTCAAATCTTTAATAATAATAACGAAGAAGATAAGAGTATCTCATCACATTCGTTTTTATAAATCGAAGCCAATATCTTTACGATAATTCATCTTATCAAAATGTAGTTTTTCTATACTTTGGTAAGATTTTTTTATGGCCTCATGATACGTATCTCCGTATGATGTTATTGCTATAACACGCCCTCCTGAGGTTACAATTTTACCGTTTTGCAATTGTGCGCCTGCATGAAATGGAATAGAATCTTTAATATGCTCAATTCCTGTAATTTCTTTACCCTTCTCATACGCCTCTGGATACCCTCCAGAAACTAACATAATAGTTGTAGCAGCGCGTTCATCAATTTCTAAATCAATAGTATTTAAAGTACCATTAGCCATGGCTTTTAATATTTCAACTAGATCATTTTTAAGTCTAGGAAACACAACCTCGGTTTCAGGGTCGCCCATACGCACATTATATTCAATAACTTTAGGGTCGTCACCTACCTTGATTAAGCCAATAAATATAAAACCGATATAAGGTAAATTGTCCTTTTTTAAACCATTAATTGTAGGTTTTACAATGCGTTCTTCTATTTTGCTTAAAAACTCATCTGTAGCAAAAGGCACAGGAGATACTGCACCCATACCACCAGTATTTAAACCTGTATCACCTTCGCCTATACGTTTATAATCTTTAGCTGTTGGTAATATCTTATAATTAGTCCCATCAGTTAGTACAAAACAACTAAGTTCTATACCATCAAGAAACTCTTCTATAACCACTTTGGTGCTGGCATCTCCAAATTTAGCATCTACAAGCATACTTTTAAGTTCTGCTTTGGCTTCATCCAAATCATTTAAAATAACCACACCTTTTCCAGCTGCTAAACCATCTGCCTTTAATACATATGGTGGTTTTAATGTTTCTAAAAACACATACCCTTTTTCTACCGTATCTTTTGTAAAACTTTCATAGGCGGCAGTTGGTATATTATGACGGTACAAAAACTCTTTGGCAAATTCTTTACTTCCTTCTAATTCCGCAGCTGCTTTTTGTGGTCCAATTACTGAAACGTGCTTTATAGCATCATCATTCAAAAAATAATCATGTATACCGTTTACTAATGGATCTTCAGGACCAACTACTACTACATCTATATTTTTATCTAATACTAGGTGCTTTATAGCATCAAAATCAGTAACTCCAATATTTACATTTGTAGCAACCGCTGCAGTTCCTGAGTTTCCAGGCGCTACATATAAATTTTTACAACCGTCGCTTTGCGCTATTTTCCAAGCAAATGTGTGCTCTCTTCCTCCTGAACCTAGTATTAAAATATTCATTCTATTGTTTTTAGTCTCCCACTTTATGGGAATTATAAACCGCTATTTTTATTAACTTATATTAAAAAAAATTCCTAAAGTTTCCGCAAAAATAAAATTAATGCCTCGAATACACGAATATTTTTTATTTACTTTACATCAACATCATTTTAAAGTGAATTTATTTAATCTAACATTAAAATTAAAGGGCTTTCCAATAGAGAGAGCTATACGAGATTTAGCTAAAATTCAATCTAAAACTAGTGTAGAATACAACACCTATCTTACTTCTAGAAAGCAAGACATTGTTGCACATCATTTAAAATATAACACCTTCTATAAAAAAATCACCAAAAATATTGATACAAGTAACTGGAATAATCTTCCAGTACTTAAAAAAGGGGATTTACAAATTCCTTTAGAAGATAGACTTTCAAACGGGTTTACACGTAAAAACTGCCATATTCATAAAACATCAGGCTCTTCTGGAACACCGCTAATTTTTGCAAAAGACAAGTATACACATGCTATGTCTTGGGCAAATTTTATAGACAGGTATGGTTGGTATGGTATAGATGCTTCAACCTCAAAACAAGCTCGATTTTATGGTATACCCTTAAGTGGTATTGGCTATTATAAAGAACGTTTTAAAGACATTTTAGGTAATAGGTTTAGGTTTTCTGTTTTTGATTTGAGTGATACGCAATTAGAATGGAACCTTAAAAAATTTAAATCTACACCTTTTGAATATATAAATGGGTATACAAGTGCTATTGTACAACTAGCAAAATTTTTAGAAAAAAAAGAGATTATTTTAAAAACTATTTGTCCTACACTTAAAGTTTGTATTGTTACCGCAGAAATGCTTTTTGAAGATGATAAACTACTATTAGAAAAGTATTTAGGAGTTCCTATAGCAAACGAGTTTGGTTCAGCAGAATTAAGTTTAATTGCGTTTAATAATTCTAAAAATGAATGGTTAGTAAATACAGAAGATTTATTTGTTGAAATTTTAGATGAAAATGATAACCCGCTACCTTATGGTAATGAAGGTAGAATAGTTGTTACCTCGCTTTATAATTTAGCGCATCCCTTTATTAGATACGATTTGGGAGATATTGGAACACTTAATAAAAATAGTACCCCACAAAAACCTATATTAAAACATGTTGTTGGACGAACCAGCGATATAGCAATTTTACCTAGCGGAAAAAAGGCAGCAGGTTTAACTTTTTACTACATTACAAAAACAGTTATTGAAGATGATGTGAATGTAAAAGAGTTTATTATTGAGCAGCAAACATTAGATACTTTTAAAATTATTTACACAAGTAAAACACCTATTACTGAATTTAAAATAAAAGCTATTTGTAAAGCAATAGAAGCGTATCTGGAGCCTGGACTAACGATACATTTTGAAAGAAAAAATAAAATAAAACGCACAAAAGGTGGGAAACTAAAACAGTTTATATCTTTTGTGAAGTAACAGTTTGCTTAGATTTTACAATAAAATATTCGAATAAAAATACAATTAAGTAATACAATGATTTTAAAGTAGAAAAACCTAAGCCTTGTTTATACACCAAATAATTATATTTTAATAGATTGAGTTTTTTTGAGGAAACTGAATCTTTTCTTACTCTATAAATTGCTAAAGACTCTTCTATACCTAAAGCTGGTTTATTGCTTTTATTTACTGCGCTTAACCATAATAACCAATCTTGTCGTTTACGTAAATTTGGTGCGTATATTTTCCCTAAAGCTTTAACACTGTACATCCCAGAGAGATTACCAATGTAATTACACTTTAAAAATTTTTTATAGGTTAATACGGGTAATGCTTTAACTGTTTTATTTAAAAGACTACTATCTTCATCCATCAAATCATAACTTGAAAAACTAACCTCAGCATTATGATCTAGCATAAATTTAAGTTGTTTTTCTAGCTTTTTTGGCTTCCATAGGTCATCTGCATCCAAAAAAGCCACAAAGCTACCAGAGGCTTCTTTAATGCCTTTGTTTCTGGTTATTGCAGCACCTTGGTTAATTTTATTTTCAAAAACTTTGATATTTGAAAAATTAGAAGCGTACTCATTAATAATTGAGAAGGTATTATCTTTAGAAGCATCATCAATAATTAGCAGTTCCCAATTTGTGTAGGTTTGTTTTAAAACGCTCTGTATAGTATCGTTAATATAATCTCTAGAATTGTATGTTGCGGTAATTATAGAAACTTTGTAATTAGCATTCATTTAATAAGCCTTGTCTTCTCCTTTCAAAATATTAATTGTAGTTAATATAATAATTTTAATATCTAATAAAAGTGACCAGTTTTCAATATAAAAATTATCATATTTTATTCTATTTATAATATCAAAATCAGATTCTATTTCTCCTCTAAATCCACTTACTTGAGCTAACCCTGTAATACCCGGTTTTACATTGTGCCTAAACATAAAATTATACTTATCCACTATTTTTGAATACGCTTCGGTGTAAGAGAGCATATGCGGTCTAGGGCCTACCACACTCATTTCTCCTTTAAGTACGTTTATAAATTGCGGCAATTCATCTATACTAGTTCTTCTCATAAACTCACCAACTTTAGTTAGACGTTCGTCTTCCATCTTCACATAAGTTCCTTTATGCTCTCGTGTTGTTTTAAGAGATCTGTATTTAAAACAATAAAACTCTTTATAATTTATACCGTTTCTTTTATGTCTATAAAACAAAGGGCCTTTAGATTCTAGTTTGATTAAAATGAATAAAATAATATTTAACCAAGACATTATAAAAACTACCACAAATAGCGAAAAAACAACATCGAAAGTCCTTTTTAAAAATCTATTAAAATTATCATTTAAAGCCACTTGTGGCAATGATAGTACTGGAATATAATTGTAATAATCTGTTTTTAAACGCTTTGTTAAAATTTTATCCCTACTTGGAATAAACTTTATATTACTTTTATTTTTTTCGGCATATTGTATAAATTTAGTAACTTGTTCTTCGCTTAGTTCATCAATAGCACAATACATCTCATCTATATTAGAATTTTGTTCTAAAAATTTATAGCAATCTTCAATACTTCCAGACCTATTTAAATCATCTTCAAAATCATTATATATCCCTTTTATAGTATACCCTAATTCCTTTTTTTTAGTAAAAACGTCTTTAAGCTCATTTGCCCTTTCACCACTACCTATCACTAAAACATGTCTTAAATTCCCTTTTAAAACAGTTCTAAAAATCTTTAAACTATAATAACTTAAAAATTTAACCGATGCAATAGCACAAAAGGAATACAGTAAATATTTTAATATTATAAAGGCATTTAAATCTATACTTCTAAAAACGCCTGTAAAAGCAAATGTAATTATTGAGTAAACAAAAAATTGTTTTATTAATAACGATAAGACAAATAGAGGAGAGGAATACCTGTAAACCTTGTAAAACTTAACAAAATAGGTAGATAACGACCAAAAAATTAAGGAGTATAGAAAATAAAGAAGGTATTTGTTGTTTAAAGGAGCGAAGGAGAAAAAATATAATTTACTATAATTAAAGTCAAGAAAATAATGAGAAAATAAGTTTATTATTGCTAAATCATATACTATTAGCAGTGGCCTTAATACCCATGAATATCTCCCGCGAACATATTCCATAACTATTTATTATTGAAATCGGAAAAGTTTTTGTGCTCACTTTTGTATAACTCTTCTTTACTTAAGTTTTTAAAATAGTTAAAAGTTATCTTCATTCCTTCTTTTCTATTCACTTTTGGCTCCCAATTTATTATTTTTTTTGCTAATGAAATATCGGGTTGTCTCTGTAGAGGATCGTTAGTTGGTAAATCTTTATAAATTACTTTTTGATGTGTTCCAGTTAATTTTATTATTTCATCAGCAAAGTCTCTAATTGTTATTTCGTGAGGATTTCCAATATTAACGGGATATGTGTAATCGCTATGTAATAATCTGAATATACCTTCAACTTGATCGTCTACATAACAAAACGATCGAGTTTGAGAACCATCACCAAATACTGTTAAATCCTCACCTCTAAGTGCCTGCCCCATAAAAGCGGGAATTACTCTACCATCATTTAATCTCATTCTTGGCCCGTAAGTATTAAAAATACGAACAATACGAGTGTCTATACCATGGAATCTGTGATATGCCATAGTTAAAGACTCTTGGAAACGTTTAGCTTCGTCATACACACCTCTAGGGCCAATAGTATTAACATTGCCATAATAATCCTCAGATTGAGGGTGTACTAAAGGGTCGCCATAAATTTCTGAAGTAGATGCAATTAAAATTCTTGACTTTTTGGCTCTTGCTAAACCCAACAAATTATGCGTGCCTAATGAGCCTACTTTTAGGGTTTGAATTGGGATTTTTAGATAATCTATAGGACTAGCTGGAGAGGCAAAATGAAGAATATAGTGCAAATCTCCTTTTATCTCGATAAAGTTAGTTACGTCGTGTGCAACAAACTCAAAATTATTAAGGCCTATAAGGTGCTCTATATTCTTTTTTTCACCGGTTATAAAGTTATCCATACCGATAACATAATAGCCTTCATTTACAAAACGATCGCATAAGTGAGACCCTAAAAACCCAGCAGCACCAGTAATTAAAATTTTTTTCAAAATATTACGATTCTTTATCTTTAGTATTTAGCATATTTTTTCCTTTATTTTTTACATCGTCAATCTTTCGTTTAATTTTAATTTTTCGTTTTAAATTAGAAAAACTATAATTATATCTGTAAAAAAAATAACCCAAAATTATAACTGTAAATACTATAACAGTAACCAACCAGAAGTTGTAGGACGTACTACCCAAAATAATGACTAAGTAAACAAAAACAAGATTGAAGGCTCCAATAAAAAGGCTAGCCTTTTTATGAGATATATTAAAATAATCAATTAGAATATGATGAGTATGATTTCTATCTGCCGAAAAAGGACTTCTCCTATTGGCTAACCGAATAGTAAAAACTCTTGCAGTATCAAACAAAGGTACTATTAAAATACCTATGGCTATCAAAGGAATGTTTTCTATTAAAAAAGGAAGTTCTTCAAGATTCGTAGAGGGAAGTGCTAAGAACTTCATAGTTAAAATACTTACTATAAACCCAACGATAAGAGAGCCTGTATCTCCCATAAATATCTTTTCTTCGGATGATGATAAGTTATACTTTAAAAAAGCTATTAAACACCCATTTAACGTTAAACTAAGTAGTAAATAAAAATAATCTTTAGTCATGTAAAAAATTGTAGAGTAGATGATTAAAATTACAATTCCAACAATAGCTGCTAAACCATCAATACCATCAATTAAATTATATGCATTTATAATGGTAACCATAATAAATCCTCCTATAAAATAGGATGCAAAGATGGGTACATCATGAATACCTAAAAAACCATGTAGGGAATTAACCATAAAGGCCTCATTATTTAATATGAAAACTACTGATATTATTTGAGCTGCTAGTTTAGAATATGGCGAAAGAACTACCAAATCATCTTTTAAACCAACTATAAATAATATGGTTAAACCAGGTATTAAAAAAATTGCCTCGTTATATTCTGCCCAATTTCTTAGAAAAAATAATGCAAATATAAGGGTGTAAAAAAACGCAACACCTCCCAAAGTAGGTGTTAGTTTTAAATGAGAACTTCTACTATTAGGGCTATCCATTAAATTTTTATACTCTACTAACTTAATAATTTTTGGTATAGTTAGATAAGTAATTAGGTAGCCTCCGATAAAGAAAAAGATTGCATAATAGATTTGCAATTGTAATTATTTTAAAATGATTGTATATCTACAAATATATATAAAATAAGTACTAAACAGAGTTAATTATAATTTCTTCCTTGAGAATGGTTTTAAGAAAAAATGATAGTAAAGAAACATTGTCATTCTATATGTAGATTCTAGATAAGACATATTTAATTCGTTTTTATATACATTAAAATTATGCTTTATAAGTTTTATTTTATTTTTACTTAAAGAAGCATTGCCTCTACGGTAATAGGCTAATGGCTCTTGAATACCGTAAGCAAAATCAATTTCTTTTAACATTTTTAGCCATAAAGCCCAATCTTGTCTTTTTCTAATTTCAGGCATATATCTTTTACCAAACCTTTTAGTATCATAAACTACAGTTAAACAACCTACATAACCTCCGTTTTTTAAAAGCATATTATATGTTATTTTTTTCGGACATTTAACTAGTGTATCAATATTACCATTAGTATCCTCAAATTCATAATAATGAGCACATGAGAAAGGGTAATTGTACTTTATCATACTATCAATTTGCTTTGTTAGTTTTTCTGTACTCCAATAATCATCACAATCTAAAAAGGCTATAAATCTACCCGAGGATGCTTTAATTGCCTTGTTTCTTGCATGTCCAGCACCCTTATTTAAACTTTGAGTTATTAGCTTAATTCTGGAATCTTTGTTAATATATTCTTTTATGACTTGTATTGAGTTATCGCTAGAGCAATCATCAACTAAAATATGCTCCCAATTTTGATATGTTTGATTCAATACAGAATTTATACAGTCCTGTAAATGTTCACTTGCATTATAAACTGCTGTAATTATTGAAACCTTATTTTTATTATTCATTTAGATGATGATATTAAAAAAAATTAAATTTTTCTCTAAAAACACACGTCCTTAGGTTATGATTATCTTCGCTTAATATTTTATAGGATTCATCAATGCCCCCTGATAACCTGACTAAGTTCAATTTTAATAAATCGTCTAAAAATTGAGATTCTTTACAATCAATTAAGTGCACGGGTAATCCATATTCTAGTGCCTCTATTAATGCTGTAGAATATACTCCAACTACAAGGTTGCTTACATTAAAACATTCTTTTATATCTGTATTACCTATAACATATATATTATCAAAGTCTTTTAAAATATGTTTAAAAAAAAGCGTTTGTTTTTCTTGTAATCTAGGGTGTAATTTTAATATAACTCCTATATTCCGTTTTTCTATTGTTTTAATTTGTTTTAAAAAATTGCTAAAAACGCCTTCTATAGAATGTTGACATACTACAGTAACAATGTATTTATGATTATTAACAATTTTTTTTAAAACATCTTTAGGCTTTAATGTTTTAAAAACATCAATATCATTAATATCTTTAATTTGAGTGAAGTCACCAAAAACCTTAACACTATTTTTATCCCATCCATTGTTTATAACAATATTTTTATAGTAATTAGACCATACAGCCAAATAATTAGGAAAAAACCCTTTGTTTTTTTCTTTTGGTAAAGTGTAACCACCGTGCAATGAATATATATGCCCATGCTGCACTTCTACAATATCTATATTCAATTCTTTAGAGATTTGAGTTATTATTTGAGATTGAGGAGCGTAACCAGCTTTTAAATAAATAGCTTTGGGTTTTACGTATGCTAATAATTTTTTGTAAATGGGAATTCTAGAAATATTTCTTTTGAGTTTTAATAATAATTCTGTTTTTAATAAACTTTTATCAAATTTTCTAGAGTGGTATTTTTCCCAAAATAAGGCAAAATTATCTATAATTATTTCAATTATAACTTCTGCATCTTTTAAATTAATTTTAGGTTTTACAAAACGTTCGGCAAGGTATAAAAAATCACCATAAACAATATTCTCTTTTTTGTAAGATTGATTATAATGATAAGTACCAAGTTGAGGAAATTCAAGAATAGCGTAATCTTTCAATTTAAAATCACAAATATTATCAAACATAATATCTTTATAGTAGCCATTAACATTTTTTCTATTGGAAGTATTAGATATTATCAAATTATTTTTTTTTAACTTTTTTAGATTAAAAAAAAATAATAAAGAATTTATTAAAACTTTTTTTTTGTTCACTTTTTTTACAGACCCCAATCCCTCTTTTGAAAGCTCTTCAACAACATCATTACCAAACAAGAAACAATGATAAAATTGCATTCTAAAAAAAACATATATGGGGAAATTATTAATTTTATAATTGTATAAATCATTTTCATTTTCCCATTTTAAGTAAAAATTTGATAACTCTTTTAAGTTCATTTATTAATAATATTTTAGGTAGCAGTAGGTTAAAAAAAGAATAAAATATACAATTAATTCGTACTTAATGAATTTTTTAATCTTCCTAAAATCTAATTTATCAATTAAATTGACTGTGAAAAGTATAATTAAAGGATACAAGTATATTTTATGTCTTAAATGTGTTGTAATAATTGCTATTAAAAACCCTGTTACTAAAACATAAAGTGTATATTTTGCAATTAAGGTTTGATATTTTTGAGTCTTCAAAACTAAATAAAAATATAAAGGCATAATTAAAAAACCAAAAATATTTCCAATACTTAAATAAACGGCTGAAATAGAAATTTCTTTCATAAATCTTGGAGGGAATGGACCTATTATATATTGAAAGACGTAAAGTAATTTACCCATTATACCTGATTCTTTACTAAGATAAACACCAATAGAATTTGTTGAGTTTGATTTTATTAAATATGTATCATAAAAACTATAAAAATGAAAAAATTGCTTTTTAAGGAAAAAAAATAAAACTATAAATACCACTACAAATGCAATTAAAAATATATTTCTATGCTTTACATTAGATATGATAATTAATTGATCAATTAGAGGAAGAATTAAAAAAAATAAAACATTGTGCCCTCTAATCCCAAAAGTTATTACTAGTATTAATATCAAAAAAATTAGAGCTTTTTTATTGCCCTTTTTAAAAGAATAATATTGATACATAAATATCATAAAAATGAGGTTTATCCAAACATCTCTATATCCGACAGCACTGAAATAATTAATTAATGGAAAAAAAGCTGTTATAATTGCTGCTTTTTTTACATAATTCTCTTTAAATGACAATAAATTACCTACCCTATAAGTAATTATAGGTATTAGTGCTCCCAAAAAAATATTAAGTGATAAAGTGTGAAAAAAAGAAATGGATTTTATACCTACAAAACTCAATAAATGATATATGGAAGTATTAATAAGATAATACAATTCCATTCTTTCAAAACCTAAAATATGTTTAATGTTCAGTTTAGAAAGTTCAAGAGTATAAATGTAAAAATTTTCAGCATCTGAACCCATTCTATAAAGTAAACCATAATTGTAATAATTTTCTAGACAAAATATTGATGCTATTATCAAATTTATAGAAATACTCAAACAAAATAAATGGGATTCTAGTTTCTTAAATAAAAATAAACCTAAAACAAGAAAAAGAATAGGAAAAAAAGGTATCGTAATATCATTTGTAAGTTTACCTAAACTAAAAACAGCAATGATAGCTATTATTACAAGGCTATATAGTATCTGTTTCATCTAGATAGTTATATAGTATAGAAAAGAAGAATATTATAAATAATATTCCTATGTGACGCTCATAAATGTGTTCTGTAAGAGACGATATAAAAACTATAAGAGTAAATGTAAATAGCAATGAATTATCATGTTTTATTGCTTTTTTTATAAGAATAAAATAAAAAGCAATTAATGTAAATAAACCAATGACACCAAATCTAAGAAAAAAAACAAATGAGGAATTATGAGGGTAGTAATCTTTATATTCCATACTGTAAGTCTCATTCAGAGTATCTAAAACATCCCCTGTTCCTACACCAATTATATAATTGTTTTTTATTTCTTCAATCGCTATACTCCATAAATATAAACGTTCTCCAATAGATCGTTCAAATAAAATCTTTACCCAATCATTAAATATTATAAAGCCAATAAAAACTAGTACTAACGAAAATAAAAATAATGTACTAAGTGTTTTTTTATGAAATTTATTGTTAAATAATGTGAAAGACATTAACGAAAAAAATAGCACAAATAATGATATTTTAGAAGCTAATAAAGGGAAGTTTATAATAAAAACAATCAATATAAATAGTAACAAGGCCTTAATAAAAATTTGATTATAAATCTTTAAAAAGTAAAAACAACATACAATAGCAAATGTTAAATACATACCTAAATAAGTATGGTGTATGTAAAACTTAGATTTTCTAAAATAACTATGCAATGTAAAATTGTAACCAAATCTATTTCTTAAAACTAAATCATTATCATAAGTTTCATAAATTACATACCAATTAATACATATGTATATTAGAACTCCGAAAATAAAACACCATAGTAAATATTTAACTTGAATTGATAGTAAACGTTTTGTAGAGTATATAATTGGAAAAGCTAAAAACGCTACTTTTCTTTCTAGTTGCGTAATACCTTCATCAAAATTATTTGTATAAATCATTCCAATTAAAAATAATATATATATCCAAATACAAATTAATTTATAGTCTTGTTTTTGAAAAAAAGATCGGTTTTTAAAACATATAACATCTAGTAAAACACATGCAAATAAGAGTATAGAAACTATTGAAGAGATATTCTCTTTAATAGGTAACGCTATTATTATGGATAATGCGCATGTTAAAAAAAAAAATATTCTATTTATATAGCTTTTCATAATTATTTTTAACACCTATTAATCTAAAGACTATATAAAAAAAATAACTGTACGCTAGTTTTGTAACAAAGTAGTTTACTGGAAGAGAACTTCTAGATAGAGTTATTAGTGTTGGGAAAATCAAAATTAAGTAAAACTCCCAATGCCCCCCTTTATTTGAGCTAAGACTTGAAACTTTATTTATAAAAACCACAAAAAACAAATAAAGAAAACACATAATAACTGCTCCTTGCATAGCAAATTCGTATTGTAAAGAAAACCCTGTACCTCCACTACTTCCCATTTTCTTTTTTCGCTCTTTAAAAAATTCATCTCTATACCTGTAAAATATACTTTGATCGTAATCTATAATATATTTTAATATAGGTTTTCCAAGATAAGATAAACTTTGTAAATAAATTTGAAAAGGATAATCTTGCTGAAAATTATTATGCGTCATTATTGCAAAATTCTTATAACTAGCACCATATTCTAAAGTACCTGGATTTAAAAAATCTGGTCTTTTTTTTAATAGTTCAACAACATCACCAAATGTTGGGTTTTCCTTTAATTTACCTGTAGTTTTATCGTAAACTCTCGTTCTTAAAGACATATAGGTAACACCAACCAAAATAATTAATAAATAAAAGATATACTTTTTCTTGAAAAATTTGGTATTAACTTTCACTTGGTTTAATCTAAAAAAACCAATACAACCAATAAATAAGGTATAAAGCCCTGTTCCTCTTATTCCTATTTTAACCCAAAAAAAGACATATGAAAAAAACATTATCGCAAAAACAACCCAATATAGCTTAGCTACTTTTTTTTGAGAAATACGTTTTGCAGAGAAATAACTACCAATTATAATGAAATACGAATAAAATGGTGGTTGCGAAAATAATTTTTCTCTAATTAAACCATGATTAACGCTAATAAATTGGTAGGCTCCTGTTAGGTAAAACTGAATTGCTAATATTAATATACCCGTAATAAATAATAAAAAAGACAATTTAAAACTAATATCAAAACCAATAATACTGCTTTTAGGTTTTTTGGAAAACAAACCAAAAAATATTGTCCCAACTGTACTATAACACATATACTTAGCCAAATATATGTAGTTTGGATCTACGTAATATTTTTCTGTGCCGTATGTTAAAAAAATAGGCTTACCAAAAAGTAAAAAATTTAAAGAAGGAATGATATTATAGATACTAAACAAGAAAAAACAAATAAAGACAAAAGAAAATACATGTATTTTCTTTTTTTTTATCATAAATAATGCTGTAAAAACAACACAAGTAATATAATTTATTGAAATTATTGTAGGGTTATCACTAAATATTAATAGTATAATTATTATTAAAAAATAAACAGACAACTCTTTTTTATAAAACTTTACAAACATTAATATGTCGTTGTTTAATAGTTAATGAAATTTTTTCTCTTTTTTTAATCGGTAATAATGCTTTTCGTCTCTTTTTCCAAATGCATTTGCTGGATGTCCACCAACTATTGCTAAAGGCTCTACATTTTTAACAACTACACTTCCTGCTTGAACAATTGCGCCTTCTCCAAGTGTTACACCGCCTAGAATTGTTACATTATTACCCAACCATACATTTTCCTCTATTATTGTATCCTTAATTATATATGTATTATCATAAGGTAGTTTAGTACCTTTATAATTATGTACTTGTGTTATTACAGAACAATTTTTTCCTGAATGAAAATTATCTGCAATTGAAACTTTACCCTTGCCTAAAACTTTAAACCCATTAAAGTTAACGTTTTTACCTAAAAATGTATTGCGCGTTAAGCTAGTGTACCCAAAAGCCTTAAAACTCACGTATTGTCCGCATTTACTTTTAGCGTAGAAAGTAAAAATAATTTGAATAATTTTTTTTATTAGTTTTTTTAAACTATTCATTTGTAAATACGTTTTTATAAAGATTACCTATTTCATTCCAATTAAAATCAGTTTTACATTTTAATGATAATTTTTCTCTATCTATATTAAATTCTGGTAAAATTCTTTGTTCTTTCAAATTTATAAATATCACACTTTTAGTGTAATTTTCACCAACACTAACTGTACCTTTTATTTCCTCATTAACTAAAACAGGAAGACCACAACATAGTGATTCAAATACAACCAAAGCTTGTCCTTCTGAAGTACTCGGGTGTGCATAAATATCAGCTGCTGAATAATACTTATATAATGTTTCGTGAGTCACGTAGTCAAATATTCTAATTTTAAAATCTTTAATACTTTTTTGATACTCCAATATTTGTTGTTTTGTTTGTTCAGCTTCAAATTTACCTATAATCCAATATTGCCCTTTAAAATCATTTTTTATTAGATATTTAATAAATCCAATGTGGTTTTTTCTATTAGTAAGTGCGCCTACAGAAATAAAAATTAATTCATTATCATTAACGCCAAATTTAACTCTCAATTCGTCACGTGATGTTTCACAAAAACGAAATTTGGCAACGTTTACTCCATTAGGTATTATATAACTCTGTTTTGATTCAATTTTTAAATCATATTCACCTTTTATTTTCATTTCTTCAGTTAAATAAATAGGGTTATCTATATATTTGGCACCATTGTTATAAAGTTTATATACATCTATTCCTCTTTTTTTGTTAGCCTTAATACTATTGTCATCATCATACATAAGTCCATGAAAGGTAAAAAACACTTTTGCGCTATTTTTTAAGTTTTTCAATAATGGTGAAAATACAATACCGTGTGCATTTATTATTTCAGGTTTTAACTTATCAATATAATACCTCAATAAAAGATGATTTAAAATAAATTTTACAGGCGGAATACCGAACTCATTATTAAATTCCTTGTACAGCTTAACTAGTAATAAAGGGTTTTTTACTAGTTGCAATATTATTAATTTAATAAATTTCGTGTAGGAATAACCAAGAATTTTAAACCCATAGTTTTCTTTTACTTTAGTATCCTTATAATTTGTAGCATAAAGATAAATATCAAAATCATCTTTCAGTACATCGGCTAACTCTATAATTACATTAGCCACCCCAGTAGTGTAACTTCCACCATATTCTTTTGGTATCTGGCCTATTATAAATAACTTTTTCATCAAATAAAGTTTTTTGCAATTATAAAAATTATAACTCCTAAAACTATTGTAAATACATCATGTAATAAAAATATATTTTTCTTTTTAAAATTTTTTTGAATTGAATAATGATTAAGTCTATATCTTAAAAACATAATTATCGAAGTGACTAAAGAGTACCAAACTAAAGGTATTTTAAATACAAAAAGAACCGACATAAAAATAATAAATAAACCAAGTATTAGATAGTTGTTAACTATGTATTGTTTATCCAATTTCATGGTTTTTAAATAATTATTCTGTATTACATTAATTTTCACATTATATACCATTGCACCATAAAATAGTGCTATAATAATAATACTAGAACAATACTCTTTGTAAAAATAAAATACTAGAACGAACATTAATAATAAATAAAAAAATAAAACTATTGAGAAAATAGTACTAAACTTTAAGAGTTTTTCATATTTGCGTTCTAAATTATTTTGTTCATCACCTATTAAATAAGGTAGTAGTACAGTGGCTATAGAGCCTACAAATGTATTAGTTAACACAAAAAACATTCCTCCGAATGAGTAGTATGCAAATTCTTTTACAGTGAAAAAAAAGTTAACAAATAGTTTATCAATATTAGTATTAATCTGATTACCAAAATTACCTAAAATTTGTTTAAAACCTCTATTGTAAATTGTTTTAACTGAATGAAAATCTTCCTTTTTTAATCTTTTTATAGCAACATAACTACGTGCTTTGTAACTATAAAATAAGGTTGTAAGTGCAACTGAAGAAAGAAATGCTAATAATATATGTTGTATTTCAATGTTATCTAATAAAAAAAAAAGTATGATAACTATAAATAAAAAGGTAGCTTCCTTAAATATTTTTAGAGAACTTACTACCAGAAAATTCTTTTTAGATTGAAAAAAAGAATCGTAATAGGTATTAAGAATAAAAAATAGTGAAGTAAACGCTAAACATAATAATACAAGCTTTAAAGGTGCTTTAAAAAAAATAGAGATTATTACCATAATAATCAATATTATAAGCTGTTGAAAGAACAAAAAACTAAAGTAAGTAATGTTATTACCTTTATTAAAAACTTTGTCTTCACATAACCTTAAGTATATACCATCTTTTAAACCTAAATGAAGTAGACTTGTAAACGATAAATATAGTGTAAACGTCTTATATAATCCATAATTTTCGACAGAGAGTACTTTAGGAAATGTAAATTGGATTATAACCGTTATACAAAGAGCTAAAATATTTCCAGAAAAAAATATTGCTAAGTTTTTTCTGAGAGAATTATTTAAAACATTTTTAAAAAACAAAATTTATTGGCTAAAGTCATTCTTATTATTACTCAGGTATGTATCAATTACAAAATTCATCTTATCATGATAATTTAGCATTGTTTCTACAAACTCCCTAAAGGCACCATCTCCGCCATTTTTAGATAATTTAATATCTACAATATCTTTTATATATTGAGGGGCATTAGCAGGAGCAGCACTTATAGCAACTTTTTTTAACAATTCTATATCGTTAATATCATCACCAATATAGGCTACTTCGTTAAAATTAATATTTAAATTTTGGCATAAATCCTCAGCTATTTTAACCTTGTCTTTAATACCTAAATAAGTGTATTTTATATTTAATTTTTTTGCTCTCCTTGCTACAATTGGTGTGTTTTCACCAGTTATTATTGCAGTAGGCACATTCAATATTTTTAAAAACAAAACCCCTGCACTATCAGAGGTATTAAATTTTTTTAGTTCATTGTCATGTTTATCATAAAACATACCTCCGTCAGTCCAAACACCATCTATGTCAGTAATTACAAGCTTTGGGAAATTTTCCATTTAACTAATATCGTTAGAATAAATAATTTCGTTCTTACTTATATCATTCACGGCTTTTTTACCAATTATTTCTGAACGTTGCGCCCATTTATATCCATCACCAGGGCTCAACATATGTATATCTTCCTCTGTTATTATATCTCCCTTTTTAAAATCTTTATTTGCAGCTATTGACCTTTCCAACTTTTCTCTCGCAATTTTAACTGAATCTTCAATAAAAATATCTTCCTCTCCCATAGAAAGTTCCAAATTTCTGATATCCCTAACCATTCTATAGATACCATCTATTGCTAAAGATCCTGCCTGATCAGTACCTTTCATTTGCCTATCTAAGGTTAAGTGTTTTTCTATAATTTGAGATCCCATTGCTACGGCTGCTAATGGCGTTGCAATTCCAATAGTGTGGTCTGAATATCCAATACTATAATTAGGATAATTGTTTTTTAACCAAGTAATTGTTTTTAAATTAACATTTTGATATTGCGTTGGATATTCAGATACACAATGTAGAATACTAATGTCACTATGATATTTTGTAATAATATCCAATGCGTTATCTAATTCCATTTTACCTGCCATTCCTGTTGAAAGTATTATAGGAATTTTTGTTTCTGCCAACGCTTCCAGTAACGGGAGGTTTGTCAAGTCTCTAGAGGCTACTTTAAGCTTATCTGGTGTAAATAATTTTAATATACTTAAGCAACCTATGGCACAAAGTGTTTCTACAAAGTCTATCTTTTTTTCCTTAGCATATTTGTACACTTCATAATGCTGTTCATCATTAAACTCTAAAAACTGCCTGTGCTCACCATATGTTTTACCAAAAGAGTTTTGATTGTCATAAACTCTTCTCATTTGCGAAGCTGAAAGCTCTTGGCTAAGGTCTCTCTTAGTTAGCTTCACAGCATCCATATTCTTTAATTCTTTATTAAATAGCTTATCATGAATTGGTCTGGAAACAACATCAACAATTAACTTAGCAATATCTACAGATCCGTTGTGGTTTTGTCCTATTTCTCCTATTATATATGTCATTACATTTTAATTTTTTTTCTAACAAAATAATTTTGATTGTATAATCTGTTTAAAAAGTCATCAAACTTAACTTCTTCTCCTTCTGGTAATTTAATAATTTTGTTATTATCTTCTCTACTAAATAGAGTCTCATTATCAATAATATCTTTTAATGAAATATTATACGGGTTCTTATGGTTTGTAACTTCATTTAAAAGCACATAAGATCTATCTAAGTCTTCTTGATAATCAACCGAAAAATTTATATAAGCTAATTTATCAACTGATGATTCTATATCTAAACATCCTTTTTTTGCTTCTTTATCGTTTAACACAAATAATGTTAAGTACTCAGAATTCATTGGGTTATCCATATCTAAGTATAATTTCCACAAATAAGACGTAGAAAATAATTCAGCAGATAATCCAAAAGGTACATTATTGGCTCTTACATAATCTAAATCGTTATCTACTAATGTTTCTATCATTTGATCCATAAGATCTACATCGGTAAATGGGTTATCGCCAGTTACTCTAAAAATAGCACCGAACTCTTCTTGTAAACTTAATCCCAACATTCTATCTACAACAGAAACAGGATGTCCTAAGTATGTATTATGACCTTGTTTTTTTGATATTTCTACCAACTCGCTATCCTCTGATAAGGAAGATGTAGATAAAACTACTTTATTAATTTTTTTAGAATTTGATAGTCTCTTATATAAAAAATCAACCAAAAATGTATCATGAAAAGGTTTTAAAACTTTAAGAGGTAATCGTTTTGATTTTAAACGACATATTAGAGCAACTCCTACTTTTTCTTTATCAAAACTATTAAATTTATGCGTAATAGCTTCAACTCCTGCATCGGCTCTTTTAAAGTCTTTGTAGTTGTCGTCTAACACTTTTTTATACATAACATCTCTATATCCTAATTCTGTTTTTGTTGGATGTTTAGAAAAGTTGCCTAATGCTTTTTTATAATGTTTAATAGTCTGCACCATTACACTAAATTCGTGAGGGTAAAGAGATACTTGCCAATCGAAATTCCTGTTATTTCTAGATATTGTTATATGCTTTTCTAGGTATTGACACCCCTTAGCCATTGCCATTAAAGGTATACTTTCAGTGTCTAATGAATGATCTGCTAAACCGGTTCTAAAAGATGGGAAATAAGTTTTAAAATAATCTAGAGCGTTTAAATTCAAATCTTCAATTTCAGTTGGATAGTTACTAAAACCATGCATTAAACACTCAACCTTTTCTGAAATAAAGGATAATGCAAACTCAATTTCTAGATGAGTAGCACATTGCGTTTCTAGAATAAGGGTAATTTCACTAATATTTGCTAATTCTTTAAGTAAAGAGATATTTGTTATATCTGTTGCATGTATTTTTATAAACTTATAACCATGCTTTAGAGCTAAATTCAGTGAGGGTATATCAAGTACACAGGGGATAAGATTTAAAGAAATATCATTACAATAAGAAAAAAAAAGTTCCCACTCTTCAAAGCTTAACGTATTATTCTCATAAATATCATATTTAGAATAATCTTCAACGCAAAATGCAGAAACATCCATAATCTGCATTGTAAAGAAATCTGTATTAGCTTCTTTTGCTTTTCTAGCTAGTTTTTTTAAATAATCAAGACTGCCATTATGGTTAAATGCACTTTCAGCAATTACTTTCATAAAAATTTATATGTAGATTCTATTAAAAATTACAATTCTATACCTTTTACCCAAAAAGTACCAATAGCACCCTCATATTTATCTCTCTTATATGAATAGCATCTTATACTATCAATACTTCTTATAGTAGTTTTTCTATCTAAAGATATATAGTTTATAAGCCTGTTAGATTCAAGATCTGGATTAAAATTCCAATCAATATAAGGCTTTTTTAACTTTAATTTTTCTCTCTCTTCTTGAGGTAAAAACACCTGCATTCCAAAACTATATTGATTTACAGAAGTTTTTGTTGCAAAATCACTAAGCACAAAAACCAGCTTATAATCATTCTCATTCTCTCCATATAATATTCCAAAACTTTTGATAAAAAAATTATCGCCTAATTTCTTGTTAATTTCTTTTTCAAAAAAGAATTCTTCTTGCACATATAACTCTTCGCTTTTAGTTGTTATACTTTCCGTACTATCTTTTTGTGTTTTAGCTTTATTTTCTTTGCATGAAAAAAAAGCTAAAACCATTGATAAGGTAATGATTGTTTTAAAAAATTTCATTTTATAAATCGGTATTAGTAAATAAAACACTATACTTTGGTCTCTTAGCAAAAGTAACATATTTGTTTACCTTTACAAGCTTTATTGTATCAAACAATTTATTACTAATCAAAATATTCTCTGCAAAATCATACCAAGTCATAACAATTTTATCGCAAAAATGAAAAACTCCATAACTTATATTATTGGTGCAGATTAGCTTTATAATAAATTTTGACAAATTAATTGTATCTGTAGGACAACCTTTTTGGTCTGTCGTAATGCTTAATTCTTTCTCTACTTTAGCCTTCTTAAGTATGGTTTTGTAAAAATTATTCCCATACTTTTTGCTATATAACCACGACGTTCTAATTATAAAATATTTACTTAAAATATCTTTGATGTAGTTTTCTCCTTGTAATTTAGAATTCCCATATTCATTAATTGGGTTTGTTTTATCAAAAATAGTATATGGTTTTCGTTTTTCTCCATCAAATACGTAGTCTGTAGAGATATGGATTAAAACAGCATCATTTTTCTTACATATATTGGCGATGTTTTTTACGCCTTCGGCATTAATTTTATATGCTATATCTGGCGTTTTTTCTGCTTGCTCTACATTGGTATAGGCAGCACAGTTAATGCAGTAATCAAAGTTATTTTCCTTAAATAAGGAACATAAAGCTTCTTTATCTGTAATATCTAATTCTGTCTTATTTACAAATATAAAGTTTAATTCAAGGTCATTTTTCTTATAAAGTTCTCTTATAGTTTCCCCTAGTTGTCCATTTGCCCCAGTTACTAAAACAGATGTCATTAATAAAATATTTTTTTGAATGTTTTTAAATCTCTGTCTTTTTCTGATATAATAATGTCTTCTTCTGGAAAACCCCAATCTATAGCCAATGTTTTGTCGTTGAATATAATACCAGATTCAGAAACTTTATTATAATAATTATCACACTTATAAGAGAATATAGTATTGTTTTCTAGCGCTAAAAAACCATGAGCAAAACCTTTAGGGATATACAGTTGTCTTTTATTTGAATCGTCTAGATAAGTCGAAAAATGTTTTCCAAATGTTGCTGATTCCTGTCTTATATCTACACATATATCTAAAACTCTTCCTTTAATAACTTGAACTAATTTGGCTTGTGCAGCCTCTCCTTTTTGAAAATGTAAACCTCTTAGTACTCCTTTAAGTGATTTAGATATATTATCTTGAACAAAAGTGGTGGCAACCCCCGTTTCTTTCAAAAAACGTTGTGTATTAAAACTCTCTAAAAAAACACCTCTCTCATCTTTGTAAATCTTAGGAGTAATAATATAACAACCCTTTAAATATGTTTCTTCTACTAGCATATATCTTATTAATCTAAATGTTTAAGATATTCTCCATAACCACTTTTTAATAATGGTTTGGATAATTTATGTAGTTGATTTTTATTTATGTAACCCATTTTATAGGCTACCTCTTCTATACATCCAATTTTTTTTCCTTGACGTTCTTCTATTACTTGAACAAATTGAGACGCTTGCATTAGAGATGTAAATGTTCCTGTGTCTAACCAAGCTGTTCCTTTATCTAGAATTTGTACGTTTAATTTGCCTTCTTCTAAATATATTTTATTTAAATCTGTTATCTCTAGTTCTCCTCGTTCACTTGGTTTTATTTTTTTTGCAATTTTTATAACAGAATTATCATAAAAATATATTCCTGGTACGGCAAAATTAGATTTAGGTTTTATTGGTTTCTCTTCTATTGAAACGGCTTTGTTATTACTATCAAATTCCACAACACCATATCGTTGAGGTTCTTGAACGTGGTACGCAAAAATAATACCTCCAGAAGGGTTAACATTATTTTGAAGTGTTTTGTCTAAACCTGAACCATAGAATATATTATCACCTAAAATTAGGGCAACACTATCTTTAGCGATAAAATCTTCAGCTATAATAAACGCTTCTGCAAGCCCATTTGGCTTTTCTTGTACTTTATACTCAAAGACACAGCCATAATCAGTACCATTGCCTAAAAGTTGTTTAAATTTTGGCAAATCTTTTGAAGTAGAAATAATTAAAATCTCTCTTATTCCAGTAGATAATAATGTAGTGAGAGGATAGTATATCATTGGCTTATCGTACACTGGCATTAATTGTTTGCTTATTACCTTAGTAAGTGGATATAATCGTGTTCCAGAACCTCCAGCTAATATAATTCCTTTCATTGTTCTTTATATTTTTCTAAATACCAATAAATTGTTTTCTGTATGCCTGTTTCAAAATTTTCCTCTGCTTTCCAACCTAATTCTCTTTCTATTTTAGATGCATCTATTGCATATCTGTAATCATGTCCTGGTCTATCTAGAACAAAAGATATTTGATCTTTATAAGACTTAGGCTTTGGTAAAATTTTATCTAATGTAGTACAAATTGTATGTGCAATATATAAGTTATTACGTTCATTTTTACCACCAATATTATAGGTTTCTCCAGCTATACCTTTATTAAAAACAACTTCTATACCTTTACAATGATCATTTACATACAACCAATCTCTAATATTTTTACCATCTCCATAAATTGGTATATCTTGTCCTTTTAAAGCTTTTCTAATTATTGTTGGTATTAATTTTTCATCATGCTGTTTTGGTCCATAGTTATTAGAACAATTTGTAGTCACAACATTTAAACCATAAGTGTGGTAATAGCTTCTAACAATAAAATCTGATGATGCTTTTGAGGCGCTATATGGACTATTAGGAGCGTAAGGCGTTTTCTCAGTAAACAATCCCTCCTTACCCAAAGTACCATAAACTTCATCTGTAGAAATATGTAAAAATCTTGACTTTGTATGCTGTTTCTTAACTTTATTAGGAGTTAACATCCAATGATTTTTTGCTACGTCTAGTAGGTTAAAGGTTCCTAAAACATTAGTTTCTATAAACTCATTGGGCGATTTAATAGAATTATCAACATGTGACTCTGCTGCAAAATGTATCACACCTTCAAAGTTGTATTTTTCAAACAAACCCTTTACCAAACTTCTATCTTGAATATCTCCCTTTATAAAACTATAGTTTTTATGAGATTTTACCTCATCTAAATTAGAAAGCTCACCTGCATAAGTGAGCTTGTCAATATTTATTAATTTAGTGCGAGGATACCTATTTAAATAATAAATAATAAAGTTTGAGCCTATAAAACCAGCTCCTCCTGTGACTAAAATATGCATTAATCTTTAGCTTTTTTGCTTTCCTTTTCTAAATACTTACCAAGACCAAAAACAGTAAATACAATTAATGTTATTAAAAGCATCATTATAGGTAAAGTATACTTCATTCTGTCAGTCCATTTTTTAATATCATACCCTGTTTCTGGAAATGTTGCTATAACATTAACAATATTTTGGTTTTCTACTTTTTCTTTATTGACTTGAATGATTTGCGATTCTAGATCTAAGAGTTTATCTATTATTTTAGATTCATCTACTATAATCCCACTCGATTCTGAATCTCCCATATACAAATTAGTACCAGCTCCTGGGACAGGTTCCTTTTCTGATTCATTAATTCTAATTTTTAGATACTCCTTAGCTAAGGAATCTGTTTTATTAACTTGATTTACTAAAGATTTTTCTTTTTGATCTAAATTTAATTTACTGACTTTTAAAAGATTAAATAAATAATCGTTACTTGAAATATAAGACGTAAAGCTTCTTTCTATTTTTCTATATATATTTTTATCTGTAGATGCCACTCCAATTTTATGAATACTATAGTTGTAAGGCGTTAAAGACTCTTTATATCTATCATAATTCATTTCTACTCTTGATACAGAATCCAGTTTTCTGTAAAACTCTGAATACATTTCGGCTATATCATTTTCATCTAAATCAGGTTCAATATAAAAGCCTTTTAATTTGGAAGCTTCTGAGGGGGTTATCCCTAAGATAGAAGCTAGTTTAACAGAGTCTCTATCTTTTGTTGCTAATTCACGTAAATTTGTTACATTTTCATAAACCTGTCTAGCAGAGGAAAAGTTTGTTTTAATAAACATATTAGCTCCATATAATTTATTTGATGTTGAATCTAAATAATAACCTATACTAAAACCTAAAATAACAAAACCTGCGTACCAAAATTTCCTTTTATAGAAATGCATTAAAAGCATTAAAACTATTTTATAAATCCCTGTAAATATGCTTACTATAAATTTAAATAACCTATCGAAGGCATTACCAATTATTTTAAACAACTGCCCTAAATCTACTTCTTCTGATTGTTGTGGTTGAGGTAAATCCTTACTCATAATTAAAATTTATTGATTAAATATTTGTTCTAAAATAGTTCTTGTAATTAAATATGTTGGTCTTACACCAGAAGTGCCTAATCCTCCTGATGCTAGTGTACTTCCAGTCTTTAAAGGATTATCACTTGCATAATACGCGTACCTAACTTTTACATCTTCTCTAATACTACCTCTTACTTTTGAGGCTGCTTGTATTGCTTTTTGATAATGTGCTCCTTCCATTTCTAAACCAATAACACTCCACGTTGACTCGTAAAAAAACTTCAAAATATCTTTATTTTGAAGTGATGTCCCTAAAACGGTTATCATTGTGCCTTCGTAAACATCTACACCTTGGCATTCTATATCTTCTTTTTTTAGCTCGTTTTTAAAAGGGTAATTATCTGCTGTTCCTTCAAAAATATGTGCTGATGGTATCATAATATCACCTTTATCACCTTCTAGAATACCTGCTTTACCCATAATAGATATAGACTCTACGTTTAAATGGGTTTTTTCATCTTTATTTGTAAAAGGCTTTAATAATTCGTCTATGGTTTCGTAAGCTTGTTCTCCAAAAGCATAATCCATGACTAATATAACAGGTTTTTTTGATTTTAAAATAGTTTGATCTAATTTAATATCAAGCTTAGATAAATCTAATTTTTCAGTATCAAAAATTTGTACGTCAATATTAGCTCCAGACGCATCATCAATATAAATCATCCCTTCGTTTAATGCTGTTTCCTCAACTTTATGCCTTAGGTCTCTATTTGTACTGTTACTTAACGCTTTATAAACATCAAATATATCTTGTTTTGAGGTAAGAGATTTTAATGCGCACGGTGCATACAACGTATTCATTACGCTATGCATATTTGCACTAATAACATGAATAGGCCTGTTTATTAGCTTATTTTTATAAAGCATACTTTTTACCGTATTCGCCCAAATTTCTCCATGTATGTGGTGCCCTATTTCTTCGCGCAGCACAGGGCTAAACTTAACCTCTCGCTTATCGTTTGTTAACTGTTCTTTAATAGCTAATTTGCCTAACCAGTATACTATATGTAATAAACGTTCTGGTTGTGTTGCAACTGCAAATTCATTATAAATAGTACTTATTTCACTAAATGTTCTTCCTAAAATATTAGCAACATGGGTTATAGCTACTTCTCGTTCTTTTTGTGTTAATTTTTTTTTATTAATTACAACATGTTCAAGCTTATTCCAATCTCTTGTAGTTTTACCTTCGTCATTAACAAGTACACTTTTACTTATTTTATGAGATTCAATAAAGAGGAATGTAAGGTGAGTTAAGATATCATAAATTTCAGAGCGCCCTCTTGTAATTTCAATATTCATTTGGGCCTCATCTATCCTGTAACAATTTCTACGTCGCTTTTCTGGTATTATAGGTTTAAAATGTGAATTTGAGTAGCCCTCATCACTGGTAAGATTAATTACTGAACATTCTTCGATACCTCTCGGCAAACGGTCAATAACATATAATAACCCATTTAATTCTACTTTTTCTTCGGCTATAGAGCCATAAATTTCTGGACGTAGTAAGAATAATGACTGTCTTAAAGTTTCACCTGAAACTCCCATTGGCTTGTAAAACCCACGATTGAATAAGTGCCGCATGGTAATATACATGCGTTCAATAGCATTAGAGCTTTCTTGAGCTCTAGTTCGTTCGTAGCGTTTGGTGTGTTTCATGTTTGTTTAAAAACGCTACAAATGTACTATTATTTTTCTACGAAACTAAAAAGAGAATCGGCAATCTTTCTATCATTAGAAAGTCTTGGGATTTTATTTTGTCCCCCCAGTTTTCCAATAGATTTCATATGTTCTTGAAAACCATTCTTTTTTACTTTGGTAATTTTTAAGGGCTGCAATACTTTGCCTTCTATCAAATCAAAATAATAAGTGTTTTGATTTTGTAAAGATGTATCAATTTTTGAGGCTAAATCACTTGTGCTTTCTGGTTCATTTTCAAACTCAATAAACCATTCGTGATATGGTAATCCTTCTTTTGGATTAATTTGTGGCGCCACTGTAAATTCGGTAATACGAATATCTGTATTTTGAATGGCATCTTGCATAGCCTGCTCTACTTCTTTACCGATAACATGTTCCCCAAATGCAGATATAAAGTGTTTAATTCGTCCAGAAACTATAACCCGATAGGGTTGTGTTGCTGTAAATTGAATTGTATCACCAATATTATAAGCCCATAATCCTGCAGTGGTTGAAATTATCATTACATAATTTACACCAACTTTAACATCTTTTATCGTGATACGTTTTGGGTTTTCATTAAAAAACTCATCAGCTTTAATAAACTCATAAAAAATTCCAGAATCCAGTTGTAATAGCATGCCTTTTTCATCCTGCTTGTCTTGAAAAGCAAAAAAACCTTCACTTGCTGGATATAGCTCTATACTATCAACTTTACGCCCTATTAAATTCTCAAATTTAGCACGATATGGCTCATAATTTACACCGCCAAAAATGAACAAATTAAAATTTTTAAAAATATCACCTACGTTCTTTCCTGTTTTCTGTTGTAATTTTTCAAAATACATTTGCACCCATGATGGTATACCAGAAATTATTGTCATATCTTCAGGTAATGTCTCTTCAACAATGGCATCAACTTTGGTTTCCCAATCTTCAATACAATTAGTTTCCCATGAGGGTAATCTATTTTTCTGAAGATATTTAGGCACATAATGTGCTACAATACCTGATAATCTTCCTAATTGTATACCATTTTGTTCGTTTAAAATAGGGCTTCCTTGTAAAAAAATCATTTTACCATTTACAAATTTAGCATTACCCGTTTCATAAATGTACATTAAAATAGCATTACGTGCAGCTTCTACATGCGTGGGCATACTTTCTTTTGTAATTGGAATATATTTGGAGCCCGACGTTGTACCCGATGTTTTCGCAAAATAAATGGGTTTTCCCTTCCATAGTACATCACTTTCACCTTCTACCACTCGCGCAACGTATGATTTTAAACCCTCATAATCTCTAACGGGTACTTGTGCTTTAAATGCTTGGTAGGATGTAATAGTATCAAAATTATGGTCTTTTCCAAAAGCTGTTGAGGCACCTGTTTTTATTAAATTTTGAAATACCTTTTCTTGAGTTTCAATAGGGCGACTTGCCCATTTTTGAATCTTTTTTGAAATTAGTTTTGCAAATGGTTTTGCTAATACTGATTTTATGGACATTGTTTACTCGAAATCTATAAAATTAGTTGGGTTAATAGGGTAACCATCACTCCAAAGTTCAAAATGTAAATGTGGCCCTGTGGAAAGTTCTCCTGTGTTTCCAGAAGTTGCAATTACTTCACCAGCTTTTACCAAATCGCCTTGACTTTTAGTAAGTGTAGCATTGTGTTTATATACCGAAATAAGCCCATAACTGTGTTCTAAAAGAATTACATGCCCTGTATCTGCAGTCCATTCAGCAAAAATAACAATGCCATCAGCTGTTGCCTTTATTGGTGTATCTTTTGGTACTACAACATCAACAGCGTAATGTTTTTCTTTAACGTTATATCCTTCACTGATAGTGCCCGAAACTGGTGGAAACAATACAAAATTAGTTACAGAAGTAGCAGATTCAAATAAATTATATTTATCTTCTTTTTCTACTTTGGCTCTAAGTAAAGAATCTTCTTTAATGGGATTTAAATCTACCTCACTAATTTCAAGTTTTGTAGCTTCTAATATAGAATCTCTATTTAATTCTTCTGAGGTCACATCGCCTTTAAGTACTTTTTTTATAGAGTTAAAATATCTATCATTCATCGCCAAAACCTGTTGTAAAGAATCGGTTTTAAAACTCAAATCGGTAGCCTGTTTTTTTAAAGCTGTTGATGAATATCCTGGTATATATTCTTTTAAAGGCGAATAAGCAATTAATAAAATAGTAAGACCAACCAGCAAAATACTGGATAGTGTTACGATAACAAATACATTAAGTCTGGTTAATTTTAATGATAAACGCTCTTCAAACGTATTCTCATTTAGTATTACCAAACGGTACTTATCTAGTAGTTTTCTCTTTATTTTTTTTGGTTTCGTTTTAGCCATGTTGCACGCAAAATTAAATAAAATAAGCTTTACTACAGCTTATACATCAGTATTACTGTTAAAAACGATATAATTAAAGTTTAATTATTAACTTTGTAACCTAAATACATTTGTTATGAGTTTACATACATTACCGTTAGCCATTGGGCCTATGCAAATAACACTAATAGTTGTTGTTGTATTATTAATTTTTGGTGGTAAAAAAATACCAGAATTAATGCGCGGTTTAGGAAGTGGTATTAAAGAGTTTAAAGATGCCAGTAAAGAAGAAGACGAGCCAAAGAAAGATAATGCTGAATAACATTTAATTATCTTATAAAAATTAAAAAACCAATACTAAATGTATTGGTTTTTTTTCGTCCTTATTTTATCTTTTATTGGAAAAATTGCTTTATATCATTACTTTAAGTATTAATATAGTCTACTCATTTATTGCAATTGTTTTAATTATTGCCTCTAATTCAAACATATAGTCGCGTTTTTCAACAGAAGGTGCAAAAGCAAACCCTTCTGCAATAATCCAACGTTTATTAATTTTATCTTCTATGGCGTAATTTACATAAGGGCCAGCCATAAACGCATTTTTTACTTGCCACATCCCTTTTGTTTCTAAAGTAGGCTTATTGTCTAAAATAGTTTCTCCATGAAATGGTGTATATGCCATTTCAGTAGACATGTGTGAGCCTTCAATAGGGCCTTCAATATATTTTTTTCCTATAGAATCTCTAATGCTTACTATGGTATTTATCACACTATCGCTCTTTTGTATAGCATTATAAGGCAGTTCGTAAAGCATTAAATTTAAAGTTCCGGTACGTATATCTCGTCTAATCCAAAAATAATCACCATCATCTTTAGCTATTCTATACGCATTGGGAAATTCTATATCAACTCCTAATTTGTCCTTGATAGTTTTAGTATTATACAAGGCTTTTCGCATCATACGTTGTCTTTCTGCTAATTCTATATTTCTAAACGTTTCTATTATTTTGGTAGCGTTCTCATTTAAAATATTGACGATATCATCTTTAGTTTTTCCAGTAATTAAAATTACTTTTTGCGGTTGTGCATACACGTTATCCAAAATTGATATACCTGCATTTTTTCCTATTTCAATTTTTAAAACGGTACGTGTTCTGGTAATAAAATCTGAAAAAACTTGTGGCGGAATTTGATTGATATTAAACGTAGGTTCATCTTGCGGCAAACCATAAACAGGCTTGGTAAGTACTTCGCGTATAGCTTCTCCTATGCGTCCTTGCCAGTTTTCGTTATCTACTACAACAGAGATATCATTTATTTTTCCTTGAGAATCAAAAAGTATCCTTTGTTTTTTAGATGTATCATCTTTACATGATACCAATACTACCGCAACTATTAAAATACCAACTATTTTTCTCATTGTATTTATTTTTATAATTAGCCTTTGCCAATTTTTAACTTCATTCCTGGTTTTAATTTACTACCACTAATACCGTTCCAATCTTTAATATTTTGAATAGAAACTCCAGAAAATTTTTGTGAAATACTCCAAAGTGAGTCTCCATTTTGCACCGTATAAATAGTTACATCACCAATAATAGGTTTAGGTTTTAGTTTTTGTACCACAACTGAAGGTTTTGAAACCACTGGTTTTCTAGGGAAAATGGTAAGGCGTTGCCCAATTTTTAAGTTATTGCTTCGCAACCCATTCCAACGTTTTATATCACTTACTCGTACACCATGTAATCTAGATATTTTACCTAAATAATCACCCGATTTCACCCTGTAGCGAATTTTATCTTTTGCATCAAAAAATTGAGGTAAAGGTTTTTCTCGCTTTTCCATCTCTGCTTTTGCAAAAGCGTAGATTTTGTCTTCGTTATTTACAAACGTACCAATAACATCAGTTGGCAAACGTAAGGTATAATTTTCGCCCTTAACCACTGGTATTATATCCAATTTATACGACGGATTTAAAAACTGAAGTTGCTCTATTGGTGTTCCAGTAACTTCTGATACTTGATCTAAAGTTATCATTTGTTTTACCACAATAGTATCCGTTTCAAAATATACTAACTCTGGTTTGTAACGCTTAAAACCATGTGCCTCAGCATATTCAAAAATATACATATTGGCTAAAAACGCAGGCAAATATCCCGCTGTTTCCCGTGGTAAGTTATGCCTAATATTCCAATAGTTCCTGTATCCACCAGATCTACGAATTGCTTTTGTAACGTTACCTGGTCCAGAATTGTAGGCTGCCAATGCTAAATCCCAATCACCAAAAATTTTATACAATCGTGCTAAATATTTTGAGGCTGCAACTGTTGATTTTATCGGGTCACTCCGTTCATCTACATAACTGCTTACATCTAAGCCATATTCTTTGCCCGTACCAAACATAAATTGCCATAAACCAGTAGCCCCAACTCTAGATTTTGCATTGGGTTTTAAAGCAGACTCTACTATGGCCAAATATTTTATTTCTAATGGGATATTTTGATTGTCTAACTCTTGCTCAAACAGCGGAAAGTAAAACGCACTCATCGTCATCAATTTTTGCAAGTGCTTTCGTCTATGTTTTAAATACGATTTGATAACGCTTTCTAAAGATGGGTTATAAGATACGTTAAAAGGCGTTCTAGCATCTAGCGCTTTTAAACGCTTTTTTAAAGTATCGGTTGGTAATTCTGGATAATCAATAGCTCCATACGTCAATTCGGTAACCGATTTATAAATGGTATCAAATAATGTATTATTGTATAATTCTTGACGCCATTTTTTATCGATTTCAGCTAAAAACGTATCGTCTTTAAAACCCTTAATACTTAAGCTATCTTCCTCTTTAACAGGTGTAATGGTTGTTACAACGTCTTGTTTTATATCAATTAAGGTGTCTTTTGCAACAGCATTTTTAACCGCAATAGTATCCTTAATTGAGTTGTTTTGAATTGCAACGGAATCTTGCAATTGTGCCAAACAAATGCTATTACAGCATATTACAAATAGGAATATAAAACGGAAAGTCATAGCACAAATAGGGTTTGTAACAAACGATATTATCGCTAAAATCGTATTTTTTAAGGTAATTTGAAAACTTAATTTGTTTTATTACCAAGGTATAACGTCTTAAAATATAAAAAAAGACCTCACGGATTTAATACCTGTGAGGTCTTTGTAATTTGTCTCTTTATCAAGTCTCGATACAATTTCAACATAAAGGTTAAAATCACTTCAACTCATAAATGCACTTATTTATTTTAAAATAGCAGCTATTCCAGGTAATGTTTTACCTTCTAAACTTTCCAACATAGCACCGCCACCTGTACTTACGTAGCTTACTTTTTCTTCGAAACCAAACTGTTTTACCGCAGCAACAGAATCGCCACCACCAACAAGTGAAAACGCACCGTCTTTTGTTGCCTCAGCAATAGAATTTCCTAAAGCAATCGTACCGCCAGCAAAACTTTCCATTTCAAAAACACCAAGTGGGCCATTCCAAAGAATTGTTTTAGATTGCATAACTACATTATGGAATTGCTCGCGGGATTTTGGTCCTGCATCTACACCTTCCCAACCATCAGGAATAGCATTAATATCGCAAATTTGTGTATTGGCATCATTACTAAAATCATCTGCAGCAACTGTATCTACAGGGATGTGTATTTGCACATTTTTAGCTTTAGCTTGTTCTAAAATCTCTAAGGCTAAAGGCATTTTATCATCTTCGCAAATAGAATTGCCTATGTTTCCTCCTTGCGCTTTTACAAAGGTAAACGCCATACCACCACCAATAATTAAATGGTCTACCTTATCTAAAATATTCTCTATAATTGTAATTTTTGAAGATACTTTTGCACCACCAAGTATAGCCAATACTGGTTTTTCACCCGTTTCCATTACTTTTTTAATGCTCTCAATTTCTTGTGCTAGTAAATTTCCAAAGCATTTTTTACCCTCAAAAAACTGCGCTACAATTGTTGTAGAGGCGTGCGCTCTATGTGCTGTACCAAAGGCATCATTTACGTAAATATCGCCTAGTTTTGAGAGTTGTTCTGCAAAGGCCTCATCACCAGCAGTTTCTTCTTTATAGTAACGTAAGTTTTGTAACAATAAAATTTCACCAGGCTGTAAATTAGCAACTGCAGTTTCAGCTTCTTCACCAATGCAATCTGGTACAAATTTTACACCAACACCTAAAATATCTTCTACTTTTGATACAATGTGTTGTAACGAAAACTCGTCTTGAAATCCTTTTGGACGCCCTAAATGCGACATTAAAATACAACTACCGCCATCTTCTAAAATTTTGATGATTGTAGGTTTTGCAGATACAATTCTAGTAGCATCGGTTACCTCGAAATTTTCGTTTAGTGGCACATTAAAATCTACACGTATTAATGCTTTTTTATCTTCAAAATTAAAATCGTTTAGCGTTTTCATTACTATTGTTTTATGTAAAATTAAAACACAAATGTAGGTAATTAAACAGCGATATAAAATGATTGTTTTTACGAAAACGATTGAAGTGAGACAAAATTTATAAAATCAAATTGCTTTTAGGGTTTAGCTTGTGGATATATTGATTTCGCCAGAAAAAAAGGATAATTTCATTTAATACGCCATAAAGTTTATATTTGAAATATGAGCGAAAACGAACTTTTAAAAATAATTACAGCATAATTTAAGGAAAAGATATTTGAAAATCATAAGATAAATGCGGCGAAAACACACTCTAAACTTAAATCGTACAAAATTAACCCAATTATTGTAAAGTATTTATCCAAAATACTTGAAGATGATTTTACACCAATTGGTATTGCAAAAGCGCTTTACTATCCTAGAATTTTAGGAACCTCTATAAATACCTCTTTTGGAACACGAATTCAGAATATGTTTGTTGAACTTGGGCTTGCTCAGGGCTCATTAATTAAAGGAATGGATATTGAATTTAACGACAAGATTGATAATAGAAAAAAATGGTGTCAACTTAAATCAGGCCCAAATACTATTAATTCTGAAGATGTAAATCCGTTATTAAAAAAATTTACAACTGTCATCAATTTGGCAAGAACAAACGCAATGAACCTTAACAATTCAGATTTAATTTTAGGCGTTCTTTACGGAGAACAAGATCAATTAAGCCAGCATTATCAAAAAATAGATAAACAATTTCCAGTAATCATTGGTAAACATTTTTGGCATAGACTTACTGGTTTTCCAGAGTTTTATGACAAACTAGTTTCAAATCTTGATGAAATGATTTCAAACTTAGATACAGAAGATTTTTTCAAGAAAGGTTACATTGCTTTGGCCAAAGAAATCGAAGCATCAGATTTGTTTGATTTTGAATAAACACGATTTAAAAACTTAATAATAGAATACCCTAACTCCTTTCCTAAATTACAAGGTACTGCATTTCCAATTTGTTTATACTGTTGAGATACAGAACCTGCAAATTCCCAAGTATCAGGGAATGTTTGTATTCTTGCATATTCTCGTACGGTAAAAGGACGTGTTTCATCTGGGTGACATCTTTCAGTTTGTTTTTGTGCGGGACTGCAGGTTAGCGTCAAACTAGGTTCATCCCAACCAATTCTTCTTGCCATACCAGTTTTCCCTCCGCCCAAATAAAAACTTTTACCCATATATTCTTTTTGAATATCTAGAGGTAAATCTCTCCAATACCCTTTTGGGGGAATTAAATCTAAAACCTGCTTTTTGTGTTCAGGATATTTAGAACCTTCGGATTTAGGAACATCTGAATTGTATAGCTCGCCCCTTTTTAAAGCGTCAGATAAATTATAGATTTTATTATACGGTGTTGGATATTCATAAGAAATATCAATATCCTTTCGTATTCCAACCAAAATTAAGCGTTCTCTTTTTTGGGGGACATTATAATGTATTGCTTTTAAAACTTTAACGGGAACTACATTATACCCTATTTCGTCTAAAATAGAAATCATTCCTTGCAGTGTTTTTCCCTTTTCGTGAGAAAGTAATCCCTTCACGTTTTCGCCAACACAAATTAAAGGATTAACCTCCTGTACAACTCTTGCAAACTCATAAAACAAAGTTCCCCTTGCATCTTCTAATCCTAATTTTTTTCCAGCATAGCTAAATGCTTGACAAGGAAAACCTCCTGTTACAATTTCAACTTGATTTTTATATTCTTTGAAATCAAATTCTTTTATATCCCCTTCTAAAACATTCCAATTGGGTCTATTATTTCTTAGTGTTTTACAAGCCCACTTATCAATTTCGTTTAAAGCAGTACATTTAATTCCAGATTGCTCTAAACCAATAGCCAAACCACCTGCACCTGCAAATAACTCTAAAACTTTATAATCTTTTATAGGAGTTTCTTTATTGTCAATATTATTATCTATTTCAGTCAACAAAGGCTCAATTAAACAATTAATATCTTCTTTTCGATAAACTCTATAATTACTAACTGGCTCTCGAACTGCATCTAATTTTCCATCTCTATCCCATCTTCGTAAAGTTTCTTTACTTTTCCCTAATACTTTAGCCGCTTCTGAAAGCGAATAATATTCTTTTGTAACCATATTACACAACCTTATACATTGGTTACAAATTTATAATAAAAAATGAAATAAAAAAAAGTAAAAAAGCCTCACCCAAAAAACACCCTTGTCTAACTAGCCAGCCTTAGACTAAGAATCGTCTGGTGAGGTGTTTTTTTAATCCCAGTAATTGTCGTGAAACTCTCGAAACCCCAACCGCTCTTGAGCGTGGAAACCACCAAATATTTAAAAAAATCAGTTACTTTTGTGCGATGCTATTTCAAGATGTTTTAGGACAAGACCATATAAAGGCACATTTAACCCAAAGTGCAGATAACGGGCGTATACCTCATGCGCAGTTGTTTGTAGGGCCTGAGGGCAGTGGTACTTTGCCCATGGCTATCGCTTATGCACAGTATATTTTGTGCGGTAATAGTAATGGTGAAAATACGTTAGGAAACGCTGCATGCAACCTAAAATTTAAGAATATTTCGCACCCTGATTTGCATTTTGCATTTCCGGTAACCACCAGTAACAAGGTAAAAAGTAAGCCTGTTAGCAATTTTTATTTAGAAGAATGGCGACAGCTATTAAACGAGCAGCCTTATGGGAATTTATTTGATTGGTATAAATTACTTGGTGTAGATAACAAACAGGGGCAAATTGGTGTAGATGAAGCACATGCCATTGTAAAATCACTCACCCTAAAAGCTTATGAAGGCGGTTATAAAGTAATGCTGATTTGGATGGCAGAAAAAATGAATACTGCTTGCGCCAACAAACTTTTAAAGCTGATTGAAGAGCCACCAAATAACACTATTTTTTTATTAGTTGCTGAAGATGAGGAGCAGATTATAAATACCATACGTTCGCGCTGCCAGATATTACATTTTCCACCTTTAGCTGAAGAGGTGATTAAAACATCGCTTATTGAAAATTATAATTTAGAGGCTACAATTGCTACCAAAATTGCGCATCAAGCTAATGGAAATTATAACAAAGCTTGCGATTTGGTATATCATGATTCTGAAGATACGCAGTTTGAAACTTGGTTTATTTTTTGGATTCGTAGCGCGTTTAAAGCCAAAGGCAATAAAGCGGCAATACACGATTTAATATCCTGGAGTGAAGATATCGCTAAAACAGGACGTGAAACGCAAAAGCAATTTTTAAACTTTTGCTTGGATTTTTTCCGTCAAGCATTATTGCTTAATTATAACGCTACTGACTTGGTGTATTTTGAGCCAAAAACAAAAAAATTTAAATTAGAGAATTTTGCACCTTTTGTGCATGGCAACAATATTATGGATATTAGTAACGAACTACAAGATGCTATTTACCATATTGAGCGCAACGGAAATTCTAAAATTATATTGACTGACTTATCGATTAAACTCACGCGACTATTGCATAAAAAAGCCAATTAGAAAACATCTTTCCTATAGCTTTATATCTACTTGTATTACTGCTATTTACATCTATTTATTTTACAAAAAAAAGTGTTTTAAACTCTAAATTTTACGATTTTTTCTACAATTTTACGCAACCCTTTCTTGATATTCACATCTAAGTTATAATACTATTTTAATTTTTTAAGTTTAAATTTTATAATAATTCATCATGAAAAACGTACGTAAACTATCAACAATCTTAGGTCTTAGTCTGCTCTTTATAGGCTGTTCGCTTAACGACCAATCCAATTATCTATCTTTTGAAAGTGGCATTTTAGAAGATCAAGAACTTCCTTTTCAAGAAAACTATAAAGATCATGGAGAAAATCCTTTTATCAATACTAGCGACGCACCAATTTCTACCTTTTCTGTTGATGCTGATGGCGCATCTTATGCTAATATGAGACGGTTTTTAAATTTAGGGCAAACGCCTCCAGAAGCTGCCGTTAGAATTGAAGAATTTATTAACTACTTCACTTTTGATTATGCTGAACCTAATAATAACCACCATGTTGCTTTAAATTCTGAAGTAGCCGTGTGCCCATGGAATACAGAACATTACTTAATGCGTATAGGAATGAAAGGCAAAACTATTCCTGAAAACGAATTGCCAAATTCAAATTATGTATTCCTTATTGATGTCTCTGGTTCCATGAGTTCTCCTGATAAACTTGGTGTACTTAAATCTGGGTTTAAAACATTAACAGACAACTTGAGGAACGAAGACAAAATAGCTATTGTTACTTACGCCGGAAATGCAGGTTTACTTTTGCCTTCCACACCAGGAAGCGAAAAAGATAAAATAAAAGAAGCTATAGATAAACTTGGTGCTGGAGGTTCTACTGCAGGAGCAGAAGGTATTATTACCGCCTACAACATAGCCAAAGACAACTTTATTGAGCAAGGAAATAATCGGGTGATTTTAGGCTCTGACGGTGATTTTAATGTCGGCCCTTCCTCTACCGAGGATCTCGTAAAACTTATCGAGGAACAACGAGAAACAGGTATTTATTTAACCGTGCTTGGTGTTGGCGGTGGTAATTTAAATGATAACGCTATGGAGCAAATAGCTAATAAAGGCAATGGCAATTATGAGTACATTGATAATGCGAAACAAATTGAAAAGGTATTTACTCACGAGCTTGGAAAACTTTATACAGTTGCTAAAGATTCCAAAATACAGATAACGTTTAATAGTAATAAAGTAACATCTTACAGGTTGATAGGTTATGAAAATAGAGCTCTAGAAAATGAAGATTTTGAAGATGATACAAAAGATGCAGGCGAAATAGGATCGTCTCAAACCATTACTGCTATTTATGAGCTTATAGTAACTGACACTTCAAACGATACCAATTTTGCAACCTTTGATTTCCGATATAAAAAACCAAATGCTACCGAGAGTATACCTTTAATTCATGAAATTAAAGGAAGCCCAAATGCTATTAATTTAGCCTCTGAAAATATGCGATTTGGAGCTGCTGTTACAGGCTTTGGTCTATTACTAAAAAACTCTGAATATAAAGGCGAGGTGTCTAAACAAATGGTGATAGATCTAGCTAATACTGCCACTACGTTTGATCCTAACGGATTTAGAAAAGAATTTACCGAATTGGTTACTGGTTGGAATCCTTAATTTGGTATCTATTTAAATCACAAAAACCTGATAATCAATTAATTATTAGGTTTTTTTATTAAATCATAATACACTTTACTCTTTCTTATACTCTGCATTTAGAGCATCTAGAATCGTTTGTGTTAAATCGGTTTGTTCTTTTCCATAAAGTACTGATGCAGCAGCTTCATTCGTTCCTAAAATAAAATCGTAACCATTGGTTTTTCCATAATCTTTCACAAAATCTTTTACTTTAATAATAAGCGTATCAATTTTTGTTTGAAAATCTTCTGCCATACTTTGTTCTTGAAATTTTAATTGTTCCTGAACTGGAGACCATTTTTGTGAAAATTCTTGAGATATCTTATCGTACTCTTTTTGAGACCTAACTTTTCTAAGTTTAGCATCAGCTGCTTGAGCATCTACCTTATATGCCAAACTTATACTGTCGGCTTTTCTTTTTAAATTTTGTTGGATAGATTTAAACTTAGCCTCTAAGTCCTTTTTTGCTTGATATTCATTTATTACATCACCATTATTTATAAATCCAATTTTATTTGGTTTTTCACAAGATGCTACAAATAATACTAGCATAAGTACGTAACATATATTTTTCATGTTATTAGTGTTTTAGTTTGAATAGAGTTTTTTTGAATTCGCACAAATGTAATAAAGTATGTGAAATTGAAACCTGAAATTGATTGGATTTTAACTTATAAGAAATAATTATTGAAATTTATTATCTAAATAATTAATATCTATCAAAAACGAGTTAAAATAAGCCCGTTTAAGCTGTGTTTAAAAAATTGCCTATATAATCGTTGGAATAGATATTGATAAGCTGATAGCGTATTTTAAAATAGGATTTAACGATTCTTGACGATATAAATTAAAGAAGATGCCTCTTTAGAACTCAACGCTTTAAGATTTGATAATAATCCAATCCAAAATCCTTTAACTGGATTCATTTTTCCAGACCTATATTTTTCAGAAAGCATACTCACATAAAATGCATCAAACCACATTGGTTTTGTTTTTATGATTTTGAAATTAAATTTTGAAATTAAATTTGACATTGATTCACGATTAAAATGCCAAAGGTGTCTTGGCACATCATAAGCTGCCCAAAACGCTTTATAATGTTTTGCATCATAACTTTTATAATTAGGAACCGCAATTATTAATGTACCGTTTGATTTTAATAATGTTTTAAATGTAGAAACCTGTTCTTCTAAATTTGGTAAATGTTCCAGCACATGCCAAAGTGTTATAATATCAAAACTATGTGGTTTGAATTTTAAGAGTTGGTTTGTTTCATAAACAGAATTCTTAACTTTATTATTTGCTATAGTTCTAGCTTGTTGGTTAGGCTCTATACCAAAAACTTTCCAATTGTTTTTAAATGCTGTTTCTAAAAAATCTCCTGTACCACATCCAATATCTAAAAGTGTTTTTTCTTTTGAACTGTAACCATTAATTAAGTTTAATTTCTTCTTTAAAGAAAAACTTCTAACACCATGATATATCTTTTCAAATAGATTTCGTTTAGAATCTGTATGCGAAATATAGTCTTCACTTTTATAATAGTATGGTAACTGTTCTTCTGAAGGTTTTGGTATTGTTTCTAAAAAACCGTGTTCAGAATTCTCAATTAATTGAAACTCTTCTCCAGAAACCGAATGGTCTTTTATCTTAAAATTACCAGAATATAATGCTTGTTTTTTCACAGATAAACAACACTTTTTTTAAAGTTTAAACTATTTAGTTTTCATAGGTTTTTTGAAAAGCAAAAGGATCTTAAAAATAAATCATAGTTAATGTTCCACGTGGAACGTTTAGAATTTACATTAAATTATCGACCCATATATACCAACAATACAGAAATATCATTTGGAGAAACACCGCTTATTCTAGAGGCTTGTGATACCGTAGCAGGTTGGATTTTTTTTAGTTTTTCTCTAGCTTCTAAACTCATAGATTTGATTTGAGAATAATCAAAGTCAGCTGGTATTTTTACATATTCTAACCTATGTAGTTTGTCTGCATTAGTTTTTTCTTTGGCAATATATCCTGCATATTTAACTTGTATTTCTGCTTGCTCTATTACTTCTCTATCTAAACTGTTATCTTGAATGTATCGCTCAACAGATTTTACTTTTCTTATATCTTTCATCTCAATATTAGGTCTAGCAAATATTTTGAAAAGCTTGCCTGATTGCTTTACAGGCGATGAATTTTTGTTTTCTAATACGGGATTTATCTCCTCAGGTTTGACACTTTGTTTTTCAAAAAAGTTCACAAATTTTTCTGCTGCATTGTGTTTATCTTCCATACGTTTTAAACGCTGTTCTGAGGCAATACCCAATTCATAACCTTTTGGTGTTAGCCTTAGATCTGCATTATCTTGACGTAATAAAGTTCTATATTCTGCCCTAGATGTAAACATACGATAAGGCTCTTCTGTACCTTTTGTAATTAAATCGTCAACTAAAACACCAATATAAGCTTCGTCTCTTTTTAGAGTAAAAGCCTCTTTTTCTTGTACTTTTAAACTAGCATTTATGCCAGCCATTAAACCTTGTGATGCTGCTTCTTCATATCCTGTAGTACCATTAATTTGACCCGCGAAATATAAACCATTTACAAGTTTAGTTTCTAAAGTATGTTTTAATTGTGTAGGCGGAAAATAATCATATTCAATGGCATAACCTGGTCTAAAAAACTTTACGTTTTCAAAACCGACTACAGAGCGTAATGCTTTAAACTGAACATCTTCAGGTAGAGAAGTTGAAAAACCATTTACATAAACTTCACAGGTATGCCATCCTTCCGGTTCTATAAATAATTGATGTCTATCCTTATCAGCAAAACGATTAATTTTATCTTCTATAGAAGGGCAATATCTAGGACCTAGACTTTTTATTCTACCATTGAACATTGGAGATCTATCAAAACCTTCTCGAAGTAAATCGTGAACATCTGCACTTGTATAAGTCATATAGCAAGAACGTTGATTTGAAAGTGCTTTTGTAGTATCTAAATATGAAAACTTTTTTGGATTGTCGTCACCAGGCTGTTCAATCATTTTAGAGTAATCTAATGATCTACCATCAACTCTTGGTGGTGTTCCTGTTTTCATACGTCCAGAATCAAATCCTAGATCGACCAGTTGCTCAGTAATTCCAGTGGCTGCTTTTTCGCCTGCTCTTCCGCCACCAAAATTCTTGTCCCCTATATGTATTAAACCATTTAAAAAAGTTCCATTAGTTAATACAACAGACTTAGCCTTTATTTCGATTCCTAATGAGGTTTTTACTCCAACAACTTTATCTCCTTCAATTATTAACCCAGACACCATTTCTTGATAAAAATCAAGGTTATTAGTTTGCTCTAATAACAAACGCCAATCTTCAGCAAAACGCATACGATCACTCTGCACTCTAGGACTCCACATTGCTGGTCCTTTAGATTTGTTTAACATTTTAAATTGAATAGCTGACGTATCTGAAACAATACCACTATATCCACCAAGCGCATCTATTTCACGTACAATTTGTCCTTTAGCGATACCGCCCATTGCAGGATTACAAGACATTTGAGCAATGTTTTGTAAATTCATGGTAACTAACAAAGTTTTGCTTCCCATATTGGCAGCCGCTGCGGCAGCTTCACTACCAGCGTGACCCGCACCAACAACTATTACATCATAAGTTTCAATAAACATAATTAATCAATTGTAAAAAGAAATGTTCCACGTGGAACAGGATTAAAATATTAGTGTGCAAATATACGATGAAAACTATAACTTAGTATAACTTGTCTAAATAGTGATTCTCCTTTGATCTCATTACATTAGCATCTTCGTCGGTCTTGTCTTTATAGCCGCAATAGTGTAAAACGCCATGTATTATAACTCTATTAAGTTCGTTAACAAACGAAACTTCGAAGTCATTGGCATTGTCTTTTACTCTCTCGATTGAAATAAAAATATCACCTTGTATAATTTTTCCTATAGAATAATCAAAGCTAATGATGTCAGTTAATGAATCGTGTTTTAGGAATTCTAAGTTTAATTTATGGAGATAATTATCATCACAAAACACGTAGTTTATCTCTTCTAATTTATAACCTTCGCTTTTAATTGTTTCAACAATCCAATTGGATATTTGCTCTTCAGAAGTTAATTTAAATTCAGTTTCGTAATTGAAATTAATCATTTTGCTTTCTTAAAATAAACTTGGACTTTCTTTTTGTAGACTTCTTGCAAAGGTAAAGCTTGTCTATTTAAGATTTCAATAGTTTGGAAGTATTGTTTAGCGACAGGAATTTGACTATTTGTATTATTATCGAATCGGTTAATATTAGTATCAGATTCTCTTTTATTCTCTTCTCCTTGTTGAAACGTTGCTTTATCTAACTTTAATAATTGATGTTTTAGGTTAGACATTTTCTGGAGTGTTTCTTGATTAAAACCCTTGTTTAACAATTCCAGTTCTATATCCTCCATTTGTTTGGAGAGTTTGTCGCCAACTGAACCAACGCCTTTACCTTCTTTTTCTAATCTTTTATTTAAAGCCTCGCGTAACTGTTGTTGTTTTTGGTAGATTTCATAAAGTAAACCTTCATTATCAAAATTATCGCCTTCACCGTTACCCTTACCTTCTCCTCCATTTTTGCCTTCTTTACCCTTACCTACATCATCACCATTATCACCTTGTTGTTTGCCTTTCTTTCCCTTATCACCTTTCATACTATTTTTACCATCTTTACCATCTTTTTCTCCCTCTCCCTTTTTTTCTCCTTTACCTTCGTTCGGCTTTCCTTTTTCGCCTTTCTTCATACCTTGCTCCATCATTTTATTGAGTTGTTCTTGACTCATTATGATATCTGGTAATTGCATATCACCTTGACCACCTTGTCCCATAGACATACTCATACTTTCCTGCATATTATCTAAGATATCACTTAACATATCGGCTAAATTATTGGTAGCGGTAATTGCGAATTGTTGACTAGAGATTCCTTGGTATAGCTGATTTTCAGCTAATCTTTCTAAAGCTTTGTCCATATTAAAATAAACCTCAGATATTTCTTTATTTACAGCTTCAGACATTTTAGGTTGTCTTAACGATAATGAAAATAAACTGTCGTCAATATGTTCAAAATGTTCTTTAAGATAACTTTGCTTTTTTAAATAAGAAGCATATTTACTGTGATTTACATCTATAGATTTAAACTGGTACATTAGTGCTTCTTCATCAAAAGAAAATAATACTAAATTATCTAAAATCTGACGCAACATTTCACTATCCTCCTGCATTTGGTCACCACTCATAGATTGCATAGCACTTTGCATCTTACCAGCCATTTGCTTCATTTTTTTTGCAGCATTTTTTTGACTCTTTTGTGCTTTCTTTAAGTTTTGCTTTTGTTGTTCGCTTTGTTCTTGTGGTTGTTCTTCTTGTTGTTTTTCTTCTCCTTGTTTGTTCGTATCACTTTCCTTTTCTTCTAATGCATCTGTTGCTTTTTGTTGGGCATCTTTTACCTCACGTTCATCTAATTTATCTTGTGGAATATCAATAGGCTTTTTTAACGCTTTACTTTCATTTTTTAATTCTTCTATTGCATCTTGATAATTTTCAAATTCTTTGTTTAATGCATCCTGTTTTGCTTTAGTATTCTCTTCATCTGTAGCATTAGATAATTTTTCTTGATCTTTAGCAAGATTCTTTAAATCATCGGTTAACTTTTCTAGTTTCTTTTCAATGTAAAAACGTTTGGTTAATTCTAATAACTGTTCTAAACTTCGCTTTTTATTCTTATTTTGTTTAGCTACTTCATCAAGCTTTTTTATAAGTTCTTCGTTATTTATTTTGTCTTGAATTTTCTTTAATTCATCTAGAATTTTTTCATCTTTTTTTAACTGGGCTTCATTCTCTTCTAGTCTTTTCTTTAAATCTTCTTTGAATGCATCGTCTTTTTTATCTTCCTTTTGAAACTCTTCTAAATTGTCTTTAAGTTTTTTATTGAACGTTTTCATCATCTCGTCTTGTTGCTTTTGTCGCTTAAAAAATGATGCTAACTTTTTCTTATCATTAAAATTTAAATTCTTTTTCTCTCGTCCAGTTTTGGTTAATTCATTCAAACGTTTTTCCTGTTCATCAAACTTTTTTAAAGATTTATTTAAATCCTTAATGGATTCTCCTTGCTGCTCCAATTGCTTAGTTTTCTCTTCTTCTAAAGTACGTTTACGGTAACTAAATACTGGGCTTTTTTTACTCTTGTAGCGATTAACTCTGTCATTATCAGAAACTTGGAAATATAATTGATAAGGTATACCTGGTGTAATATCTAAATTGTCGGGAAAAGCCATGATAAAATCTTGCACATTAGAGGATGACACGGGAATAGAAACTGCTTCCTTATCAGTTTCATTGTCTGCTGGATAATACACTAACTGTAATTTGCTCAAACCATAATCATCACTCACTTGGCCATAAAAATAAAGCGTTTGCAGATCCAAACTGTCTACTTTCATTTGCACATTTAGTTCAGGAAACTCATCTTTTACAACATCAATTGAAAACGATAAATTTTCATAATCTTTTAAATTTGCATTACTGGTGCTTAAAGTATAATTGTAATCTCTGTATAGGCTTTTAGAAGTTTTAAAAACGGTACTAGATTCCGCATTAAAGCGTAATGTATCGTTAGCATACAAAAACACATTATCTGTAGATTTTGTATTAAGCTGCCACGTAACTTTTGTCCCTTCTGGCACCATAGCATTACCTGTACTCTTTAAAGTTTCATCAATTTTTTTTGTGTAGTTCGGGTAATCTAAATGCATCTCAAAGCCTAATAAGGTCGGCACTTCTATAATATCAATATTATAAGGCTTGGAGTTTACATCATTAGCAGATAAATTAAAAGTTACACGTTCTTGTAATTGTGGAAATACATATTCAAATTGCCCAACACCCGTTTGTTGCAAAAAATAAGTTTCATCGTTAAAATGTATTTGTGCATTTTCTGGTACAACATCACCTGCCGTTTTTACTAAAAGCGTATAATCTTTTCCTTCAATACCATTTAAATTGGTATTGACAACAAAGAACTGAAATGGCGCTGGTGGCTCGTAAGCTGTTTTATAATCTACTACTCTATTATAACTATCACTAAACCAATTAAAATTTCCTGTGGCATACACAAGAAGCAAAATAATAATTGGAATAACCGCGTATTTTAAATAAGAGATATTTTGTTTAAAATTAACAGCCAGTTTAAATGGAATAGGTTGTAGATCAATAGATTTTTGATCGATACTTGCAAGCAATAATTCAGATTGTTCGCTGCTATTCTTTAGCTGAATAACATTCAATAATTTATCGTCTACCTCAGTAAAATGTTTACCAATAATCTTAGCAGCTTTCTCATGATCAATCCCGTTTTTCAACTTAAATAATTTAGCTAAAGGAATTACTAAAAAATTTACAAGTAACGATAATTCTACAGCAATAAATAACCAAAATAAAATTGTTCTAGCTGTAATATTCAACCATAAAAAATGCTCTAGAAGCAACGTAAATATAAAGTAAAGTAAACCAATGGCAAAAAACAAAATAGCTCCTTTAAGCAATTCATTGGTGTGATATCGCTTAATAAAACGCTCTAATTTTTGTTGTATATTATTAAAATTATCCATGATTTGGGGTTAAATCCTATGGCTATAAGCTATTTAAACTACTAAACTACAATTTTATTTTCTACTACAATTTAAACGGCTAGTTAAAATAGTCCTAATGTAAGTGTTTGGGCGCTCCCCTTTGGGTCAGGCTTTCCGCTAATAGTTTTGGCTCGATGCGCGCCTCGCCAAAAGCTGCCGCTGCAATCCTTAGCGCACTTATCCGCCAGCATACACACAACTATCAAAACGGTTGTCTATCTATAAAAGTTCTACAAGCTAATCTTTGCTCTTTATGCAACACTCCTCTATCTTTGCCACAGTTTTAAATAACACATCACTAAAACATGACCAAAAACGTTCGTGTGCGTTTTGCACCAAGTCCAACAGGACCATTACACATCGGCGGTGTTCGTACCGCTTTATTTAACTATTTGTTTGCTAAAAAGCACAACGGTACATTTATACTTCGCATTGAAGACACCGACCAAAATCGCTATGTTGAGGGTGCGGAACAGTACATTATTGATGCTTTAAACTGGTGTGGCATGCCTGCTGATGAAAGCCCTGTAAACTCAGGAAACTATGGCCCATACCGCCAAAGCGAACGTAAAGCCATGTATAAGCAATATGCAGATGAGTTAATTAATTCAGGAAACGCCTACTATGCTTTTGATACTTCTGAAGAACTTGATTTTCATAGAAAAGACCACGAAGCCAAGGGCAAAACCTTTATCTACAATTGGCATAACCGTTTTAAACTTAAAAACTCTTTGTCACTTTCTGATGAAGATGTTAAGGCGAAATTAGATGCTGGTGATGATTACGTTATTCGATTTAAATCTCCACAGAATGAAACATTACATCTTAAAGATAGTATTCGTGGTGATATTAAAATTGACACCAATATTTTAGACGATAAAGTGTTGTTTAAAAGTGATGGTATGCCCACCTATCATCTTGCTAACATTGTGGACGACCATTTAATGGAAATCTCTCATGTTATTCGTGGTGAAGAGTGGTTGCCTTCTTTAGCATTGCATTATCAACTATACACCGCTTTTGGTTGGCAAGCTCCTGAATTTGCACATTTACCGCTGATATTAAAGCCGACAGGTAAAGGCAAGTTAAGTAAACGTGATGGTGATAAACTGGGCTTCCCCGTATTTCCGTTAGAATGGAAAGATCCAAAAACCAATGATATATCTCGCGGCTATAAAGAGGATGGGTATTTTCCTGAAGCTATGGTAAATTTTTTGGCCTTTTTAGGTTGGAATCCTGGTACAGAACAAGAAATTTTTAGTTTAGAAGAGCTAGTTGCTGCTTTCGATTTAAATAAAGTAAACAAATCTGGTGCACGATTTGATCCTGATAAAACCAAATGGTTTAACCACCATTATATGCAAGAGCAGGATAATGATACTTTGGCTAAGGTTTTTAAACCTATTGTAGATAATAAGTTAGACGTCATTGCGAGTGAAACGAAGCAATCTGCCTCTTTGGATGAGATTACTTCCTCGCAAGTTTCTGGTAATGACATAGATGTTAATTATGTAGAAATAGTTATCGGTTTAATAAAAGAACGCGCCACTTTTATTTCAGACTTTTGGGACTTAAGTCATTTCTTTTTTACAGCACCAATATCTTATGATGAAAAAGCATCAAAAAAGGCGTTTAAAGATAGTACAAAAGCGATTCTAACAGAAGTGATTTCAATAGTGAATACCATTGAAAATTTCACTGTAGAAAACCTTCAAACCGACATTAAAGGTTGGGTAACATCAAACGAAATAGGTTTTGGTAAGGTAATGATGCCATTACGCTTAGCCTTGGTTGGAGCACTTCAAGGACCTGATGTGTTTGATATTATGTATCTGATTGGGAAAGCGGAGAGTTTGAAGCGGATAAGTAACGCAATAGAAGTTATTTAAAAAAACAAATATGAAACTCAAATTTTTATTTAATTTCGTTACACTTCTATTCATTCTTTTTAGTAATGCCCAAGAAAAAATAGAGGCTACAATAATTAAAACTGATGGTATAAAGCTAAAAGGACTTGTGTCATCATACCAAGGAAACGTTGCTTCTGGTCAAATCATTAAAATTTGGGTTGATGGTGAAAAAATAAAAATTAATAGAGATGACATTAGTACATTAAATACAGGCTCTAGATCCTACAGTGTTATAACTTTTGATAAAATCTCTCGTCGTGGTAATCAGATAAAAACTAAAAGAGTAAGAAGGTTAGCTGAGATATTAATTGATGGAGATATTAACTTATATGCTATTTATTATATCAGGGCTAATGGTTACACGAACGCTTCAGGTTTTTTTACGTCTACTGGTTCATACTTGGAAACAAGCCATTATGTTAAAGATGAGGCGAATAAAATTATAAGAATAAATAAAACCTCCTTTAAAAAAACAATAAAAAAAGTTTTTCCTGATTGTAAAAAATTATTACTACAAGTTAAAACTAAAAAAATAAAATATGACGAAATAGTAGAGGCAATTAATAAAGGAAATGATTGCATTAAATCAAATTGATATTATTAATGAAAGCTTTATGAGTTATATTAAAATTCTCTTATATTATATATAATTTATAAAATTCACTATTTCTAGTGAAGCATCAAAAATACAAACCGACCTCTACACAAAAAAAAGACTAATTCTAAGCTATAGCATAATACAAAATGAAGCATTTATTGATATATAGGATACTAAAAAAATATAACGGAAGGTTTTTGTCAAAAAAAACAGTTTAAGTTTATAAATAACTTTCTTAATTGCAGTTATAGAAAATTAATAATAACGCATATCATTAAAAATTGACTTATAATCAACTAAAAATGAGTGAAAAAGAATTGAATGATTTAGAAGAGTTTCTAAAAAATGAAATACTACAACTTAAATTAATGAATTTTACAATCAAAAAAGCGAGTAAAAGATTTAATTTACCCAAAGATGATGTAAGAACGCTTTACTTTATTTCTAGATCAAAAGTAAAAAAAAGAGCGATTAATACCGGTTTAGTATATTTCTTATTAAGCGCAATTTTCTTATTTGTTGGAATCAAATCAATTCAAGGAAACTCTGGATATATTTACTTGGTAGGATTATTGTTTGGATCTGCAGGAATTCTAACAGCTTTAGGCTATTTCATCTTAGCAATAAAGGGATATTCAAAATAACAAATCACCATACTAAAATGATACCATAGCACCCAAAACCAACATACTCTGATTGCCTTTAAAGCGGGCATCACCACCTGTAGTATCTAAACTTTCATTTTCAAGTTTATTCAAAATATTGGTAAAACCGTAAATGTATTGTCCTCTTAATTTAAAATTTTTAATACCTAAAGATACGCCTGCAGCACCATTAAAATTAAACTGAGAAATCTGTGTAATATCTTTGGCAGTCAAATTAATATAATTGTTTACAAAATAATCTTCTTGGGCTTTATCTTTAAACTCAAGCGCACCATTATACTGTAACATAGGGCCAACATCTATAGTAAAATGGTGTTTTATTACCTTTATATGCATTAACATGGAAATTTGTGCAGCAAACATCTTGTAGTTAATAAATTCATTTTCAGTACTTACTAAACTTGGTCTACCTAAAATATCAATATTACTTTCGGAAAGTTGCATACCAAAACCAATGTTATACCACCGTAAAGGAATATCTACTGTGGCACTCATACCACCTAAAAAACCATCACTTTGAGAGGTTATAAAATTATCAGTGGTAATATCAAATTTGGTAATACCTCCAAAAAATGAAAACCCATTCTTTATAGGGTAATTTCCTTTTTGTGCTTCAATTTTTGTAACAATACACAGTAATAATGCTACTAATAGTACATGCTTATTTATTTTCATCTTATTTAGGGTTTGGTGCTCAAATATAATGTAAATTAGTAATCCTATATTTTTAACCATTAAAAAACACAGATATGAATTTTATTTTTATCCCTTTTATCGTTTTGGGGTTAGTCGTTTTAATCTCATCCTTTTTTATTGTAAAACAGCAAACTGCTGCTATTATTGAGCGTTTTGGTAAATTTCAAAGCATTCGACATTCTGGTCTGCAACTAAAAATTCCGATTGTAGATAGAATTGCAGGAAGATTAAGCCTTAAAATTCAACAACTAGATGTTATTATCGAAACAAAAACCTTAGATGATGTATTTGTTCGTCTAAAAGTATCTGTTCAATATAAAGTAATTCGCGATAAAGTATATGAGGCATTTTACAAATTAGATTACCCGCACGATCAAATCACAAGTTATGTATTTGATGTAGTACGCGCAGAAGTTCCAAAGATGAAATTAGATGATGTTTTTGTAAAGAAAGATGATATTGCGCTAGCTGTAAAAGCAGAATTAAATGACGCCATGATGGAATATGGTTATGATATTATTAAAACCTTAGTTACTGATATAGATCCTGATGCGCAAGTAAAAGAAGCTATGAACAGAATTAACGCTGCCGACAGAGAAAAAACCGCAGCACAATTTGAAGGTGACGCGCAACGTATTTTAATAGTTGAAAAAGCAAAAGCTGAAGCAGAAAGCAAGCGTTTACAAGGGCAAGGTATTGCAGACCAGCGACGTGAAATTGCTCGTGGTTTAGAAGAGTCTGTAGAGGTGCTTAATAGAGTTGGTATTAACAGTCAAGAAGCTTCTGCATTAATAGTTGTAACACAACATTATGACACATTACAATCTCTAGGTGAAGAAACCAATAGTAATTTAATTTTATTACCTAACGCACCACAGGCAGGTAGCAATATGTTAAACGATATGGTAGCTAGTTTTGCAGCAAGTAATCAAATTGGTGAAGCCATGAAAAATGCTAAAAAAAATCCTCCTAAAGAAAAATAATACGATTCTTAAAGTATTAAAATAAACCTCTTAGATGCACTAAGGGGTTTTTTTACGACTTTTTAAATTCTATCTTCTCTTCTATCTTTTGCTCTTCTTGAGCTTCTGCATTAATGCTTCCAGGAAAACTTAAAGAGGTACTATTAAATGTGGTTCCAAAATTGATATTAGCATAATATACTTGACTCACAGCATCCTTAACTTGATGCTCTGATAACTCTTTTAGTGGATGAATAAACACTGACCATAACACACCGTCAGACACTGCATATTTTACATCTAAAGCTGTATGAAAGTTAGCAACAAGGGCTGCTTTAATTAATGCTTCATTTAAACTATTAGAGTCTGCTATGGGCGATATAATTCGCATTCTATTATGATTGGTATCTGTAATACACATTATGGGCACATCTTTAACAAAAAATTTCCAGCCTCCGGCTTGCCCTTGAATAGAATCACTTACCGAAGTATAAATATCGTGTAGTGTTTCATTATTCATATTCTGAGAAAAACTAAAAAAAGGAACTAGCACTAAAAGAAGAAATAATCGTTTCATGATTTAATATTTACTAATTTAAGTCGAAAATAAAAGCCAATACTTAAAATAAAATTGACATTTAACTAAATGGGTGCCGCTCTTCCCAATCTTTTGAAGGATTCATAAAACGAAAAACCTGTTTTAAAATAGCATTTAAAATGGTATTTGTATGTTTTAAATACATTACCATAGCTTCTGGTTTAGCACCTACAGAGCTCTTTATTTCCATAGCTGTTCTAGCATACACAATACTTTTAAAATTATGGTCTATACCAAATTTAGCCATTTCGTACAACATATTTAAATAGAGTTGGTTTGGGTGTTGGTGCTCAGTTTTATAGCCTAAAAAATAAGTTTCTAACTGTTTATTATTTAGAATTAGGGTGAAAAAGCCAACAAGTTCATCATTTAAATAATACCCAAAAACCCTAAAATTTTCCTTCAGGAGGGTTTTATAGGTGTAAAAATGATTTTCGGGAAGTATAAATGTATTAAACGTTGCGTTATTAGACACATTAAGATAAAGCTTATGAAGCAATTGAGAATTAGCGTCTATTTCATCTAAACTCATTTCTCTACAACCTATGTTATTAAGTTTCTTTTTGGCGCGCTTATATCTTGTTCTATATTTCTTTTTCATGCAGCTTACATAATCGGCATTACAAGCCCAAACATCTCTTACATCCATAATCATATTAGGTTGTACAATGGCTTTATGTAATTTTTTCTTTTGAAATAAAATAGCATCGTGCATGATATCATCTTTAAAGAAATCCTTTAAAAGAATTAATCGAATAGTTTTGCCTTCTGTTTGCTTTATAATCTTTTCAATTTCTGATACGCCTTTAAAAACATAGGCATAAAAATCTCTTCTAGTAATCGCTTCTGGGTTAAAATACATACCATGTTGGCCTGTATGTGTTAAATTTCCAATAACTAAAATAGTGCCTTTAAGCAGTTTAGAAATAGTATCTCTCAAAAACGTTTTAAAACAAGATACTGTCGTATTCCTAAACATATCTTTTAGGTATAGTTGCACACGCTGAATAATCGCTACACCTATTAAAGTATTATTTTTAAATATACCTATATAAAATAGGCTAATATTATTAGGGGCTGATACTTCCAAAGCTTTTAAATATTTGGTTTGTAACAACACATCATGCTTCACCAAATTATTCCAAGTTATTGGAACATCATCTATACTTTCGTAAACGTTAAAATGTATCAATATGTGTTAAAAAGAAAAGACTGAAAATTACAATTCTCAGTCTCTAAATATGTTAAAAGTTTACAAATTATACCCATCCAGAAATAATTGCACCCATTATTGCCAATACAATAACCCAGTAACCTGCATTAATAAAAGTTAGCTTCCAAGGTTTGCGCTCAAATAAATTGATAATAGCAATTATTGGGAATACAAACATTACACCAGCCATTATACCATGTATGGCACCATGACCAAAACTTCTGTATTTACCAGACCATTCAGCTAAAAAAGCTTTTGCGGTTTCACCTTCTAATTGGCCTTCCGTCATGCCATAAACACCCATTTCATGAACCACTAAAAACTGAGTAAAAAACGATAATAAGATAGCCAATAGTAAAGATACTCCAAAAATTACGGCCATGTTTCCAGATTTAATTGTTTCTTCTGTAACCCCTGATGCTTTCATCCAAGCATTTTGAAAAAGTAGTGGTCCATACCAAAAAAAACCGAGTAACATAGGCACTAATGCCGCTACGAGAATTGCAATAAAATTAAATTCCATAATGTAAAATATTTATAGTTAGTGCTTTAAATATAACAAAATACAATAGAACAGCTTTTTTTGTTTTTTTAACGCGTAAAAATTAAAGTAAAACTTTTGCTTCAGCTACTAATATTTCGTTTTTATCTTCAGAAGCTTTTAATAGAAAAGCATCAATAACTTCATTACGACTTAATCCATTTTTAAGTAATACATTAAGCATTAAAGTAACAGCAATTCTAGTACCTACTTTTTTTACTGCAGTATTAAATAATGGTTCAACCTCTTCATAGGTTACGTCTTTAGCCAATTCTAAAATTTCTGCACGTACTTTTTGTTGTTTAGCTTCAGGTAAATTAGTATACTTTTTACCAAATTGCTTAATAACGTCAATAGGCTTTCGCTTAGGTTGATTGTTTTGTGGTTTTTGTGTTTGCGTATTAGTTTTTGGTTTCACCTTTGCCCAAGTATCTCTTAAACCAACCGTTTTATTAAATACTAACTTGTTTGATGTTGTGTCATCATCCACATTAAAATACCCTAGTCTTTGAAATTGATATCTGTCTCCAATTTTAGCTTCTTTTAAACTAGGTTCAATAAAAGCTTCAATTGTTTTTAATGAATTAGGATTTATAAAATCCATAAAATCTTTATCTAGATGACTATCAGGAGCTTCATCATTAAACAATCTATCGTACTCTCTCACTTCGGCCTTAACTGCGTGTTGTATCGATACCCAGTGTAATGTGCCTTTTACCTTTTTAGACGTATCTTCAGAATACGTACAATGTATTTCTGTAATGTCTCCATTTGTAGCTTTAACTACACTTTCAGCCTTTACAATGTATGCATTTTTTAAACGAACTTCTCCACCTAGTTTTAATCTAAAAAACTTGTTACTAGCTTCTTCTTTAAAATCTTCTTTTTCGATATATAGTTCTCTTGAAAACGGTACTTTTCTATAACCTGCACTGTCGTCTTCTTGATTATTTTCAGCATCCATCCACTCTACTTTATCTTCAGGATAATTAGTAATTACAAGTTTTACAGGGTTTAAAACGGCCATTACTCTAGGCGCCGTTTTATTCAAATCTTCTCTAATACAAAACTCTAAAAGTGATACATCTATCACATTATCACGTTTAGCAACACCAACGGTTTCTACAAACTTTCTTAAAGCAGCTGGTGTATAACCACGCCGTCTTAATCCTGAAATTGTTGGCATTCTAGGGTCATCCCATCCATTTACAATACCGTCTTCTACCAATTTAAGTAGCTTACGCTTACTCATAATAGTATAACTTAAATTTAAACGTGCAAATTCGCGCTGTTTAGGTCTTAGTTTATCGGTGTCTACTACTTGATCTAAAAACCAGTTATAAAGCTCTCTATGAGGTTTAAATTCTAAAGAACACAACGAGTGTGAAATTTGTTCTAAATAATCGCTTTCACCATGCGTCCAATCGTACATAGGGTAAATACACCAATCATTGCCTGTTCTGTGATGTTCTTTTTTAATCACACGATACATAATAGGATCTCGCATTAACATATTTACGTGTTGCATATTTATTTTAGCACGTAAAATATGCTCGCCTTCGTTGAATACACCATCCTTCATTTTTTGGAATAAATCTAAATTCTCTTCAACTGTTCTATTTCTATATGGGCCATCTACACCAGGTTCTGTAGGCGTACCCTTTTGTATTGCCATAGCTTCGCTAGATTGAGAATCTACATAAGCTTTACCTTCGGTTATTAGTTTTATAGCCCAGTCATATAATTGTTGAAAATAATCTGATGAAAATAAAACTTTATCCCATTTGTAACCTAACCAAGCAATGTCTTGCTTAATAGCATCAACATATTCTTGCTCTTCTTTAGCAGGGTTAGTATCATCAAACCTTAAATTTACTGGTGCGTTGTAATATTCACCCAAACCAAAACTAATACCTATAGCTTTGGTATGGCCAATATGTAGATATCCGTTAGGCTCGGGAGGAAATCTAAAACGTAAATCGTTTTTAGACATGCCACTGGCTAAATCATCTTCTATTATTTGCTCTATAAAATTGAGTGATTTTCTTTTTTCAGACATAGATACGTTGCAATTCGAAGTTTCAAAATAGAAACTCTTCTAATTAAATAAAAATATAGACAAAATTAGGTAATTTTACCGACTTAAAATCTGTTACATGGGAATTATAAAAGTTGAAAATATTAGAATTTTTGCACATCATGGCTGTCTTGAAGAAGAAACTAAAATAGGAAGTGACTACCGTGTAGATATAGAGGTAAAAGCTAATTTACAAATTTCAGCAAAAAGTGACGCGCTACAAGATACAGTTGACTATGTGTTTTTAAATAAGGTAATTAGAGAAGAAATGGCTATACCTTCTAAACTTTTAGAAACCGTTGCTAAACGTGTTTTAGATAGAATATTTGATGAAGACAATATGGTAAAAAAAGCAACCATAAATATTAGCAAATTAAACCCTCCTATTGGCGGTGATGTTGCATGCGTAACTATAAAAATGATTAAAAAGCGTAAAAAGTGATTTTTTGTAAATAATAGTCACAAAATTTTTTACATTTGCATCTCAATTAATGGCGTCGTGGCCGAGTGGCTTAGGCACAGGTCTGCAAAACCTGCTACAGCGGTTCGATTCCGCTCGACGCCTCACAAAAAAAGCTTTTAGACACTAATTCTAAAAGCTTTTTTTATTTTGAATTACACCAAAACTTGAATTTTTAAAATGTTTTAATAAATATATATTTTTAAAGCCATTTAATTTATTGAGAAATATTTTCTCTAATTGGGTTTATTTTATCAAACCTTTCCTTAAGTAACTCTTTTTCTTCTGGGAAAAAACCTTGAATAAAAAGCAGTACGCCAAAGCTAAAAATAACTAAAGCTACTATTTTTTTTGTTTTAAAAATTAATCTTGGCGTTAGCTTATTTTTTAACTTTTTAGCAATAGCAATCTTAATTAAATCTACAAGAAAATAAATGATAAGAATTGTGGAAAGAAATACAATTACACCATTTTCAGATTCTGCTAACGTATTGCCTAATACTATAAATGCTACCCAACCAAGTAAAACACCAATATTAATAAAGTTTAGAAGAAACCCTTTTAGAAATAGCTTTCCATAACCCTTTTTTATTTCAACTTTATGATATTCTCTAACAATTTCCCTAAAAGATTTTGAGGTTTTTATAAATGAAATAAGGCCATAAACCATTAAAAGAACGCCTCCAAAAATTAAAAAATTAGGATCGTCTTTTATTTTTTCTAATAGTTTATTTGTACTAAAAAATGCAACTATAATAAATAAAACATCAGCTAAAATAACTCCGCAATCAAAAATCAATGCACATTTAAAACCTTTGGTAGCACTGGTTTCAAGAAGTACAAAAAACACTGGACCAATAGTAAAGGCTAAAATAATGCCGAACGGAATTGCAGCTATTATATCGTTAATCATATACGTAGAAGAAAGCTATTTACAAAGTAAAGCATAAAAGCGCAAACAAAAAAAGAGCGCTTAAAATAAAGCGCTCTTTCAAACAAACTAAACTTAGCAATTATTATTGCTTAATCAACTTAATACTATTTAAACCTGTTAAGGTTTTAATTTGTGCAAAATAAATACCAGATTTTAATCCCGAGCCGTTTATTGTTACCTCATCTGTGTTAGGCGATAGAGACAATACTTGCTTTCCTAAAACATTAAACACATTAATAGAATTAATTGGTTGGTTTTGTGACTTAATAGTCCAGCTATTTTGTGTTGGATTTGGATAAATTTTATAGGTTGACTTACTAAAATCTGTTGTACTAAGCACAGCAGCTCCAAACATCACGTCATCAAAATAATAGGTTTTATCGCTACCAACTGTAGCACCACTAACATCAAAATTGAAAAATATGGATGCCAAATTGAATGTGAAACCTAAATTAAGAGCAGCGGTTCCTGGTCTTTCATTTGCAAAGTCAAATTCTAAAGTATTCCATCCCGCAACAACTGCTGTACTTGTGAGTGTCTCACACGATTGAGTTGGAATTCCTGCCGTTTCAATTTTTAACATAATAGGTATACCTGCATCAGGAGACCATACGCGCACATTCATTTTAGTATCTGTTGCAGTAATTGGAATATCCGTTGCAAAACCAGCTGGTGTTCCAATAGTTGTTCCTGCCCATGTTTCGGCAGCACTTGTTTTTATAGATTGCATTACCATGTTTCCTGCATCAGTAGGGTCAACGACTAAGGTTGATACATTTCCTCCAAAATCAGACATAGTGTAGTCTGTAGTTGAGCCTTCAAAAGTTACTGGTAAATCAATTTGCGACAGTCCACCTGAGCCGTCAAACTGCTCTATATCATCAAAAAGAAATGTTGAGGCAGCAGTACCATCTCCTACATTACCAAGGTCGAAAAGAAATACTATGTTATTATACGTTCCTGCGGCTGCTCCTGCAAAACTCCATTCAAACGTTTCCCATGCATTCTGCACAGATGTAGATTGATCTGCTAATTCAATAGCCACAGAACCATCTGTATTTTCAATCTTAAAAGCAACAGTAGTTCCAACAGGAGCTGCTGTGTAAACTTTCATTCTAAAAGAGTCGTTTGTAGAGAAATCTAAAGTAGAAGACAAGGCTATTTTAGCTCCTGCCCAAACTTCTCCGCCATCTCTAACCAATTGTGCAACAGTTGCACTTGTATTGTCTCCGCTACTTTGTGGATTAGCTATTACACTTGCAGTTCCTCCATTGAAGCTAACAAAATCTGATGTTGTTGGAGATCCACCTTCAAAATCAATAGGTAATGTAGCCTGGGAATACCCAAGGGATGCAACTAATAGCATGAGTAATAAAGTAATTTTTTTCATCTTTTTAAAAATTTAGTTAATTATTATAAGAATTAAAATGTGGTGTTCTATAAAATTAAGCCTAAATAATAGCGAATTGATAAATTAACCCCATACAAAAAACATACATCTTAAAAAAAAGATAGTTTTTTTTAATAAATCTTAAAACACCCTTTGTTTACTATTACTACACTGTTTTTTAAGTGCATAGAAAAGCCTTTAGTATTTATATGTTTAGGTATTTGTTGTGGTAATGTTGTGGTAGATTAACGTCTCTATTTTTATAGAAATAAATAAACATATACCTAGCGGACCAATAACAGCATGAACGATAGTTAATTATATAAATCTATTGACTAAGATTGAAAATTTGTGGTGCTTTATTATTTATTGTAGTAAGAATAATTGTATTATTTTTTGTATTTAATGTAGACAGTTTTCTTGAATCATTTGGTACATAAAAACCACTTGTTTTTGGTACTGTGTATGTAAAATTATTATTACCATCGCCTAAAAGTACAGCGCCAAAGCCAGCATCATATCGTGTAGTTTCAACCTCAACGCCATAATGATTACCAACTGAAATAATATCTTTAAAACCATCATTATTAATATCTAAAACTATTGATGATTTTACAGGTGATACTTGTGCTTGTATAGGTAATGCTTTCTTTTTAAGGACTCCAGATTCGTTAATTAATACAATACTTTCAAAGCTAGAAATTTGATATACAACAGCGTTTTCCACTTTTTTCTCTGGTAGAATTTCTTCTAATTTAGAAGACGCAAAACTATGATAGTCTTTAAATTTTTTAGCTACAAACGGCATTTGTTGACTGGTACATTCTCTACCGCGCATAGGCACATAATCGTCTTTATAAAACTTTGCTAAAACAATATCATTAGTTCCGTTGTTATCAAAATCGTTAGCATATACTTTGAAGGGGTGTGCCTTAGAGGCTTTAAACTTATTGTTTTTACCTAAATTTCCAAGAATATAATCATCATCACCGTCGTTATCCAAATCACTTGCTGTTAATGACCACCATAATCCTCTAGAATTTTCGTTTAAACCAAATTTATTAGAGTTATCAGAAAACTTACCTTTATTATTTTCTAATACTTTTATTTCCATCCATTCACCTACAAGCATTAAGTCGTCATCACCATCATTATCAATATCTGTAAAGGCAGCATCGGTAACCATACCAATACTATTAAGATCTGGTGCTATTGTTTTTTCAGCAATTTTAAAACTACCATTAGTGTTAATTAAAAGATAACTGGTTGCAGGGTGTGTGTATTTTCCTGAAATAAGCCGCGTACCTACAAACAGATCTAAATCACCATCATTATCAATATCAGAAGCTTTAATACATTGAGAACTTTCTTTAATGTTAGGCAACTTACCAATGGCTTTTGCAAACATACCGTTGCCTTTGTTTATGTATAATCTATCTTGTAAATATTTAGAGCCATGTTTGTGTTCGCTCCCACCACTAGCTATAAAAAGATCTTGATCGTTATCGCCATCAACATCAATAAACAAACACCCTAAATCCTCAGACAATTTGTCTTGTGCCCAAGGTTGAGAGTCACTCATCTGAAATTTACCATTGTTATCTTGTAAATATAGTACGCCAGATTGACCAACAGCACCGCCAATAAAAAAGTCTTCTAAACCATCACCATTTGCATCGCCTACAGTAGTAAAAGGCCCATTTTGGGATACGTTATGAGGTAATAGCACTTCATCTACATATTCATCAAAGTTATTTTCTTTATGCTGAAAATTAATGCCTAAGCTACTAGGGCTAGCTTCTAATAAAAACCCTTTTGTAATATTATGTTTTGAATCTATAGTTTTAGCCTTTGTATGTTTAGCAACTAACGTTGTATTTGCGCTTACGCCTTCAAAGACACTTACTTTGCCATCGGGCCATAGTACCTCAACTTTATCTACAGTTACGTCATTTCCAAGGCCAAAAAATAGTCCTGGTGTAACGGAAGAAAAATAACCTCTAGTCACCGTGTTTTCAGCAATTTGTTTAGAATTGTTATGATAAATTATAGCCTTAGCGCCATAACCAAATCTGTTTTTTTCAGAGCCTTCAAAATCTATTTTCAAAAAGTTTCCTGTAGCATTGTTTTTATAAATAAACGCAGGAGCGTCTATATTGTTTGTAACAACGTCTAAATCGCCATCATTATCAAAATCGCCATAAGCTATTCCACTAGAAAAACTTGGTGTTTCAAAACCCCAATCATCAGTTACTTTTTCAAATTGTAATTCACCTTTATTTTTAAAAACATAATTTGAAAGGGGAGAGGATGGTGCTAAATTTGTCATGTTAAAAAATTCTTTTGCAGAAATATTTACATCAACATTATTAAGAGCATCAACAAAATCGTTGTTTCTAACGTCTTTTCTAATACCATTGGATACCATAACATCCTTTAATCCATCATTATCTAAATCTACAATTAAGGCTCCCCAACTCCAATCTGTTTTTCCTAAGCCTGCAATATTAGCTACATCGTAAAACCCTGAGCGTCCAGAATTAACTTGCAATGTATTAAACATATACTGATAATGATCGCCTTTATCCACAATAGCATTAAACTCTTCGGTACTCATAGATCCCATGTTGGTTTTAGAACGATAATGATCTTCTGCTGCCATGTCTAAGGTTACTAAATCTATTAATCCATCATTATTTATATCTCCAGTATCAGCACCCATACTAAATCTAGAAATATGTTTTAAATTTTTATCAATTACATTTTTAAAGGTCCCATCGCCATTGTTATACAACATCACATCTGGCTCGTCATAATCATTAGTAACGTATAAATCTGTCCAACCATCGTTATTAAAATCAGTTGCGCATACCGCTAAACCATACGCTAATCTTATTTCGATACCAGCTTCTCTTGAAACATCTCTATATCTACCGTTTTCGTTTTTATATAGTTTATCGGTGTAATGCCTATAGGTTTCTTCTCCTATGGTGTAGCGCTTAAAAAGTTTTGCATCTGGTGGCTGATTAACTTGATACATGTCTAAATCACCATCATTATCCATATCAAAAAATACAGCTTGTGTGGAAAAACCTGGGTCTGCTAATCCATATTGCATTGCAGATTCTGTAAAAGTTAAATCTTGATTGTTGATGTATAGTTGATTTTTGCGGTCTTCTAAATTTATAGATTCTCCGTTTCTGCTCACATAAATATCTAAATAGCCATCGCTATTAACATCGGCCATGGTTACGCCCCAAGACCAGCCTCCATTTTTTGCTGCTTTTGACGTTTTGGTAATATCTTCGAATTTAAAATCCCCTCTGTTTAGGTATAACCTATCATTTACTTGATTGCCACAAAAAAATATATCTGGTAAATCATCATTATTTAAGTCTCCAACAGCAACACCCGCACCATTATAAATTTGACTGTAATAAAACATGTTTAGTGTTGTAGATTCTTTTATAGAATTGTTAAAATCTACTCCTGTTACTTCTTTAGTTAATAATTCTAATCCGCCGTTAAGAGTTTCGGGATATAGATTTCTTGTGGACTTATTACTATCGCACGCTGTTAAAAACAGTACTAAAGAAAAACAAACAACTACTATTGTTTTTAACTTGTTCATACTTTCAATTTAATAACTATTTATCAAAAAAAACTTATTCTTATTAAAATCAATAAAATTATAATTGTATTTCAATTTTTCATTTTTATCCCACAAGCCCCAATAAGCACCAACATCACCTTCTGCAGTTACTTTCCAAGGTTCATCAAAAGATGAAAAATAAAACATTTTAATATCATCTAGAGTAGACCACTCTTGCGCATTTATAAAATATTTAGTGGCATTTTCAAAAGATGGTAAGGCTCCATGCAATCCTTTGCCTTCACTAGGCCATCCTGTTTCAGTAATAATCACCTTTTTACCATTTCCTGCTTTTAATGCTCTTTGGTACATATCTTTCATGTAAATAAGTGCATATTCTATAGCACACCCTTCCCAATAGGGGTAACAATTTGCTAAAATTACATCGCAAACCTCTGTTATTTTTGGTCGTTCTTCAAACTCATAATAGGCATCTACGTATCCAACGGGTATATTGTTTATATCCTTTTTAAAATCTTTAATATAAGTAATAAGGGCTTCTTCTGTTAAATCGCCACGGTACATTACTTCGTTACCTACGGCAGCGATATCTACAAAACCATCGTTGGCTAGTTTTTTTAAACCTATTATTTCTTGTGCGTTAATTTTAGTATCACTACCCAACCATGCACCAACTAAGGTTTTTAAGCCATACTCTTTTGCTATTACTGGAATAAGCTCATTACCTTGAGTACAAGAGAACGAACGTACCCATTTTGTATAAGGCACTATCATTTTCATGCGTCTTCTTATCTGGCTTTCGCTAAGTTGTGCTCCTATATTTTGTCCATCTTCGTAAGCACTAAAACACAACCCATGCATGCCATTTTTTAATACTCTTTTAAATGTGGTTTGTAAGCCTTTAGTGGTTTTATCTTCTAAATTTCCGCCAGACAAGGACATTATCTTATTTTTTCTTGATGACATAATTATTAGATTAAATTATACTTTTTTTCGCTCATCTAAAGCTGCTCTTATTTCATTTGCTCTTTCTTCAGTTATATCATAATCATGCATTACGTATAGCGCTATTAGTGTGCCTACAACTGGTAAGCCTGAAAAAAACAATCTTAATCCTGTAATTGCAGATTGTGATTGTACTTCTAAAGCAGTATCGAAACCTACAACTGTAAGAATTGTACCCGTTAAACCACCTGCAATTGCAAAGCCAAACTTTGTCATCCACCAATAGATGGCACCAAAAACACCTTCTCTACGCTTACCTGTATTTAATTCATCTAAATCAATTACATCTGCAGTCATAGACATCATAATGGTAAATAACCCACCTATTCCGAAAGCAAAAAAAGGTAAAGCAAATAAAAACATATAGGGTTTGCCAGGAATGAACAAAAACCAAAACATAATATAGCCAAGAAGTGAAATAGATTGAGATACCAAAAAGGCTTTCTTTTTCCCAATTAGCTTTGACATTTTAGCAACTAGCGGAATAACTATAAATGTAGTAACCAAAGCACCAATACTACCAAAAAGTGTTGGCCAAACACCAGCAGTACCAGCATCGCCATTAAATAAATAATAAACGATAATAAAAAATGTAAAACCTGCTACCGTATTAAAGGCATTAAAAATAAAAAATGTAGAAATACAAAGTTTTCTAAAAGGTTTTGATTTAAAAGCTTCAACAAAACTATTACCTATTTCTTTTAAACTTCCACCAATATACTTTACTGTTAGGGGTGCATAATTTTCGTGTAATGTAGATTTACTTTTAAGAAAAATTGCAGGAACCATTGCGCAAATAGCAAAAATAATTCCAACCCAAATAGCCAATTCCCGTACTGCGATATCTGCAGTTTCAAATAATTTAGTATCATACATAATAACCCAAAACCATGGTGCAATTACCCATGCCCATTGACCTATCCATTGAGCAATTGCCATAATGCTAGTTCGTTCATGAAAGTCATCACTCATCTCGTACCCCATTGCAACGTAAGGCACGCTAAAAATGGTTAACCCAAGATAAAATATAAGAGACCAAAAAAAGAAATATGTAAAATTATAATCGAGCCCACTCTCTCTGTACAATTGCCACATAATAACAAAAGAAACGCCCATAACAAGTGCACCAAATAACACATATTGACGACGTCTTCCCCATTTAGATTTTGTATTATCTGAAATATAACCCATAATAGGATCTGTAACAGCATCAAATAATCTTGGGCCTATAGAAACTAACGCCCACATCCAACCCGGAAAGTCAAGATCTTGAACTAGCACGACTATAAAGATGCTTATAGCTGCTGGAAACATTTGGTTGGCAAGCATACCTACACCAAAAGCTATTTTTTGACTTAAAGGAATTTGATTAAACTTTAACATATTTTATGGCGATTAATTATTAGCTTTTATTCATTGACTTAGTTATATGTTGATATCATTATCGTTTGAAGCGCTTGTCCGTCAATTTTAATAGCAGTAATACTACCATTTAGTAATAAGCTAAAGCTTTTTGGTGTTTTTTCTTCATTAAAAACCACTACCGCTATAGAACCATCTGGATTTTTAGCAGCTGTAACTTGTAATGCTTTGTTTGAAGTGTCTACACCTATAACCTTAGCATTAGGTCTTATATATTTACTAAAATGTGCCATAACTTGATACAATGGCGTAAAGTAAACCTCATCAAGCTCTGGGTCTACAATTACTGGAGCTACACACCAGTTTTTAAACCAATTAGGACCGCCTTGTTTATCTAAAACCATGTTCCAATCTACCCAACCATCAACCCAATTATTAAGGCAACCTATAATATCTCTAGCATAACGGTTTACTGGTGAATATTTGGGGTGTAAATATTTGTCTTCAGGTGCTGCCCAACCCCAATCTGTAGCTTCTTTTTTCCAATACCATGTATCGTCTTTCCAAACAGGAATTTCAGAATCAACACAACCTTCTGTTTCTATTAAGTATTTGTTTGGTGCTTTGTTATGGGCATATTGCAAGGCATCGGGAAAAACCTCATAAGTACTTTCATACCAATGTATCGCTGTGCCATCAAAGTATTTAGAGGAGGCCTCATTTCTATACATTTCATCAACCCACTCTTTTAATCCTGCTCTGTTTTGGTCGTATCCTAAAATAATTTTGTCACCATAACCATCAGCTTCTAATTTTGGTCCTAAATGAAACTCTACAAAATCCGTCATTTCTTTAGGAGAAAAATGCATACTTTCCCAGTTATTACCATTTCCATGCGGTTCATTTTCAACTGTAAACCCCCAAATTTCTATCCCTTCAGCTTTATAGGCGTTAATATATTTTGAAAAAAACAATGCCCAGGTATCATAATATTTTGGCAATAATTTACCACCAACCCACTTATTATTATCTTTCATCCAAGGTGCTGCTGTCCAAGGTGATGCAAATATTTTAAAACCATCTTCTGACATTGCCATGGCATCTTTAATCATTGGTATTAAATCATCCTTATCATCTTCAACAGTAAAATGTTCTAAGTTTATATCATCTTCAACAGGCGTATACGAATAATTACTTAGCGAAAAATCGCAGGAATTCATGTGTGTTCTTGTTAACGAATAATTAGCTCCATCTTTAGCGAAATATGCTCTTAAAATAATGTCTCTATTTTTTTTGCTTAATTTATTGAGTAAATAGGCTGAAGATTCTGTAAAAGCACCACCAAAACCAGTAATGGTTTGAAACGTTTGTTCTGGTTTTAATATAATTGTTGTTTTTTGCGCTTCAGCTGCAGGCGTAAAATCATTTAGTCTTGTTAATTTATTTCCGCGTTTTGAGGTTTCATAAACTTCAACTTCTAATGTTTTATCTTCCATACCACAAGATGTAACTACCAATGTTACCACTACCATTACTATATAATTGATTATAATTTTATCCATTACTTAATGTTGTTGTACTTCGTTTTTATACTATTGAAGGTTTCTTTTTTATTCCTATCTATATCTACAATGCCCCAGTATTCCTCGTTTGGAGAACCATCGTATGGTACACCACTACTATTGGGTGCCCACCCACCAATATCCTGAGTTTCTGGGTTTCCTGCTTTCCACCAGCCATCGGTAAATGAAAACATGGTAACACCAGCACAGATATCTTGATGTTTAAAAATTTGGTCTAAAATGTTTGCGTTGGCGGTAGCTTGTGCTTTTTGGTTTTCTCCTTTCTTAAACCCTTGTTTGGTAATAGTCATATAGCTATCACCGCCTGCTTCTGATAAATACATCGGTTTGGTACTTATGTTTTTCCATTGCTCGAAAATAGACTCTGGGTTATCCCAACGGTACACATTCATACCCCAAATATCAATATTAGGACATGCATTTAATGTTTGTTTATCTGGTAGTTCGCCATGGGCTGTGGCTACAGGATGTAAAGTATCCTTTTGATGAATTAATACCGCAGCAGCATTCATGGCTTTGTACCAATTGTTTATATCGCCATCAAACCATTCTGGATGGTAGTTATATTCATTTCCTAACTCCCAAAGTAGTATCGCTGGATGGTTTTTATACGTATTTACGTAATTTAAAAAAGAACCTGATTTAATATCGAAAAAGCCATTTTGATTGTATCCAAAACCAATGATAACTTTAATATTGGCTTTATTTATTTCATCTAAAACCGCTGCATCATCAATAGGTGCATAAACGCGAATGGTATTTATACCGGCTTCTTGCATTAGGGCAAGGTCTTGGGTTAAAGTTTTAAAATCTCGATTAACGCTTCCTTTTGGCACAGGATGATAACAAATACCTTTTATTAAATAGGGTTTATTATTTACAATTAGCTGTCTTTTAGATATTGCGCTAGTATTTTCTTTTTGGTGAGTTTTACACGAGAAAGAACAACAGAGTACAAGAATTAAAACAACTATTTTATTCATTTTTATATTTTATATTAATGCGCAATCATAACATTATCAGGAGGTGTTAAAACATTTTCCATTAGGGCATCTTTTTTCCCATTGTAAGTTTTTATAATTGGATTTCCATTTCTTGTCAACTCTTTAAACACACCCTTATCTACCATATTCCAAAGTGCGTACTTAGCTTTTCCGCCTATGGTGAATAATCCAAAGTGGTTTTCAGACCCTTGAGGGTTTTTAGCATCTTTCCAATTTTCATCAAACGCTTCAAAATAAAAGCATGAGATGTTGTTCTTGTTAGTCCATTCGCGCATTAATTGGTGGTATCTACCAGATTTATATTCATCGCAAGCTCTAGAACCATTAGCCCCATAATGGCCGTTTGAAACTGTTGCCCAACCCGTTTCGCCAATGTGTATTGGTTTATTAACACCTATACCTTTCATGTAATTTGTTACACTATCGTATTGATTTTGAGAGAACTTTAATGCGCGTTGCATTGCAGATTCAATTTTTTCTATATCTGAAAGATGCTCATCTTCTTCTGGTTGTACCCAAAATTGCGGGTTGTAATGCGAATTATGCATAGGGTAGGTATGCATTGATATATAATCTACCGCCTTAATAAGTTTATTTAAATCTTCGGTATGATAACTGGCATCTCCACCTCCCCAAGATGAGAAATCGTCTGAACTTGTAATCCACAAATCATTAGATAATTCGCCTGATTTTTTTAAGTCCTGAAGATGGTTAACCCATTTTAAAATTACATTAGGGCGCACAAAGTAGCTTGTTGCCCACGTTACCATGGCCTCATTACCTACAGCAATTATCTTTATGATGTCTGGATATTTTTTGGCTAAAGCAACAGTAGTTTCTATTTCTTTAGCATTTCGTTCACTTTCCTCTTCGTGATTTGGACCTCCATTTTCCCAATTAAATGCGTTTTTACAGTCTATCCAGGCACCCAGCATTACGTACATTTCAAAACTAGAATCTTCTTGTTTTAGTTGACTGATAGCTTTCAATAAGTTTGGCGCTTGATTAAAATGCACGTTATATGTACGAAGGATTTTTATACCCATTGCAGAAAGTAACTTCATGTCCTCTTTAAGCTCTGCAATGGTGGGTTGAATATCTCGCGTATTATGACGATAACCTCCATAAGAAATTGCAAGATACTTAGGGTTTCCTAGTATTTGTGAAGCGCTTAATTGCTTTTCTGTTTTTGGTGTGTTGTTATTACATCCTAACATTAGTCCGACTATTATAATTGAGACAATTGTTTTTAACCTTAACATTTTAGTTTCTATTTTTTAATTGAAACCGTTATTTTATGTATTTCACCTTGGCGTTTAAAAATTGTTTCTGAAACAGCTCTACCTAAGCTAAAACCATCTATATCTAGATGTTTACCATCATTATACACCACCTGCAAACCTTCATTTTCTGATAATTTATAGACTATTGGAACTTGACAATAGGTAAAACACAAGGTGTTTTCATCAAGTTCAATATTTTGGTTTTCTTTATTAAGATTGGTAAATGTGAACGTTGACGGTATTTTTAAAAACTCTTTTTTCTGTAATAACCTAGGCTTAAATTCTATGATTCCGTTATTTACAAAAACACCCAATTCTCCAAACCTGCTAATTACATCTTCTTTTACTTGACCTGTCATTCCTGGTTGCTGCGCGCCTTTTGTTGCTGGCGTATGGGAGTACGGATCGGTTGAAAAAGCGCCATACAACTCTGGTGATTTGTGAGCGCCTATACCTGCATTAATCTCATAATAGTGGTCTAACAATCGGCCTATTAAAGCGTCTTCTTCGTTATTATTAATTGCCAACAAACAGTTTTCTTGAACCGCCAATAGTAGTTTAGATACCATGTGCCAGTAAATAGAGCCTAAACCTTCGTAACCAAAAAACGTTCCTGAACGTCCTGTAAAAGACTTATGATCAAAAATTTCCTCGAAAATTTTTAGCAGTAGTGTTTCATCAGATTTTACTAAATCGGCATAACTATCATCCAAATTGTTTAGTGCTTCTTTTAAACTATTTGCATTATTAAAATTGCCATTAAAATGATAATTACCTAATACATCTTGTTCAATTATTTGTCGGTTTCCATGAGTTACCAATTTTTGTAATAACTCTGATTGCTCAATTTTATCTGCTGAAATATTGTTCTTTTCGTCAAATTGTGGCAGCTTTTTATTTGGATACAACATATAACTGTACTGATCGTCTCTAAACAAGGCACTGTTTTTTAGACCGTCTAACAAACTAAGTGCTTGGATAGGAGAGAGGTATCCAGAACTTAAAACTGCTACTTGCCCTTCTAACATTTCTGAGAGATAAGATATTGATACCTCATCATCATTTTTTACCGTCATTAAATTATAGGCATGATACAAGTTATCATCACGCTTATTGGCATCCATACTATGTTCTAAAAATGATTTTGCAACTTCTATAAAACCAGAGATAGTATCTAAACTCACCTCAGTTTTAATATTTGAAAAACTGTTGTTATAAATGGTTTCTCTATAATTACTGCCTGCTTTTCCTAAACCATCAAGTATTGTTTTTCTATCAGTATCAGATATTTTTCCTGAAAGTTTCCCTGCATTTGCTTGCAATGTTTGGTTAATATCATTAAAAAACAAAGCTAACTCTTTTGATATTTTAACCTGCTGCACACTAGATTTTGCTACTAATTTTTCGAAGAAATTCAAAAACCTGTAGAGGTAATATAGTGTTACCATAGATACTCCATTACCCACAAGTGCGTTATTGGCATCATTCCATTCTGGGCGTTGCGTGTTTAACCAAATGCCACCTTCTGGAATAAAATTAGATACTTTTGATAATACTGTAGCTAGTATTTTTTCTATAAAATTAACTTTGTAAATACTATCATCCTTATCGGTTACCAAAGCACCATCAGCACCTAAAGCGCTACGTCTTTTATTAATTTCTTCATCCAGTTTAGAATCAAAATCAATAGTATCTTTTGGGTTTTTTAACGTATCGTTATAACTTTTAATCTTATATGGTACGTTGGCGTATACAAAAAGATCTTCTGTAAAGTGTCGCTCTAAAGTATTTGGGTAGTAGTTTTCAATAAACTCTAAAAACTTTAAGAGATATATAATTTGATGATCGCCCCAATACCCAATGTAAGACCATGGGTCATTTTCTTCAATAATCTCCCAATCAAAACCATCTTTGGTTACACGGTAGGGGTTGTAGCCTTCAAAAGTTGTAGCGTTTAAAAACTTGTGAATCATACCCTCAATAAATTCTGGGTACGAATGTGCTAAGGCTTCCCAATTTTGGAAAATATCACGCCAATTACCTTGATAATCTAATATTTTAGAGCCGTCTATTTCACTTTTAGTATTAATAGAAAACTTGTTCCAAGGCCTACTTGGGTCGCCATGTCTTCTACTAAATTTTAATGGTAAATATTCAAAACACAGACGTTTAAAATTTGCATCATTATCACTTTGCGCTAATTTTTTTAAATGACTTAGATTGAATGTATCAGGCAGCTCGTTTAAAACACCTTGTTTTGCATTATATACGTGTTTATTTGCTTTACCCAAATAGTTTACGAAATCACTTTTTTCAATGGTATAATCATCATCAAAAATACCACCACGCATAATGTTGAATAACGTGTTTGAAAAGTGTCTTGTATTTATCTTGTGGTCTGCTGTAAGCTGCAAGCCATCTGCATTACCTGTAAGATTAATTAAATTTTGAGTGCCCAAATCAATATCCTTCTGAATACGATATTTTACGGCATCATCACTTTTAATAAATTCTGAAGTTTTAACAACATCAGCAATAGATTGATTTACATTAGCAACAAATAGCCATTGGGTCTCTGCATTTGGCTGTAACACTAAATTAGAAGATGCAAAATAAGCACCCTTTTCTGCTTTAATATCAGTTTCAGTAGTTATTTTCTCGCCTCTTCTAAAATTATCTAACTGCAATGAAGATGCTAGGTATGTGGGGTTTTCTAGACCATAAGACCAAACTGTATTTGCTTTTAAAGCCTCACTAGGCTCTGCTTTATCAACTATTATAGCGCTTAGTGCATACACACCTAAACCTGTTTCTGGCTTAATCTCACTTCTCTTATAAGCATCAACTAAATTACTACGTGTGGCTTGTAAATCTGATGATACTCCATTAGGAATAATATTTTGTAAACCGTCTAAAACTGTAATATCAATTTTTGTCTCAGTAGTATTTATTAATGTAGATTTTTTAACAAAACCAAATTCATTACTAGAATTCCAAGCATATCTAAAAGTTACACCTAAGTCTAAATTTATTTCCTCAAAAATAATTTTATTACCATATATGTTTTTATAAAGGTTTGTTTTAGTGTCCCAAACACCCATTTGTCGTATTGAAAAAGGTTCCCATATACGTGTTTTACCATTAACTTTAATTTGAAAAATAGTTTTACTTCCAGTAATATCGGCTAATTCGGTAATTTTATCATCTGTATAATATGGAAACAGAGCGTATTCTGCATTTTTTCGTCCTGCTGTTAAACCGCCATTGCTTGAAATGAATAGCCAATGATTAGAATCTGATACGATGCTCATGAAAAAGGACCGCATCTTATCACTATTAGATATTTTAAAATACGCCTCATTATCAATGTGAACTAATGTACTATTAACACTAGTTGTATCGGTTATTGTTGTTTCTCGTTCTCCAACCAAAATATTAGAATTCATCTATAATTAATTATTGCTTAAAATTTCCCTCAAAACATTTACCATGACTAACATGAGTTTTTGTGCTGATAAAAAAGGCCGGTGTGAGAGTGTAACCGACCTTTTTACTAATTAGTTTTATGTTTATTGATATACTTTAATATAATCTATCTCCATAGTATCCTCAGTAAATGCAGAGTCTATATCTCCTCCTAAAGTTCCTCCCATAGCTATATTAAGTATGAAGAAAAAATCTGAGTTAAATGGTAGTGTATCATTATTAGCTAATTCAAAATATGGTACATTATCTAACAAGATGTAAATTTTATCAGAAGACCAATCTATAGAATAGACATGAAACTCATTCCCAATATCAGTTACAGGTGTTGTCTCACCAAAACTAGCTGTACCATTATCAAACCAATGTACAGTGCCTAATACAGTATTTTTGTCTGCCCCTGTTTGCTCCATAATATCCATTTCTCCAGATTGTGGCCACCCAACTGTTGGAAAGTTAGCGCCTAACATCCAAATAGCAGGCCATGTGCCTTGTGCAGTAGGTAATTTAGCTCTTACATCAATTCTTCCATAAGTAAACTCTTTTAAGCCTTGAGATTTTACTCTTGCAGAGGTATAACCACCATTACCATCAGCCTTTGCTGTAATTTTAAGCATGCCTCCTTCAACAATAACATTTTCAGCATTACTGGTATAACTTTGTACTTCGTTATTACCCCAACCGTTTGTTCCTGTTCCTAAATCGTAGGTCCAACTAGCTGGGTCTGGTGCGCCATCAACATCAAACTCGTCTTCCCAAACTAAGTTGGTAAATGCAGTTTCAAAATCAACACTAGCGCTAGCACCTTCTTCTAAAGTGGTTAATGTAAACCACCAATCAAATTCTCCATTGCCGTCTGTTGTTCTAACAATCATCTCATCAGCAGAGCGTTCAAAAATTTCATATTGATGATTTCCTCCTGTATAATAGCCTAAAAATCCTATACCTGACAAATTAAGTGTTTCTACATCATTTGGTGCGGTTAACGACCATTGCTCTGTATAATCATTAAACGGAAGATTCTCTACATCGGCGCCATTTATCGTGCCTCCAGAGCCACCTAACTCATCAATTAGATTAATTCTACCAAATACAGTTCCAGTTGGGTCTGTAGTTGGATCATCATTCGTATTATCAGTAATGTGCGTAAACGTACCGTCTGCATTAAATACATATCTATCATCGTACATACCAACGGTAGCCTTATCAAAAGGTTCTGCAGAAAACCACTCACCTGGAATAAATCCACCTGGAGGTCCTAAACCAAAATGCGGTTTAGCTTCTGCTTTAATTCTCCAAGTTTTCTCACTACCACCATGAAGCATCTCTAGTAAATCTGCAGGTGGTTCGTAAAGCGCTAATACCTCAACCTCTATGGTTTGACTAGAGGACGCGCCTCCTGTACCAAATGCTATAACTGTAACTTGGTAGGTATTCATACCTAATTCGGTAAAGTTATGAGGTACAATTCCAGATTGTTGCAGTTTATTTTGTTCTTGAATTATAAATTGAAACGATGTGGCATTGTCTGCAGATGCAGAAAAATTTACCAAACCGCTACCTAAACCAGGTGCAGCAGAAACTGCGCCATCATCTATATAAGTAGTTGTTATATTTATATTAGTAGGTGCAACAATTTCACCTAATTCGAAATCTTCTTCTTGACAGCTATTTAATATCATAGCCATCATTACAAAAACTCCTAAATAATATTTTAATTTTTTCATGACGTATGTTTTATAATTTTTTGACTCTTAGTTGATATCAATATCATCGATATAAATCGTATAATTTGCTGATCCATCACCCTCTGTTCCATTATCCATAATAAGCACAAGGTTATACCATTCTATAGCGGCATCAACTGCTGGAAAATCAAAAGTTAATTCTTCCCAAGCATTTGCAACTGTAGTAGTGGCGGTAATTTCTGCTGTTGCTGATACATCTGGCCATGGTACAGCGTCTTCAAATTTCATTAATAGATTTAAACCGGCTCTTGGAGACCAAACTTTAGCAGTTACTCTAGACCCGCTTGCTAAAGCAAATGGCTCTTGAACTGTAATTTTAGAACCCGCCCATACTTGTCCAGCATTTTTTACCATTTCAACAACCATACTTGATGGATTTCCATTAGTGTCAGGGTTTGCTATTACCGAAATAGCACCACCATCAAATGAACTTAATTCAAAATTTGGTTCGAAATCTAAGGTTGGTGTCGTTGAAAAATCATCTAAATAAATAGTGAAGTTTTCAGATCCATCACCCTCTGTTCCATTATCCATAATAAGTACCATATTGAACCAATCTATAGATGTGTCTATCGATGGAAACGTAAAGGTTAATTCTTCCCAAGCATTTGCAACTGTAGTGGTTGCTGTAATTTCAGCAGTTGCAGACACATCTGGCCATGGTACTGCATCTTCAAATTTCATTAATACATTTAAGCCCGCCCTTGGAGACCAAACTTTAACTGTTATAGTTTCAGAGTTGCCCAAAACAAATGGTTCATCAATTGTAATTTTAGAACCTGCCCAAACTTGTCCAGCATTTTTTACCATCTGTAATACCGTATTTGATGCGTTTCCGTTTGTGTCAGGATTGGCAACAACAGAAATATCTCCACCATCAAAAGAACTTAAAGCGTAAGGTGTTTCAAAAGTTAATGGTGTTACACTAGGTCCTGCTGCTATAACATCTTGTTTTATGTTATCAATGTAAAACGTCCAATCTGCACTACCATCACCCATAGTTCCAAAGTCGAAGAATACAACCACTTTTTGATATGTATTTGATGTATCAATACCGCTTAAATCGAATGTAGCTTGTTCCCAAGCGCTATTACCTGTTAAGGTTACTTCATTTTCATAAAAAATATTTCCATCATCAAGATTTTCAATTTTTAAAATCATTTTCCCGCCAGCTCTTGGAGACCATACATCCATAGTCATGGCTTTCTTTGTAGAAAAATCTATTGGAGATGATAATGTTATAACGTTACCAGCCCATGTTTCTCCCGCACCTTTAATAATTTGCCCAACTTTACTAGACAAGTTTCCATTTGTATCAGGATTATCAATTACGGCATTACTAGCACCACCAAAGCCTTGAAATGTGTTAGCATCAAACGCCTCAAAATCTATTGGAAGTTCTGTTGGTGAAGTTATACTTACGTCTTGTGTTACTTCGGAAGTTTCAGCACCACCACTTAAGGCTACTACTCTAATGGTGTAATCGCCAACGCTTGGATATTCAAAACTTACTGTTTCTCCTGATGCTAAAGCTGTAGGCTCTTCATCTGCATTTGCTGTATCAAAATACACCAAATACGAGGTTGCAAAATCTGCTGTAGCAGATACATTTATAATAAACGGATTTGATGCATCAATATCCGCTGAGATCTCTAAATTTTCAGGTGCTTTAAAAGACACTGTTAAATCTTGGCTTGCTATTGTTTTAAGACCTGTAATCCCTGTAGCTTCAATTTGTACAGTATAAGTACCTTCAGTATAAATATTATCAAAATTCTCTCCTTGTAATACACTTACAACATCGCTTCCATCTCCTGGAGTAATATTATAAGATACTGCACCTTCTGCGTTAGGAGTTATGGTAACCAAACCAGAATTATCTTGTGTTATTTGAAATTGGGCTGTTATGTTACTAGGCGCCACAACTTCTTCAATAAAACTTAAATCGTTATTATCTTCGGCACAACTTATAAATAAGCATACCAAAGCTAAACTTGTTAAATACTTTAATGTTTTCATATTTGTTTTTTTTAATATCCTGGATTTTGTTCCCATATATTTCCCGCTAATTCTATTTCGATTAATGGAATTGGGAAAATCTCGTGTTTACCAGAAACAAAACCGTCAATTTCTTGAGCAGCTCTTCCTGTTCTTACTAAATCGAAAAAACGGTGTCCTTCACCAACAAGCTCTACTCGTCTTTCTTGATAAATAGCGTTTGTAAGTTCTGTAGCTGTAACATCTAAAGCATCAAGTGTTGCTCTAGTTCTTACTCTATTTAGATATGCTAATGCTCTTGTGTCACTAACGCCACCTCTGTTTAGTGCTTCGGCTGCCATTAATAATACATCAGCAAAACGTATAGATCTGTAATTATTAGGGTTTGTTAAATTGGCATCGCCAGTATTTAAATCTCCTGCTCTGGCAATATATTTTCTGTTGAAATAGCCTGTATGCTCAAACCCTACAGAAAATGAAGCATCATTAGCCTCTGCAAAAACATTAATATCAAGAATTGCTGTGTCTAATCTGATATCTCCATCTTCAAAAGCGTCTACAACTTCTTGCACGGGCACATTAAAACTAAACCCTGATTCGAAAACAGGACCAGAATAATTTCTAATACCATTAAAACCAACAGCTACATTACCTTCACTACATTGTAAACAACCAAAACCAGCACCTTCTTCATCTGTATATTGAACTTCGAAAACAGATTCAATATTGTTTTCGTTATCATTTTCAAACATAGTGCTATAATCTACTAATAAATCATGAGGGCCGTTATTAATTAAATCTTCTAACACGGTAGCCGATTCGCTAAATTTATCTTGGTATAAATACACTTTACCTAAAAGGGCTTGTGCAGCACCTTTGGTAATACGACCGATTTCATTTTGCACATAAGGTAAATTTGCACTTGCAAAAATTAAATCTTGTTCCATTTGTGCGTATATCTGTTCTTTTGGAGTTCTATCTAATGAAAACTGCTCTCCAAATTGGATGCGTTTGTCTACCGCTAATGGTACATCGCCAAACCACTTTACCAGTTCAAAATAGTAATACGCTCTTAAAAATCTTGCTTGCGCTAATACTTGTTCTTTTCCTGTAAAATCTGTTTTATCTTGAAATTCCAGAATAAAATTTGCTCTGTTTACACCAGCAAACATCCAACTCCAAATGTCACGAAGTTGAGCGTTTAAAGGGGTATGAATCATATCATCTACCTCTTGTATTCCAGGAACATCAGTAGCACTCTCGCCACCAGCCAGAGTATTATCAGAGGCTATTTCGCCTAACATAACGTTTAAGTATGTTGATTGTAATAAATCATAAGCTCCAATAAGCGCATTTTGATAATCTGCTTCTGAATTAAAAAATTCTTCTGAATTTTCGTCTTGCGATGCTACATCAATAAAATCGTCACTACAAGACAATACTAATGCCAGTAGTATAAGCAGTATGTTTTTGTTATATAAATTTTTCATATCTAGCTTTTTTTATAATTTTAAATTTAAACCGAATAAAAATGTTTTTGGGTTAGGATAAAATCCTTGATCGATACCACCACCTATCGGGTCTCCACTTGATGCTGTAGGATCGTAACCTCTATATTTGGTTAGTGTAAATAAATTGTTTGCTGTAACGTATAAACGCAGCTTACTAATTTTAGAGTTTTCAAAAAACTTATTTCCAAAGGTGTAACCTAATTGAATGTTTTGCAACCTTATAAAAGAACCATCTTCTACAAAATAATCTGAAAACAACCCATTAGAAGTTGCACCCGTTGTTACTCTAGGGTCAACGTTTGTAGAACCTTCACCTGTCCAACGGTTTAAGAAGTATCTTGGTCTATTTGTTAATATTTGATTTCTTTCGTAATTACGTACTATTTCATTACCTACTGATGCAAATGCATAGGCCACGAAATCAAACCCCTTATAATCAAAAGAAATATTAAGACCCATTGTGGCATCTGGTATAGGATCTCCAAGGTTTACCCTATCATCATCATCAATATCGCCATCACCATCGGTATCTACAAATATTAAGTCTCCTGGTTGTACTCTATCATTAATTGTAGGACTATTATTTACTTCATTTTGGTTTTGGTATATACCATTAGTTCTAAAACCTCTAAAGTAACCTATTGGGAAACCGGCCTCCATTCTTGCTGGTGGGTCTTGACCAATACCAAATGATCCTCCTGCTATAAAATCACCATCTCCGCTTACCGATAGTACTTCGTTTTGAAGTGCAGTAACATTATATCTTATACTAAATTTTAAGTCTTCTGAAATATTATCCGAATAACCTATTGCAAATTCTAAACCTTTATTTTCCACAATACCAGCATTTACTGTTGGGGGCAATGCTCCTGGAGCAGCAATACCTAATAAACCAGACACCTGAGGCACAACTAATAAATCTTCAGTTCTTTTTTGAAAATAGTCGGCAGTAATATCAACTTTATTATTAAACAATCTCATATCAACACCTACGTTTAATGTTTTTTGTTTTTCCCATCTTATTTCTGGGTTAGAGACTGCACCTGTTGCTAAACCGAAAGCTCTGGTATTATCAAATACATACACACCTTCACCATCTAGTAAGGATACGAATCCAAAATCTCTAATTCTATCATTACCTAAAACACCATAGGAAGCTCTTAACTTTAAGAAATTTAAAGCATTACTATTTGAAAGAAAATCTTCATCTGAAGCTACCCAACCAATAGAACCAGAAGGGAAATATCCAAACCTATTCTCTGGACCAAATTTTGTAGAACCATCACGACGAATTACAGCAGAAAACAAATATTTTCCTTTATAATCGTATTGTAATCTAGAAAAGTATGAAAGTAAACGCGAATCGAATCTAGGATCGAAACCTCTACCAATATTAAAATTTTCTACTTGTTGAGAGTTCTCTACGTTTGGAGTATTTACATCAACACCTAAACCTCTACGTCCTGTAAAAACCCCTTTGGTTTTAAATACAGATGTACCTAAAAGTCCTTTTACATTATGTACTTCGTTAAACGTGTTTTCATACTTGATGAATCCATCAAAGGTATAATCTCTAAAGTAATTAAGTGATTCAGCTACTTCGCTTCTATCTACATTAAATACTTTACCGCTTCCATAATTTTGAATAGGTCTATACACATAGCCATCTACTTCAGAGTAATTAAATTGAATGTTTGCCTGTGCTGTAAAATGATCTAAGAAATTATAACCTAAACCTGCATTACCACTTAATCGTATTATATTGGTAACATCATTAGTATTTTGTGTTTGTGCAATAGGGTTTATAACCTCGTTACCCAAACCTTCTGCAAGTGTAAAATTACCTTGGGAATCTCTAACGGAAAACGTAGGCGCATTATTTAAAGCGTTAAAAAGAACAGAACCTAAAGCCGACTCCACTAAATTTCTTTTTCGAGATCTTGTTAAGAATAACCCTGATGTAAACTTAAAATTTTCTAATAGATCAACATTATAACTGGCACGTTGTGTAAAACGTGTAAAGTTAGATTTTGATCCACCTACAATACCATCTTGTGATATAAAAGAGCTACTAAATGCATAAGTAGATTTTTCTTTACCACCTTTAAAAGTAATACTATGGTTAAAAATTGGTGCGCTTTCAAATACTTCATCTTGCCAATCTGTACCAACGCCTAATTGTGATAAATCTGTAAAAGGTGGCGTGTCTCCTCCTGCAGCAAAAGCCTCATTAACTAAAGCACCATATTCAGTAGCATTTAAAACTGGTATTTTTCGTGTTGTTTCTTGAAAACCCACAAACATATCATACTCTATAGCTAGTGGTTGTTCTTTCCTACCTGTTTTTGTAGTAATTAAAATAACGCCATTTGCAGCACGAACACCGTAAATACCAGCTGTTGCATCTTTAAGTACATTTACACTTGCAATATCATTTGGGTTAATAACACTTAAGTCTTCAATAACATTACCGTCTACTAAAATTAATGGTCTACTATCACCATTAGTAGAAACCCCACGAATACTTATAGTTGCACCAGCACCTGGAGAACCAGACTGCGACGTTATGTTAACACCAGCAACTTGCCCTTGCAATGCTTGTTCTATTCGTGTTGGTTTAAGTGCTTCAATGGTTTCACTAGAAACAACACTTACAGCACCTGTTATTTCCTTTTTTCTTTGAGCACCATAACCAATTACAACAACTTCGTCTAGTTTGGCTAAATCTTCCTCCATTACTATTGTTAGTTTATCGGAAGATGTTACAACAACTTCTTTAGTTATATAGCCTATATAACTAAATACTAATGTAGATCCTGATGGAATATCTGAAACTGTAAATTCTCCATCAAAATCTGTTACTGCACCTTTGGTAGTATTTTTTACAATTACGTTTACACCAGGTATAGGAAAACCGGTATTGTCATTTACAATTCCACTAACTCCAATGTTTTGTGCGCCTACATGCACTACAAAAAAGAGTGTTAGAATTTTAAAGAGCATTTGTCTCATAGTCTTATTTGAGTTTTAGTTTGTTGTAAATTTAAACGTCTTTTTTATTAATTTCTCTTTTTATGCCTCAACAAAAAACATACACAATAAAAAAACACATGTTTTATTATCAAATCACCAATAAAACCAAGCTGTTGGTGAAAAAACAGCACAAATAATTATTACCAATAAAACACTAAATAGCTAAATGTTGTGGTGTTGTATAGGTGAAAAACAGAGGTGTTGTGGAGATTATATTTCTAAAATATAGTCTGTAAGACTGGATTCGTGCTGTAAATCCATCTTTTTACGAAGTCTATAGCGTTTAACTTCTACACTTCTAGGTGAAATATTAAGTAAAGGCGCTATTTCTTTTGATGACAGATTTAGACGGAGATATGCACAAAGACGCAGATCGTTTGAAGTAAGCGAGGGATGTATGCTTTTTATTTTCTTTAAAAAATCTTTATCTGCATTATTGAAAGCTTCTTGAAATAGATTCCAATCATCATTATTATTCAGATTTTTGTCAATAATTTTTAAAACCTTTTTTATGCTATTGGAATCCTGAGCATTTTCTAGTTCTTTTTTAATTGAACTTAAAAATTCATTTTTCTTTATTAAATTCATTGTAGAAATGCCTAACTCTCTGTTCTTATTTTCGATATCTTCTCTAAGCTTATCATTTCTAAAACGCATTAATTGTTGCTTATTTTCTAACTCTTTAAGTTCAAATTCTCTTGTCTTTTTTAGTATTAAACGCTCTCTTTGTTTTTTATAGTAACGTTTGTAAACATTGTGCATAAACAAAGAGAAGAGTAATATAGCTATAATGTAAACTACTATAGCTAGGTTTGATAAAAACAAAGGTCTTTTAATATTGAAAGAATATGAAGCGCTGTTTAAAGTAGCTTGGTTACCAACTCTACCATGTACCAAAAAAGTATAATTGCCATAGGGTAAGTTTTCAAATAATACGCTTCCATTTGTTGTCCATTCACTCCAATTATTGTGAATACCATCAAGTTTGTAGCGATATTCTGGTTGTTCAGTTTTAAGAAACTCTGAAATACTATATGAAAAACGAATACTATTTTGTTTGTTTTCTAAACTTGATTTTTGAGTAATGTCTAACAATGATACATCTTCGGCATTTTTAAATTTGCTTACAGATATTTGGTTGATTTTAATTTCGTGTTCATTATTAATAATTTTATTTAAATCTAAAATAACATACCCTGAAGTAGAACCAAGCAAAAATTGTTGATCTCTTATTTGGGTAACGCTTTCGTAACCTACTACATCTTTTCTGATACTTTCTGGAAAAGGTATTGTGTATAATTTTTGTTCTCCACTTAATTTTGTATTGGTTAAATAATGAATGCCTCTTTCCGAAAAACTCCAAATCTTGCCTGTTTTTAAATCTGGAATCAATTTAGCTGAGGTAAATTTATCTTTATTAATTAATTGGCTTAATATACTATCCTTAATAAAACGACTGTTACTGTCACTACTACTAAACACACCTTTTTTTGTAGAATACAATAGTTTATTATTGTACTTAACTAAGCTTGAGTGTAATCCTTTATCTAGTGTTGTATCTTTTACAACAGAGAGTACTTTAGTAAAATCATCGTTTAAATTTACCTTAAAAACGCCTTTATATTCATGACTAAGGTAAATTTGGTTGTCATCAGAAAACTCAAAATATCTACTTGAAATGTTGAGATCTTGTATTTTATGCTTTAATTGCCACTGTCCGTTTTTTTTATGGAGTATGTATAAACCATCATAGTTACCTTGTATTAATTCTGTAGGATTATTTAATAGAGGTTTTATCTGCCAAGTCCCTTGAGCATTAACTATTTTTAACGCATTTTTATCATTTATTAAAAAAGTGCCTGTATTATGGCCACAAAACAATTTATTATCAATAATATCTAAAAACCATACTTGCCCTTGTGTGCCCTCTACAAATTTAAAACCTTTATTACTATCTAAAGGTCTATAAAAAAGACCTTGGTTGGTCCCTAAATATAGCATATTACTAAACGTAGCAGAAGTATATACACTACCAATAGTGCCTTTTTTATCGAAATAAACACTAAAAGGAGAATTTAAATTTATACTGTTGATGCCATTATCAAGACCTAACCAAATATTACTATCAACATCTTCATATATTGATAATATTGTGTTGTTACTTAAACCATTAGTTTGATCTATTTTATTTTTAATTTCACCATCTGAAGAAAGTTGAAGTAAACCATTTGAGATGGTACCTAATATATAGCTATTATCTTTCAACCTTAAACAGCTAAAAACACTAAGGTTTTTTAAAGTATTTGTAGCAGCAATTATCCATGGAAATATTTTTTTGTTTTCAAGTTTGAAAAACCCTTTATTTTGTGTAAGTAATACTAAATTATCATCGCTATCATACATCTCTACAATAACATTTTGCTTAAGAATTTCATCTTCTGATAACAACGTAGCAGTACCGCCATCAATTTTAAATAAACCCTTGTTTAATATTTGAAAATAAAAATTAGAACCTACTTTAAAAAAGCCCGAAATACTTGACTTAAAAGCAATAGTGTTGTATAATTTTGTTTTTGTATTGTAGATATGAATACGATCTAAGGATTGAAAAATTATATCATTTTCTAAGGCATGAATGTTCCAAAATTCTTCATCTTCTAAAAAATCAACTTGCAGTAATTTTGCAAGTGATGTGTATTTTAAAACGCCATAATTATCTTTTTTCCAATACCCAAAATCATGATAACTTCCTGTATAAATTAAATCGTCTATTACTTCTACAGTACGAAGTATTGTTTTGTTAGGAGATTCATATAAATTCCAATTTGCACCATTATACTCTAATAAACCTTTATTATTAGCAATGTATATATATCTATTTTGAGATTGTGATATAGACCAGTTTTGCGATGCCGCTCCGTAATCTTTAGATGAAAAAATATTAATAGGAGGTCTTTCTTGTGAAGCTGTTAATTGATAAAACAGACTAAATATTATAAGCAGTACAAAATACTTAGAGTTTTTCAAGCGTATACGTTTTGTTGGGTTTTAAAGTTAGTAAAAACAGGGGTTATAAACAACTTTGTATAGTTACCTGTATTGTAGTTAACCAAAATATGTTGTTTTTAACTACCCTAAAAAACAATATAAATGCGTTAATTAATAGCTTTATTTAATCCTCTATACGCTTTATGCTTCCTCCTAGTACTTTACTTTCTGTAACTTGCTCTGGGTTTCCATAAATGTATATTTCTCCTCCTGCCCTTACTTTTGCTTCCACTTGTTTTGTTGCAAAAATATACGCTTCTCCTGCTGCTCTAATAGATACGTCTGTATATTCGGTTTTTAATTCTTTTCCATTATAATCACCGCCTGTATATATAGAGATATCTTGATTTTTAGCAATACCAGAAGTATAAACATCAGCTCCTGTAACAGCTCTAATGTTTATATATTTTACATTCACTTTAACTTTAATTTCAGAACCCTCTTGGGCATTTAAATCTATTTCAAATTGCTCTATTACATCATTAGAATAAATCTTTGCGCCTTCATTACCATCAATAACATCAATGTTTGTATAATATAATGTTACTTTAGTATTACCACCATCAAAAGCTTCTTCAAACTTCATTTTTATTTTTAAAGTCCCGTTTTTATTGTTTACAAGTACTTTATGTTTGTTTTTTCCAGTAATTACAACTCTATCAACATCAGATTTAATTAATTCTACTTGAATTAAATCATAAACTTTGAGTTCGCTAAACTCGCCTACTGTTTTATTGAGTTCGTTTTGGGCTGATATAGAAATTGATAGTAAAAGGATTAAAATAGATGCTAAAAGTTTCATGAAATGTTTTGTGTATAATGAGGTTATCAATAAATAATAGGTCTTAACTGTCTTATGTAAAATTAAATATTAAGCAACCTTAACAGCTGTTCCTGTAATAGAAACCATTACAAAATTACTGGTTGTAAGCTCTATTTCTACTTTAATACCAACCACAGCATTTGCCTTGGTTTTTTTTGCGTTTTCTAATAATTTTTGAAACGCTTCTTCTTTTATAGTTTCTACATCTTTTTCAACCTGGTTGTAATATTTTGACATACTAAAACCCATTTTTGCAGCTTTTTTGCTCATTGAAACTCCTGAGATAATGGATATATAATCCTTTATAGTGTAGCCTTCAATAGAATTTGTTGTGGTTAAAATCATAAGATTGTAAATTATAATGCACTAATATATGAATAATCCCAAGTAATTTTTAACGATTGATTTTACAAAAATTTTAAACTAACTTCGTTTCTCTTAATTTTTAAGATTAAATAACTAGTAACACGAAAAATATGCTATCCAAATTTTACAATATTAAAAATTTAAAAGGAGATTTTACCGGTGGTTTAGTAGCTGGTGTTGTAGCATTACCATTAGCACTAGCCTTTGGTGTACAATCTGGTATGGGTGCCACAGCAGGTTTATATGGCGCTATTGCGGTTGGTGTTTTTGCTGCTTTGTTTGGTGGTACACAAACACAAGCAAGCGGGCCGACAGGACCTATGACGGTGGTTTCTGCAACATTAGTAGCTATTGCTATAGATATGACAGGAAGCCTTCAAAACGCTATGCCTATTATTTTATTAACCTTTTTACTAGGCGGTTTATTTCAAGTTATTTTTGGATTTTTAAATATTGCTAGCTACGTAAAATACTTTCCCTATCCTGTGGTTTCTGGTTTTATGAGTGGTGTGGGTTTAATAATTGTTATTTTACAGTTATTCCCTTTTGCAGGGTTAAATTCTGCAAAGTCTACAGTAGCTATTTTACAGGATTTTCCTAGGTTATTTTCCGAAACTAATCTATATGCACTGTTATTAGGCGGTATTACTATTTTTATCTATTTTATATTTCCTAAAATTACAAAAGCCATTCCAAGTGCTTTGGTGGCATTAATTGGTGCTACGTTAATTGCATATTTTACTAAAATGGATGTGCCATTAATTGGCGAAATACCCTCTGGCTTACCGTCGTTTCAATTAGGAGGAATTTTAGAGGTAGATGCAAGTGCATACAGTACTATAATAGAGTACGCTATCGTATTAGCTGTTTTAGGAAGTATAGATTCTTTATTAACCTCTGTAATTGCTGATAATATGACAAAAACAAAGCATAACAGTAACCGCGAACTTATAGGCCAAGGTATTGGTAATATGCTGGCCGCAGCAATTGGTGGCATTCCTGGTGCTGGCGCAACTAAAGGCACTGTTGTTAATATTAATGCTGGCGGCGCATCAAAATTGTCTGGTATTTTACATGGTCTTTTTCTTCTTGCTGTGCTTTTAGGCTTAGGGCAATTAGCAGCACATATACCACTTTGTGTTTTAGCAGGTTTACTAATCCCTATCGGGTTTAAAATTATAGATTTTAAAGGCTTAAAACACCTGCTTAAAGTACCAAGAGCTGATGCTATAGTGTTAGTTTTAGTATTACTAATTACCACTTTTGGTAGTTTAATACAAGCTGTTGGTATTGGTGTAGCTTTAGCCTGTTTATTATTTATGAAAAAATCTGGTGATATTAGCGAACAAGGTATGGAGGTTGGTGCAGTAGCCGATATTGATGGCTCTAAACCTTGGCAAGATGAAATTGAATTTTACGAAAAGTATAAAGATAAAGTTATTATAAAACATTTATATGGTGCTTTATTTTTTGGGTTTACCTCTTATTTTAAAGACCAAATACAAACCTTACCTAAAGAGATTAATGCTGTAATTTTTAGAATGGATCGCGTGCCGTATATCGATCAATCTGGTTTGTATGCCTTAGAAGATATTATATTTGATTTAAGAGCTGAAAACATAGAAGTTCTTCTTGTGGGTTTAAAAGAGCAACCTACAGATATGCTAAAAGCTGTAGATGTTATACCAGATTTAGTACCTGAAAATGACTTGTTTGATGATATTGATAATGCTTTTGAATATTTAAAGAACACGTTAAAAGGCTGATAAAAAGTTTAGTATATAAGAAACTAAAAGTATGCATATCCTACCTTTTTGGATAGATATGAGTGATAAAGTTTTGTATATAAACAAGTTGTAGTGCATTTGAGAAAACCGATATGCTGAAAATAATCCGAATAACATTTTACATAGTTTTGTCCCTTTTTTTATTGGACATTTTCGACTTGTTTCAAACCAAAATCGGATTTTTAAAAGCAGTTATTTATTACGGAATTTTGATTTTACCAATTCCTTTGCTCATAATGGAATTTAAAACTAATCGAAATTTGTCCGAACCGATTTTAAGAAAGTCAATACCGATTTTGACAATCATTGGACTGATTTACTTAAATCCTTTAAAAATTCTATTCAATGTTGCGACTTGGAAAACCCAAACTGTTGAACTAATTAATGAAAATAAAGGAAATCATAAAGTTGAATTCCAAATGAAAGATATTGGAGCTTTAGGATATGCGAAACGAAACGCTGAAGTTTATTATTTGACCAAGTATTTTTATTTCGTGTTATCTGAAAATTATGATGAACGGAATTTTATCGGAACTAACTGGAAAAGAATTGACGAGAATATTAATGAAATTGGATTAAAGTAAAAATGGACTTAAAACCTGGAAAATTGATTCTATATTTTGGGCTTTTTTGCTTTGCAATTTCCCTATTATTAATCTACGTTCTATTTTTTGTACTTAAAGAATATGAAAATGGCGGACTTTTGAGTGTTCTTGCAATGATAATTGGATTTTCATCAATCGGACTTTATCTGTCATTACATTATTTCAAGTACAGAATTATAATCGGAGATAAATCGATGACAATTAAGAACGAAATCGGACAGAAAAAAGAAATTTATTGGACTGACATTGAAAAAGTTGATTATAATAAAACTTTTAATATGATTGTAGTTTATAGCAACCAAAAGAAAAAATGGATTAGTCCGATTTATGGACATTTCATTGATTTTATTGAACCAGAAAAACACACCGAAAAACTAAAAAGAATAATTAATTAAAAACGCACTACAACAATGGCTATAAGTAATTGCTTGTTCTCGCCTACTTCTGAAAATCCTCGCGGATTTTCAGTTTGGTGTGTACTTGCAAAGTTAAGTGCTAACCCACGCAACTACTCATAGCCGAGACCGTTGGCAATAATTAAAACGACAAACTACTAAATGAAGAAAACCTTTATTTTACTTATATTTTTTACACTTACATCTTGCTCATTAATTTTTACTAATCGAGCACTTAAAAAAACTGGAGTGCTAGACGAAAAAAGTGAACTGAAAATTATAAAAAGTAAAAAACAAGAAATCTTATTTATACCAATGCATCATGTAGGTCGAAAAGAATACTACAATGATGTTGCAAATAAAATTGACTCACTACAAAATCAAAATTTTACTGTTTTTTATGAAGGTGTCATTGACAGCAAAGAAACAGATTCTTTAACTAGAAAAAAGAGCCTTTTGAAATTGAGAAAAATAATGGGCTTTTTTCCACAAGGACAAAAAGGATATTTAGACACCACTACAAACGTAATTGCTGGTAAAATAAAATACAAGGGACAGTATAAATTAATTAATCAGCCAAGTCATAAACAATTAAAAGTCGATAGTTTGAATTCAATTAGAGCGGATATAAGTCTGACTGAATTAATAACTGAATTTGAGAAAAATAATGGAGAAATAAAATTAGATAGTTGTGATTATCAATTTAGTTTAAAAGGTAAAGAATACAAATGCAAAAAAGCCAAAAGGAGTTTGAGAAAAATTTTTGAAAGAGAATATGTTAAGAGTTATAGAAACAAATATTTGGCTGAAAGAATATTCAATAGCAAAAAAAATAAAATCCTGATTGTTTATGGTGATGCGCATTATACTGGATTATGGTATGAACTATATTTATTAGAAAAGAATTATAATAGCGTTGGTATAAAATAACTATTGCCAACACCGTGTATAATTAATTGCTAGGTCACTGCTGACTTACGAAAATTCCGCTGGAATTTTCTATCTGTGATTTGTTTGTTAACTTAGTTGCTTAACCACGCAACTAACCATACACAATCACGTTGGCATTAATTAAGAAAAAACTGAATTGGAAATTAGAGAAACACATAGAAATGATTATACCATTTCAACTGACAAAAATAAATTAGATGTTTTGAGCATCCACAAATTCCTTGCAAACGAAACTGATTGGGCTAAAGGAATTCCAATCAATACTTTGAAAACATCAATTGAAAACTCTTTGAATTTTGGGATTTATCACGAAAACAAACAAATTGGTTTTGCTAGAATAATTTCAGACTATTCAACTATTGCATATTTAGGAGATGTTTATATTCTAAATGAATATAGAGGAAAAGGATTTAGTAAATGGCTGATGAATGAAATAATGGAACATCCAAATCTTCAGGGATTGAGACGTTGGATTTTATTGACTGATACAGCTGAATGGCTTTATAAAAAATTCGGATTTACGGAATTACCGAAACCTGAATTTTATATGGAAAAACATAATCCAAATGTTTATAACGGAATAAAAAACTAATGCCAACAATGCATATATAAACACGTTGGTAACAATAGTAAAAAAAACCTATTCTGGTTTTCCAATCATATTAAAATCTAGATGTTTCTTAACTAAATCAGTATTCTTAACTTTTACAATTACCTCATCACCAAGCTGATACGTCATTCCAGAACTTCTACCAACCATGGCATATAAATCTTGGTCGAATGCATAGTGGTCGTCTTTCATATCACGCACACTTACCATGCCTTCGCACTTATTTTGAATAATTTCTACATAAATTCCCCAATCAGTAACTCCTGTAATTACTCCATGAAATTCTTCGTCTTTATGATCTTCCATAAACCGAATTTGCATGTATTTAATAGAGTCGCGTTCTGCTTTTGTAGCCAACATTTCCATACTGCTAGAATGCTTACATTTTTCTTCATAAACGGCTTCTTGTGCCGATTTTCCACCATCTAAGTACTGTTGTAATAAGCGATGTGCCATAACATCGGGATACCTACGTATAGGTGATGTAAAATGGCTGTAATACTCAAATGCTAATCCGTAATGCCCAATATTATGTGTAGTATATTCTGCTTTACTCATACTTCGTATCGCTAAGGTATCTACTAAATTTTGCTCCTTTTTTCCAACAACGTCTTTTAATAAATTATTTAACGATGCGGTTGTAGATTTTCTATCTTTAAAATTGAGTTTATATCCAAAACGGCTTACCACATTTTGTAATGAGGCTAGTTTACTTTCGTCTGGCTCGTCATGCACACGGTATACAAAGGTTTTTTTAGGACTTTGTTTTCCAATAAATTCAGACACTTTTCGGTTGGCTAATAACATAAATTCTTCAATCAATTTATTAGCATCTTTACTGGTTTTAAAAAATACGCCAGCAGGATTATTATCTTTGTCTAAATTAAATTTTACTTCCACTTTATCAAAAGAAATAGCACCATTCGTCATACGTTGCCCTCGCATAATTTTAGCTAATTCATCCATTTTTAAAATGGCATCGGCTAATTTTTGATCGGTTTGATATGCTTTTCCTGTTAGCGACACTTCTGCGGGAATTGTATTTGTTTTAGATTCAATAACAGCTTGCGCTTCTTCATACGCATACCGCGCATCACTATAGGTTACTGTTCTACCAAACCATTCATTTTTAATTTCTGCCTTATTATCAAGTTGAAATACAGCTGAAAATGTGTATTTTTCTTCGTGCGGACGTAATGAACAGGCATTGTTTGATAATACCTCTGGTAGCATAGGCACTACACGATCTACAAGATATACAGATGTAGCACGCTCATAAGCCTCATCATCTAAAATAGTACCTTCTTGCAAATAATGTGATACATCTGCTATATGAATTCCTATTTCGTATAACCCATTATCTAAGACAGTAAAAGATAATGCATCATCAAAATCTTTAGCATCTTTAGGATCTATGGTAAAGGTTAAATCTTTACGCATATCTCTACGTTTGGCTATTTCTTTTTCGGTAATAGAAGTATCAATCTCGTTAGCAAATGCCTCTACTTCATGAGGAAACTCGTGAGGTAAACCATATTCTGCTAAAATAGCGTGAATCTCTGTATTATGTTCTCCTGGTTTTCCTAATATTTGAATTACTTTACCATTTGGAGAATCTGCTTTTTCTGGCCAATCTTCAAGTTTTACTAAAACTTTATCACCATCTTCAGCTTTTAATGTTTTATTAATAGGTACAAAAATATCTTTGTACATTTTATTACTATCTGGTACTACAAATGCATAATTATTATTTTTTTGCATTTGAATAACGCCTACATATTCAGATTTTGCACGCTTTATAATATTAGTAATTTCGCCTTCAGCCTTACCACGTTTTTTACGTTTATAAGCATAAAATTCTACTTGATCTCCATGTAACGCTTTATTAATATTGTTTGATGCTATAAACACATCCTCTTCAAAATCGTCACATATAATATAGCCATTGCCTTTTGCTGCTAAATCTAAAGTACCTATATGGTATTCGGTATTTACAATAGCTTTAAATTTACCACGTTCTACTTGTTCTATTTCTTGCTTTGTGGCTAGTTTAGCTAAGGTTTTTATAATTTGGTTACGGCTACTCGCGTCGTTAACACCAAGTTTAGCCGCTATTTGTTTATAATTAAAACTATTATTTCTTTCTTTTTTTAAAATACTTAAGATTGTATTTGTTAGGTTAGAAATCCCTTTTTTTTTGGATTTCCCTTTTCTTTTTTTACTCATTTATTTTTGTAATCATTTATATTTCCCAAGGTATAGGAAATTTTATTATTTAATAGCATTACACAGGTGAAGAAATTGCTATTTGTTTTTACAAAGCTACAATTTATTATTTAAATCATATTAATCAAAGTTATCCACATTATATATCATATAATTATTTTCTTTTTAAAATTTAAAAAAATAAATGATGATTATGATAGGGTGTTGATAGCGGTATAACTTTTTTAATAGTTTCTTTGAAATGTATCTTATTGAATGTTATTGATATGAAATTAACAGGTAATATAATTGTAATGTCTTATAATTTAGTTGATTTACATTTACTATCAACAATTGTTTATAACCATAATTAACCTAAATTGTTTAATAACTATTATAATTAATAGCACTTAAAACTACCTATTAAAGTGCTGATAACTTAACCAAAAATTTACATTAACTTATTTGCATGTTAACTAAAGGTTATGGATTGAAATTTTTAACGGGTTTTCCTAATTATTTTTATAAAAAACAATCTATAGATATTAACAAGTTGCTAATAGTTATTGGTACAGTAATAAACATTATACATATGCCATAATATGATATAAAATAGTGTTTGTTTAATTTTTTAATAAAAAAACAACTTTTATATTATAGCTACTAAATTAACAAGCATTTGTTACCTTTATAGCATAAATTAAATGAATTATTATGACCATATCTATAGGTAATGATCACGCAGGAACAGATTATAAATTTGCAATAAAGGAATATTTAGAAAGAAAAGGATATACTGTTAATAACTATGGTACAGATGCTGAGGATAGTGTAGATTACCCAGATTTTGTGCATCCTGTGGCTAAAACTATTGTAGATAAATCTGCAGATTTTGGTATACTTATTTGTGGTAGTGCTAATGGTGTGGCTATGACGGCTAATAAGTATCAAGAGGTTAGAGCTGGTTTATGTTGGACTAAAGAAATTGTAGAATTAATACGCCAACATAATAATGCGAATATACTTTGTATTCCGGCGCGTTTTACTGCTATTCCTCAAGCGATACAAATGGTAGAAACATTTTTAAAAACAAAGTTTGAAGGTGGACGACACCAAAACCGTATAGATAAAATACCTTTATCTTGTTAACTCAATTTTAAATTATAAAAGATGAGTCATTCTCATGATCATAATCATGCGCATCATCACCATGGCGACTTAAAGGGTCGCAATCTAATTATATCTATTTTACTTAATATAGTTATCACAATAGCTCAGGTTATTGGTGGTATTTTTTCTGGTAGTTTATCACTTTTAAGCGATGCGTTACATAATTTTAGCGATGTACTTTCTCTTATTATTAGTTACGTAGCTAATCGCCTTGCAAAACGAAAAGCATCTAATAAAAAAACATTTGGTTATAAACGTGCTGAAATTTTAGCAGCGTTTATTAATGCTGCAACCTTAATAATAGTTGCAATTTTGTTGATTGTTGAAGCAGTAGAGCGTTTTCAAAATCCGCAAAACATTAAATCTAATTTGGTAATTTGGTTGAGCTTGGTTGCTATTTTAGGTAATGGGTTTAGTGTTTTACTTTTGAAAAAAGATGCTGAAGTTAATATGAATATGAAAAGTGCTTATGTACATTTATTAACCGATATGATGGCAAGTGTTGCAGTATTAATTGGTGGTTTATTAATGAAATACTACCAAGTTTATTGGGTTGATAGTGTGCTTACTTTTGCGATTGCATTGTATTTAATTTGGATGGGCTGGGATTTACTAAAAAATTCTACAAAAGTATTGATGTTGTTTACGCCGGATAGTATTGTTATACAGAATATTGTAGATGAAATAAATGCATTTGATGCTGTAAAAAACACGCATCACGTTCATGTTTGGCAACTAAATGAAGATGAAATACATTTAGAAGCACATATTGATTTTAATAAAGATATTAGTTTATCTCAGTTTGATAGTATTTTACAAGATATTGAAGCTTTAGTATTTAAAAAGTATGATATAAACCATGTTAATATTCAGCCAGAATATGGTAAAGACGATGCTAAGGAAGTGATTGTACAGGATTAAAAAGACGTTTAATATTAAAAACGAGTTAGCAGGTAGTGCGCTAGGGATTGCAGTGGAAAGCCCACAGCGACGCAGGAGCGAGGACTTGCAACGTAAAGCCCGACCCTTTAGGGTAGCGCCCAAATAAAACAGAATGAGTTTAAAAATTGAAGTAAAAACGTTTGGTGAGTTAACTACCATTGAGTTATACGCTATGTTGCAATTGCGCAGCGCGGTTTTTGTTGTAGAACAGGATTGTGTGTACCAAGATATGGATGGTAAAGACCAAAAAGCGCTGCATATTTTAGGGTTTAAAAACGATATATTAGTGGCGTATACGCGAATTTTTAAACCAGGAGATTATTTTGATTACGCTAGTATTGGTAGAGTAGTGGTACGCCAAACGGAGCGTGCTTTTAAATATGGTTATGCTATTATGGAAGCTTCTATTAAAGCTGTGGAATTACGATTTGGAGCGACTACCATAAAAATTTCGGCACAGGAACATTTACAGCAGTTTTATAATAATTTAGGGTTTAGTAAAACAGGAACATCATATCTTGAAGATGGTATTCCGCATATTGCAATGCTTAAAACTTAGGTTAGCGTTTTAAGGCAAAAAAGCCTTTAACAATGTTTTGATTATTTAAAACAATTTTATACCAGTAACTATCTGTTGGTAATAATTGCCCATTATATGTGCCATCCCAACCAGAAGACGTTTGGGGTAAAAATTTTAAGAGTTTTCCGTGTCTGTTGTATATAGATATTGAATTAATATTATTGTTAGCGTCTACAACTTTCCAAAAATCGTTTTTACCATCGTTATTTGGTGTAAAAAACTTTGGTATAAAAAACATACTTGTATCTATTAAAACACTAAAGCTAGAATTTGTACTTATACAATTTAAAGCGTTGTAAATAAATATAGTTTGGGATGTAGAAATAACATCTCCAGCATTTAATTGTGTTCCTAGTTTATTAGGACTAGTAAAGTATTCTCCAAAAACAAGTTCTGGTAAAGTGTAACTAACACCCACAAAATTATCTAACCTATCGATAGGAACAAAATTTCCACAAAGTGCTTCAGATTCAGCATAATTAGAGAACGTTTGTGGTATCCAAATACTTCTATCTGCATCAATATTATCAACAATAATACAGTTTAACTCTGTGTTTAAAGAAAAATTAATTGAATTTAGGTTAGCGTTATTCCCGTTTTTAATATTTAAAAGGCATAAGGCATTATTACTACAGTTTACATCTGTTAAGTTGCTGTTATTTGAAAGATCTAATGTTGTTAGTTTATTTTGAAAACAAATAATTATGTTTAAAAGAAGGTTGTTTGAAACATCTATTTGTTCTATTTGGTTTTCTTCAAAAGATAAAAAAGTTAAGTTGAGGTTATTTCTTAAATCTAAATTTGACAACAAATTTCTACCACATAACAGTCTTTCTAAATTACTATTATTAGATGTGTTTAGTTGCTGAATATTATTGTTGTTACAAGCTATTACTCTTAACTCTAAGTTTTCTGTAATATTAAGTATTGAAATATTATTTGATTCGCACCTTAAGGAAATGAGTTGGTTATTATTAGACACGTCTAGATTAATAAGTTGGTTTTGATGACACCATAAACGCACTAAATTTGATAGTGGCGTAACATTAAGAGTGGTTAAAAGGTTATTAAAACAAAACAAATCGGTTAAGCTTGTATTATTAGATACATTTAACGTAGTAAGTAAATTATCTGAACAATCTAGCATGGTTAAAGCTGTAAAGTCTGCAATACCTGTTAGGTCTGTTATATTGCTTTGAGACACATCAAGATTTGTAATAGTATTAATATTTGCTGTAGGTACAAGATTATCTAACGGGCCAGTATCTAAACCTAAATCTATTAAGGCTTGCTCAAAATTATTGTCTGGTATTGCTGTATTTTGAGCATAAGAATGAAGATTTAAAATACTTATTACGAATAAAAGAAGATAAAATTTGTTAGGCATCACTAGTTATTTAGTGTTATCTGCAACGTATGTAATAACAATTTCTACACGTCTGTCTAATTGCGGATCGCCACCTAAAGGGAACCTTCTGCGCATACCAACAAAACGCATACGGTTTTTAGCAACGCCCTTTTTAGCAAAATAATCATAAACATATTTTGCTCTTGCAACAGAAAGGTTTCGTTTTTTGGTACGTTTATCTACTGCATCTCTAGTGTATTTTGTGCAACACACATGACCTTGAATGGTAAAATAAATATCGTCTCGCTCTACCAAAGCTTTTGCTATTTCCTCTAAGGTTTTTTTAGATTTAGAGAGTACAGTACTATAACCTGTTTTAAATAAAATATTTTTAAACAATATTTTATCGCCAACTGCTAAATTGCCTTTTATCTGTTCAGGAATAGTTGGATTTTTTACGGTATCTTTTTTTACAACTACTTCTTTAACTTCTGGTATTTTTTCTGTAACAATTATTTCAGCTTTTCTATTAAGGCCTCTAATTTTTAAGATGTCTTTTTCATTAATTATTTTAAGTAGTATTTCGCCTTTACCATCTACGTTTCTAATTAATGTTTCACTTATTTCATTATTAGAAAATATATTTTTAATAGCGTCTGCACGTTGTTGAGATAGTACTAAATTGTATGAGTCTGCACCTACATCATCACAAAACCCATAAATAACAACAGATTCTATTTCTATATTTTTAAGTTTGGATATAAAAAGTAGTAGCCGGTTTTCTTCGGTTTTAGGCACTATAAATTCATCTGTATTAAAATACACGTCGTGTGTGTATTGTGTTTGAGAAAACACAACAGACATTTGGAAACATAACACTATGATTACAAGAAGTCTACGCATTATGGGGAACTATTAGTGACTAAAGATAATATTTTTTTAAAATCTACCTTAAATAATCCATGTACGTTACAGTATTACCGAGGATTTGCGTACTTTTCTGTATATGCGGGTCGTTGGTTTTATAATATTCGTATAAACCTTCACGATATGCATAACGTTTTACGATTTCTTCTGTAAGAGATTTTAAAATAAAATCTTTATGCTCGTCAATAGCTTGATTTTTTGATGTTTTTAGTCTAGATATTAATGTTTCATAATCAGATTTTATATCATCATTTAAGTTTTCTTTAATAGACGTTTCATAAGCTTTATAAAGTGCTTTTTCTGTATCTGTTACAAAAGAAAAGTTGTTGTTTTTTAAATAGGTTTTAAAATTTGAAAAATCAGTATCCGTTAATTTAAAATTTTCAATATTAAACGTTGGGTTTTTATAATAGTAATCTGTAGCAAAATCAAATATTAAGTTGCTATTTGTAATGGCTTTAGTAATCGTTGTATTTTTTACTTTATTAATAGTTACATCAGGAAAAATACCACCACCATCAAAAACCTTACGGCCATTTTTAGTTTTAAATTCATTATAATTTTCTTGTTTTACACGAACAGCTTCTCCGTCTTTACTTCTATTCCAATAGTCTAAAGATTGAATACATCTTCCAGACGGCGTGTAATACCGAGAAATAGTAATTTTTACCTGAGTGCCATAAGTTAAACGTTTAGGGCGTTGTACTAGGCCTTTACCAAAACTACGTGCGCCTATTACAACGGCTCGGTCTAAATCTTGTAATGTTCCTGATACAATTTCGCTAGCAGAAGCACTAGAGCCATCAATTAACACCACTAAAGGAATTTCGGTATCTAAAGGTTCTCTACTTGTAAAATATTGTTTGTTGTATTTTTTAACTTTAGATTTTGTGGTAACTACCAGTTGTTTTTTAGGTACAAATAAATTTACAACGTTTACAGCTTCGTTTAATAAACCACCAGGGTTTCCTCTTAAATCTAAAATAATACGTTCTGCTCCTTGAGCTTTTAAATCTCTAATAGCGTAACTTGTTTCAGCCGATGCTTTTCGGTTAAATTTACTTAGTACAACATATCCCGTTTTGTCATTAACCAAAGCGTAATGTGGTACTGCTTTTATTTCAACTTCAGCACGTTCTATAGTTGCTGTTTTAGTTTCATTATTACGTTTAAAAGTAACGTTTACACTGCTTCCAGAACTGCCTTTTAGTAAATTGCCAGAATCGTCTTTATAATCTGAAACTAAAATATCGCCTACTTTAATAATTTCATCTCCTGCCTTTAAACCCGCTTTATCTGCAGGATAGTCTTTATAAGGCTCTACAATTACAAGCTTGTCTTTTAGTGTTTTTACGCGGGCACCAATACCTGTATAATCTCCGGTATTATTTATTCTTGCAGCTTCTACATCCTGCTCGTTCATAAAACGGGTATAAGGATCTAAATTATCTAGCATGCTTTTAATAGCAGTATCCATTAAATCTCCTGGATTTGTTTCGTCTACATAATTCATATTTATTTCCTTATATAGCGTTGTAAATATTTCAATTTGCTTTGCTATTTCAAAAAAATCGTTTTTAAAAGCCGTTGTACTTATAAACACAATACAAAGTAGTACAGGAATAACTATTTTTCTTTTGAATATTTTCATATGTTTATGTTTTACTTTTTTTAAGATACCGTTTTAGTAAAAAGATACCAATTAGCATTATAATAATTAGTGGCCAAATGTAGAGCAGCCCTAAAATAAATAGAGAAGCAGCATTGAAACCATCTTTAACAGCGTTCCACATTTTTGTACCGTATGACGTTGTAATTGGCGTATTAGAGGTTAATTTATAAAACTCAATATCAATTGTACTTAAAGACACTTTATTTTGAAGGTATTTTAAACGCCCCTGTTTAGCCTCAATGTCTTCTCTAATATTAGATAATTCTCGTTCTATTTCTAAAATTTCTTTAACATTTTTTGCTTTTGTAAGCAATTCTAAATACCGTTTTTCTAAAGTGCGTTTTGCTTTTAATCTGGCTTCTATATCTATAAACTCTTCAGTAACATCTTTTGAAGAAATACGTTTACTATCAAAATGAGAAACATGTTTACTTATAGAATCAATAGTTATTTGAAAGTTTGATGTTGGAATTCTTATTATTAAATGGCGCGTAACGGTATTATAGGATGTGTTAGAATTATCGTCCTGTACAAACCCTTTACTTTTATTTACAGCTTTAATAATGTTATTATAACTACTTTCTAAATTTTGTGTTTCAAATTTTAGATATGATGTTTTGATTTTTTTTTTGGCTATATCATTTTCAGAACTTGAAATATTAGTATTAAAGACTTCACTTTCATGATCTATAACGGGAGATTCTGAATAATTAAAATTACTGTCTTTAGATGGAGAAGCGCACATTAAAGGCACTAAAAGAACTAAAGCATAAGATAATAATTTCATAGATGTTCTGTTTAAGCTTCAGAAATTTTATTAAAAAACTTTTCAAATAAGCGTTTCATATTGGTCTCAATTTGAGTAAATGTGGGTTCTTCTTTACCAATATACAAAACCATAAACGCGTATTGCGTTGTTAAATTGTTAAAAAACTCAGCTTTGTGTAATCGGTAAGATTCTCTTAATAAACGCTTTATACGATTTCTATCTACAGCAGATTTAAAATGACGCTTTGATACTGAAACGCCTGTTTTTGCACGTATATTTTCATCAAAAGTAGTACTTAAATACACAAGACGTAATGGAAACGCAGAAACCGACTGTCCTTCTGTAAATAGTTGGTCTATAAGTATTTTACTTTTAAGTTTTTCTTTATTAGTGTAGGTGTATTTCAAACATTTACTTTTACAGGGCTAAAGGTAGTAAAAATCGTAGGAGTGCTGCATAAAGCGCTATTTTTATGTTAAACCCCAATAGATGCTAATTTATTTGATTTCAGCCTTATTTCTAGAGTCTAACTCTTTTTTTATCTTTCTTACTTTAAGGTAGTTTATTAATACCATAGGAATAAAAAATACAGGCATTATAACAGTGGCGTCTAACCCTCTTTTTTGCCAGCTAAAAAAGCTAACAATAAACATAACTATTACAATACCAAGTAGTACAGCAAATGCCATTTGAAATGTTTTAAATTTTTTCTGTAAAATTGCTGTGGCTATGGATTTAAGATCTTCACGTTTCATAACCTGTTAAAGTTTGTTATTTGTTTGGTCTACATCTGCCATAAAACCACTAGCATCTATTTGTACGTTTTTTACAGGTTTTTTTGTTTCAAATGTATAAGTTGGGTATGCCCAAGCCCAATCTTTTATGGTGGTTGCTTCAGTTGGTTTTTCGCCTCGCATCATTTGTAAAGGAATATAAAAATCTTCTGTAGAGCCATCTTCATACTTTACTTTTATATCTATTGGCATTGGCATTAAGCCTTTACGTTCTAGAGTAATAGTAGTACCGTTAACTGATTTTACAGCGTAATCTATAGTATTTGTTGTTTGTGTAAAATCGGTTAAATACCAATCTAATTCTAAACCTGATACCTGTTCTGCAACGCGAATAAAATCGTTTGGTGTAGGATGCTTAAAAGCCCAATTATCATAGTAAGCTTTAATTGTTTTTTTAAGATTTTCTTTACCAATTACATAACCTAACTGCGCCATAAACACTTCACCTTTACTATATGCGGAAATACCATAAGACTGGTTGTATTGGTACCTATCAGCATGCGTAGTTTGTGGTTGTTCTTTACCAGAATTTGCTAAATAGTAATAGCCTTTATAAGAGTTATCTGAAGGATTAGGATTGTTTTTATTAAAAATATCATTCATAGCCCAATGGCTAATATAGCTTGTAAACCCTTCGTCCATCCACTCATGTTTTGCTTCGTTTGTAGCTAATAAAAATTGAAACCATGTATGTGCCATTTCGTGAGCAGTAACGCCAACTAAACTCCCAAAATTACGGTCTCCAGTTATTAAGGTGCACATGGCATACTCCATACCGCCATCGCCTCCTTGTATAATAGAATATTGTTTATAAGGGTATGGTCCAATATGCTTACTAAAATATTGCATTAATTCTACAGCTTTAGGTTGCATGTTTTTCCAATGCTCAAGCTTTTCTTTATCTAAGGTATTTTTGTAGTAAAAGTTTAGAAGCGGCCCATTAGGTACTTGAGCAGTATCGTGAATGTATGCGTTATCTGCTGCCCACGTAAAATCGTGCACATTTGGCGCTTTAAAACGAAGCGTTTTGGTAGTCCCATTTACCGTTTCTGTCTCTAAATAACCAGTACCGCCAACAACGTAATTTTTATCAATAGTTAATGAGATATCAAAATTTCCCCAAACACCGTGAAATTCTCTCCCAATGTAAGGATCTGCATGCCAACCTTCAAAATCATATTCTGCTAATTTAGGATACCATTGTGTCATAGAAAGCGCTACACCTTCCTTATTATTTCTTCCAGAACGGCGAATTTGTAAAGGTACTTGAGCATCAAAATCCATAGTAAACGTAACGCTTTCACCAGGATTAATAGGTGATGCTAAATCAACTTCTAAAACAGTGCCAACAGTTTCGTAGTTAAGAGTTTTTCCATTTTGTTGTAATGAATTTACTTTAATATATCCAATTTCATTAGGTTGTAACTTGCTTATTCTGTCTCCAACTCTAGAATCTGGGTCTTCAATAGTTCTAGAACGTACATCCATCTCGCTTCCTGGTTGAAATGCATTAAAATACAAGTGGTAAAACACCTTTTTTAAAACATCTGGAGAATTATTGGTGTACACTAATTCTTGTTTTCCTTTGTATTGATACGTGTTAACATCCATATCAATTTCCATTTTATAATCTACATGCTGTTGCCAATATGTAGTGTTTGACATTGATTTTGATAAAGGTAGTGGAGGCGTATCAGGAGTATCAGGTACAGTGTTTTTTGAAGCACCACAAGCTATAAACAATGAGCCACAGAATATTGAAAATAAGAAACGTTTCATACGATGATAATTAAAAAAGAGTGCTTTAAATTAGTAATAAAAAGCACCCTAAATGATTTTAAGATGATTATTGCGCCATTTTTGATGCCATAATTAAAGCATTATAAGCATTAGCTATTTTGCCAGATTTTACGATATTTTTAAATGGTTGAATATCACTAGCATTACCGCCAACAATTACTTTAGTGTTAATATCTAACCCAGAATTCATAATAATTTGTTTTACCTGTGCAGCTGATAATTTTGGATAATACGAGCGAATTAAAGCTGCAATACCAGCAACGCCTGGAGCAGCCATAGATGTACCACCTTTAGTGTCGTATTCATTTTCTGGTGTTGTAGAATATACTTGCGCTCCAGGAGCAAATACATCAACATTATTTTTCCCATAGTTAGAAAAACCGGCTAGTAAACCAGAACCGTATTTGGGTGCTAAAGCACCAACCCTAATATAAGTATCTGAAACCTCTTGTCCGTTTACATTATCATCTGGAAAATTTGGTTCAACATCTACATTTTTACTATCATTTCCAGCAGCGTGAACAAAAACAACATCGTTTTTAGAAGCATAAGCAATAGCATCTCTAACCCAATCGCTGTGTGGAGAAAAGCTCTTCCCAAAACTACCGTTAATAATAGATGCGCCATTATCAACCGCATAACGAATGGCTAGTGCAACATCTTTATCATATTCATCCCCATTTGGCACAGTTCTAATACTCATAATAACAGCGTTATTAGCAACCCCATTTGCACCTTTACCATTATTACGTTCTGCTGCAATTATTCCCGCTACGTGGGTACCATGGCTTTCATCTTTTTTAACAGGTTTTACATTGCCGTTGCCATAGTATTTAGAATTTATATCCTCGGGGTCGTCTCCATTTACACGTCCTTTAAAATCTTTATTCAAATTATAGTTTAGGCGCTCGTTAATACTTTTAATAGCATTGTTTAATTCATCTAAAGCTTCGGCCATAGACGCAACATCATTACTAAACATGTATTGTGCTACTTGTTTTGCTTGCCCTAAAGTTTGATCTTCTGTTTTTATAGTTGCTACGTCTTTTTGGGTATAGTCTTTTTTACCAAAATGTTTGGTTAACGCTTCATCAGCACCTTTAACTTGTTGGTAAATTTGGTCGTATTGCGTTTTACGTTCTGTCCATTTAGCATATTCTTTATCATATTCTACTTTAGCAGCAGCATAATCTGGGTGACTTGTATTACCACTGGCTAAAATTCTAACAAATTCTAATTGCTCATTATAGCCTTCTCCTAAAAAGTTCCAACCATGAACATCATCAATATATCCATTATTGTCGTCATCAATACCATTTCCTGGTTTTTCATCTTTATTAGTCCAAATATTAGCATCTAGGTCTTCGTGGTCAATATCTATCCCAGAATCAATAACAGCTACTATTACTTTTTTACCTTTTTTATTTTTAATAATTTCAGCATAAGCTTTATCAACACTCATACCAGGAATAGTATCTTTTAATAAATCTAAATGTCCCCAATTTTCTTTTTCGGCATCAGTTAAATCAGAAACTTTTAACGGAATGGCATCAATATTCTCTTCAGGAGTTAATAGAATTGCACCAGTACTTCCACACCCAAAACATAGGGCTGTTAACATTGCGGTAAACGCTAATTGTTTAATTGTTTTCATTTTTTATATTTGAATTAGTCTTTTTTAGTTAAATACGTCTTTGGTAGAAAGTATGCTTTCTAGCCTTACACCTTTTTCAGCGTGTTTTACAGTTATAATTTCGTGATGTGCATCGTGCTCTAAAAACAAATAATAGCCATGATCTGCAGCCATATTTAAAAATTTTTCTTTTTCAGTTAAAGTGACTAGAGGTCTCATATCATAACCCATAACATAGGGTAATGGTAAGTGTCCTGCTGTTGGCAGTAAATCGGCCATAAAGCAAATGGTTTTATCTTTATAGGTAATCATCGGGATCATTTGTTTATCGGTATGTCCGTCAGCAAAAAAGATATCAAAACCTAAAGCAGAATTTTTTAAGATATTACCGTTAGGAAGATTAGTGAACTTTAAACGCCCGCTCTCTTCTATTGGTAAAATATTTTCTTTTAAAAAGGATGCTTTTTCTCTAGCGTTTGGGTTTGTGGCCCACTGCCAATGGGCTGTATTGCTCCAAAAATAAGCATTTTTAAAAGCAGATTCGTACCCTGTTTTATCCTTATTCCATTGAATGGCACCACCACAATGATCAAAATGTAAATGTGTTAAAAATACATCAGTAATATCATCTCTATGAAATCCATGTTTTTTTAAAGATGAATCTATCGTAGCATCTCCCCACATGTAGTAATATCCAAAAAATTTGTCAGATTGTTTGTTACCCATGCCTGTATCAATTAAAATTAAGCGATCGCCGTCTTCAATTAATAAACACCTAGCGCCTAAATCAATCATATTCTTATCATCAGCAGGGTTGGTTCTGCTCCAAATAGATTTTGGAACAACACCAAACATAGCGCCTCCATCGAGTTTAAAATTCCCAGAATTAATGACATATAGATTCATAGCAAACGAATTTACGAAATATGAATAAAAACAATTGTAGTGTTAAGAGATTATTATGAAATAGAAATATAGTAATAAAAAGCTATGATTATATTAACCAAACAAAAAGCCTATAATTTAAGAAAATACTATCATTTTCGCTATTTTAGTAGATTCAAAAAAGAAAACATAATTTATGTTAGAGCTTGCAGGTATAATTATACTAGGTATTTTGGCACAGTGGGTTGCATGGAAACTTAAAATCCCTGCTATTTTACCTTTAATTTTAATAGGATTATTGGTAGGCCCTGTTGCTTCACAATATTTAAGTGAAGATGGGAGTAAATGGATAGAACCCATATGGAACGGCGAGAAAGGTTTGTTTCCAGGAGACGGTTTATATTACTTTGTATCTCTTGCTATAAGTATTATTTTATTTGAAGGTGGTTTAACACTTAAACGGTCGGAAATACGAAATGTAGGCCCTGTAATTACCAAATTAATTACTTTAGGTTCTGCAATCACTTTTTTTGGTTCAGGTGCTTTGGCCTATTTTATATTTGGTTTAGGTTGGGAGCTATCTTTATTGTTTTCTGGTTTAATAATAGTTACAGGTCCAACTGTAATAACGCCAATTCTAAGAAATATTCCTCTTAAAAAAGATATTTCTACAGTACTAAAATGGGAAGGTATTTTGATTGACCCTATTGGCGCTTTAGTTGCAGTATTGGTTTTTGAATTTATAAGTGTAGAGGGCGATAGCGGTTTTACAAAAACAGCCTTAATAGAGTTTGGAAAAATTATTTTATTCGGTACAACTTTTGGATTTACATTTGCACATGCTTTAGCGTTTGCTGTTAACAAAAAATTTATACCACACTATTTATTAAACGTAGTATCCTTATCAACGGTTTTGTTAGTATTTGTAGAGTCTGAAATTTTTGCTCACGAGTCTGGTTTACTTGCTGTAGTAGTTATGGGGATGGTATTAGGTAACGGAAAACTCGAGAATTTAAAAGAGCTTTTATACTTTAAGGAATCTCTTAGTGTTTTATTAATTTCAATACTTTTTATTCTATTAGCAGCTAATATTGATTATGAAGATTTAAAGCTGTTATACACTTGGAAAACAGCCTTATTATTTGCCTTAGTTGTATTTGTAATAAGGCCTTTAGCTGTATTTTCTAGTACTATAGGCTCTAAATTAAGGCTTAATGAAAAACTGTTTATTAGTTGGGTAGGTCCTAGAGGTATTGTTGCTGCAGGTATTGCTTCTCTTTTTGGTAGCAAGCTTATAAAACAAGGTGTAGAAGGCGCAGAGTATATCACTCCGTTGGTGTTTATGATTGTACTGGGCACTGTATTATTAAATGCAACTACAGCACGTATGTTTGCAAAGATAGTTGGTGTGTTTTTAAAACGATCTGAAGGGATATTAATAGTTGGAGCGTCTCATTTTTCAAGGTTGATAGGTGAATATCTTGAGAATAATGGTAGGCATGTTGTATTGATTGATAGTAACCAATCTAATATTCAACTAGCTCAAGAACAAGGGCTTGATGCGATAAATGCTGATATTTATTCCGAAGAATTAAATAATAATATAGAATTAAGTGATGTTGGGTTTTTAATGGCCTTAACAGGAAGCAGACAAATAAATGCGTATGCTATTGATAGATTTAGAGGACAGTTTGGTGAGAGTGGATATTACCGATTGATAACTACCGATGAGATGGAAGACAATCAACAAAATCCTGATGAAGGTTTATTTTCTCAAACAGATGATTTTAATACATTGACGGAGGTTGCTAGAAAATATCCAAAAATACACGAGGTTAAAATAAAGAGTAGAGAACATTTTGAAGAGCTTATTGATTTAACCAACAAAGATGAGGATACTGTACCGCTTTTAATAAAAGATAAAAAAGGTATTATGGAAATTATATCATCTCATAACAAAACGATTGAAAAGATAGAAGAGGGCTACAAACTTGTGTACATGGGCAAACCTTTAAGTGTTCCAGAAGCAACACCTACATCTCAGTGATAATTATTTTTGTTATGAGATTGATTTAGTATGTGTTTTTTTAATTTCATAAAACCCTTTGTGTTGCGAACCTAATATGTGTTGACAGTAAGTTGAACAGAAATCCATGAAAAAAATAAATTTTCTATTATTATTGATAATTACATGTTCTTGTAATAAAGAAAATGAATCTTATTCTATGTATGGGTTATTAAATGAGGAGTTTATTCATTCAGGCGAAATGTTGAAAGTACAAATTGCTGAAAATCTTATGAATGATAAACTGATTAATAACGAATTAGCTAGATCATATGATAGCTTGACAACTGAATATTTGGTATACTCAAATGCAATTTATTCAGAATTAATTAATAAAGTTACAGACCCAGGAAATTACGATGGTGAACTATCAAAAAAAGAATTTATAAATGAATTTTTTTTTGATGGAGAAAAATATAACGCAAATGCTACTGAATTCATTTCCAGATTGGAAAATTATAAAACTGAAATCTTGGAATTGATAACTGATAAAAATTTAGAAAGAAGAGTCCGTTTAGAATTAAATACAGATTACGTTCAAAATCGTAAAGCAAAGAAATTCGATTATCTTAATTATATGTATAAAGATTTACCTTTAATTAGCGTATTGTCTCACATGAAATATAGAGAAAAAACTATTATAGAACTTGAGAATGACTTTTTGAAAAACAGAATGTTGAACGAATAAAGCCTACTGCCAATAATACGTATAATGATATATCAGAAAGCGCGAGCCAAATGGTAGCCCGCCTGTTATTCCGCAGGTAGGCGGCGCCCTAAAAATTATAATTTAAAAGCTGCATGTTTCAATTTCGGTAACTCTAAGTGTATTTACCATTCCTTTGTCTTGAATAGGCATTGCAGCTAAACTAATAAGCATATCGCCTACTTCTAAATAGCCCATTTTACAAGCCATAGCGTTAACATCTTCTATAGTATCGTCGGTACTTACAAACCTATCGTAATAAAATGCTTTTACACCCCATAAAAGGCTTAAGCGTGTTAAAATACGTTTGTTTGATGTAAATACTAAAATATGACAAGAGGGTCTCCAAGCTGAAATTTGAAAAGCCGTATACCCGCTGTTAGTTAGTGTTGATATGGCTTTGGCATTTATTTCGTTAGCCATGGTAGCGGCGTGGTAACAGATAGATTTTGTAATGTAACGGTTAGTACGAATATGTGGTGGCATTTCTGGTACTTTAATAAGTGGAGAATCTTCTACACTTTTTAAAATATCACTCATTTGTTTGATAACTTCTACAGGATACTGTCCAACAGAGGTTTCTCCAGAAAGCATTACGGCATCAGCACCATCCATAACTGAGTTTGCCACATCGTTAACTTCTGCTCTAGTTGGTGTTAAACTAGATATCATAGTTTCCATCATTTGCGTAGCTATAATTACTGGAATTCTAGCTTTTTTTGCTCTTAGTACCAATTGTTTTTGAATAAGAGGTACTTCTTCAGCAGGTACTTCTACCCCTAAATCGCCTCTTGCTACCATGATACCATCACATTGAGTCACAATTTTATCGATGTTTTCAACAGCTTCTGGCTTTTCTATTTTGGCAACAATAGGAATTTTATGTTCACTATGCTCTTTTATTAAATCTCGTAATTGCATTAAATCTTCAGCATGACGTACAAAAGATAATGCTAGCCAATCTACATTTTGACTTATAGCAAAAATTGCATCCTCAATATCTTTTTCAGTTAACGCGGGTTGTGAAATATCAGTATTAGGAAGATTTACTCCTTTTTTAGACTTTAAAGGACCTCCTTGAATAACTTTAGCTTTTACTTGGCTTTTCTTATCAGAAGATACAACTTCAAAAATCAATTTTCCATCGTCTAAAAGAATACGTTCTCCTGGTTTAGCATCTTGTGGAAACCTTTCATAAGTCATGTAAACGCGCTCTTTTGTACCTTCAAAACGTTCTCCTGTTTCAAAAATAATTTCATCTCCAGCGTTTACCTCTACTTCCTCCTTCATAACGCCAACGCGTAATTTAGGCCCTTGTAAATCTCCTAAAATAGCAACGTTATAGCCAAATTCTTCATTTAGCTCACGTATCATTTTAATACGTTTTTTTACATCGTCGTAATCTGCGTGCGAAAAATTAATTCTAAATACATTAGCACCTTCATCCATCATACCTTTTAGTACTTTTTTGGTACTGGTAGCTGGTCCTAATGTTGCTACTATTTTTGTTTTTTTTCTTAATCCCATTAATCGAAAATTAAATGCTCTTTAGATTTTAGCAAACTCATATCAACATTGTAAGCCATAGCTATTTGCGGAATCTTAAGGAGGTTATTTATTATTATTTTTTCTATGCTATTATTAAATTCATTATCAATTTTCAAAAAGTAATTCACTTTACTGTATTCTGGAATAAGATTATGTGTTTTAATTACTTTATGATGTGTACTAAATAATGATTGTTGTACTAATTTTGAGTCGGTTTCTAGCTTACAAATATTAGATATTAAATTCCACCTAATCAGCTTTTTATTATCTTCATATTCAAACACCGAATAGGTAGCATTTCCTTTATTAAAATCTAAATCTTTAGGCTGTCTTTTTAAAGTAATATTTAAATATTTATTTAAAAGATAGGCAATCCTGTAATCTTCAATTGCACAATGAATAGCAATTAGAGTACAAGACACATCCTCAAAAACATCATCAAGAATAAGTTTGTGTACTGCCATAACCTGACTTATTAATATTGTAAATATAATGCTAAAATAGCTTAGATATCAATGGTTTTAGCATTTCTTAATACTAAAAACGCACTCAAACGTTGTAGTTCTAGGGTATAAAACTTAAATCATTTTAGACATTTTACTTTGAAACGCGAAAAATGCACGTTTTGATGCCTTTTCTTCTGCCTTTTTCTTTGAAGTTGCTCTTGCTTTGGCTATTATTTTATTGTCTATAGATAATTTTACTGAAAAGTGTCTTACATCATCATTACCTGTATCTTCATAAACGTTGTAGTTAAAGACTTTTTTCTCTTTTTGGCACCATTCTATTAAAAGGCTTTTGTAGCTTATTACTTTTCCTTCTAAATTTTCTATATCAACATGGGGCACAATTACCCTTTTGTAAATAAATTTTTCACAGTATTTATAGCCTTTATCTAAAAAAATAGCGCCTACAAGTGCTTCAAATAAATTGCCATGAATATTGTCTCCAAATTGTCCTGATGGAATTTTACTTTCTACTAAATCAATAAGGTTTAGTTCCTTACCTAGCTCGTTTAAATGCTCTCTACTTACTACTTTAGATCTCATTTTAGTTAGATAACCTTCGTCTCCACTGGGTACCTCTTTATATAAGTGCGATGCTATTACAGCACTTAGCATAGCATCTCCTAAAAACTCTAAGCGTTCATAATTTATAGCATTGCCTTTACCATCTTTTATGTTCATAGAACGATGGGTAAAAGCCTTTTTAAAAATACTTAAATTTTTTGGCGCGTAACCTAGAATTTTTTGTAATGGTATAAAAAAATTCCCGTTTCGTTTGGAACGGGAATTTAGTATGTTGCGAATGATATTCATTCGGGATTTAATCTATTTTTTTGAATAATACACAGGCGTTGTGTCCGCCAAATCCAAAGGTATTACTCATTGCAACTTTAACATCTCTTTGTTGTGCCTTGTTTAACGTTAAATTTAATTCTGGATCTATATTCTCGTCAACTGTTGTATGATTAATAGTTGGCGGAACAATACCGTTTTCTATTGCTAAAATACTTGCAATAGACTCAATAGCCCCAGCAGCTCCTAAAAGATGCCCGGTCATTGATTTTGTAGAATTAATATTAATGTTTTTAGCATGATTTCCAAATACTTTAGAAATAGCTTTCAACTCGGCTACATCACCTAATGGTGTTGAAGTTCCATGTGTGTTTATATGATCTACATCTTCAGGTTTTAAACCTGCATTTTCTAAACAATTTTTCATGACTTCAACTACACCAATACCTTCAGGATGTGGCGCCGTCATATGATGTGCATCTGAAGATAATCCACCTCCAGCTACTTCAGCATATATTTTTGCGCCTCTAGCTTTTGCATGCTCATATTCCTCTAGAATTAGTGCGCCAGCACCTTCACCTAAAACAAAGCCATCTCTTGTGCCATCAAATGGGCGAGAGGCTGTTTCGGGGCTTTCATTTCTAGTAGACAATGCATGCATTGCATTAAAGCCACCCATACCAGCAATAGTAACAGCTGCTTCACTACCTCCCGTAACTACTACGTCGCAATGTCCTAAACGAATCATGTTTAAGGCATCAAACATAGCATTTGCTGAAGAAGCACATGCTGAAACTGTTGTGTAATTAGGTCCCATAAAACCATATTTTATGGAGATATTTGCAGGTGCTATGTCTGCAATCATTTTAGGAATAAAGAACGGGTTAAATCTTGGTGTTCCATCACCAGCTGCAAAGTTTAAAACTTCTTGCTGAAATGTTTCTAATCCACCAATACCTGCTCCCCATATTACACCAACACGCAACTTATTTAACTCGTCGGTATTAAGTTTAGCATCTGCAATAGCTTCATCTGAAGCTACCATAGCATATTGCGCAAACTTATCCATTTTACGAGCTTCTTTTCTATCAAGAAAATCGGTTGCATTGAAGTTTTTTAATTCGCAAGCGAATTTTGTTTTAAACTTCTCTGTGTCATAATATGTAATAGGCGCAGCACCACTTTTTCCACTAATTAAGGCATCCCAATATTCATCTTTGGTATTCCCAATAGGTGTTAAAGCTCCTAGTCCTGTAACTACAACGCGCTTTATTTCCATAAAAATGTTTTGCTTATTTAGCTTCTTCTATATAAGAGATAGCTTGACCAACAGTAGCTATATTTTCTGCTTGATCGTCTGGTATTTGAATATCAAATTCTTTTTCGAATTCCATTATTAATTCTACAGTGTCTAAAGAGTCGGCTCCTAAATCGTTTGTGAAGCTAGCTTCCGCAACAACTTCATTCTCATCTACTCCTAGCTTGTCTACGATAATCGCTTTTACTCTTGATGCAATGTCTGACATAATCTTTTAATTTTAAAGGTTTAATTAGTTGGCAAAAATAAAAAACTTTATTTTAATACACCGTTTTACGAAAAAAATGTGTCTGTAATTTACAAAAAATTACATTCTAGTATTTACATTTACCTCCTAATTGTTAATATTTATTCTTTTTTTGAATAATTGAACACTGATAGCAAGCTTATGAAACGTATTGTAATTTTTGCGTCCGGTAGTGGAAGTAATGCTGAAAATTTAATTAAGTTTTTTCACAACAGCGATAGTGCGTCTGTTACTCAAATACTATGTAACAATCCTCATGCCAAAGTTTTAGAGCGTGCCAAAAGATTAAAAATAAGTGCGCTTTCGTTTAATAGAATAGCATTTTCTAAAAGCGAAGATGTATTACATATTTTAAAAGCCTCACAACCAGATTTAATAGTTTTGGCAGGTTTTTTATGGAAATTCCCAGAATTTATTTTAAATGAGTTTCCTAATAAAGTTATTAATGTACATCCCGCATTATTGCCAAAATATGGCGGAAAAGGTATGTATGGTATGCATGTTCATAGCGCAGTAGTGGAAAATAACGAGACAGAAACAGGAATAACCATTCATTATGTAAATGAAAATTATGATGAAGGCGCCGTTATTTTTCAAGCAAAATGTGAGGTTTTAAACACTGATACTGCTGAAGATGTTGCGGCGAAGATTCATGAATTAGAGATGGCGCATTTTCCTGAGGTTATAGATAAGCTGTTAAAGGAGTAAAAATTTAAACTAAAGATTTAAAAGATTTTCGCCTTCGAGAAGATGAAAAAATGGCTAAGAACAAAAAGAAATATTATACCGTTTGGAAAGGACATCACGTGGGTGTTTTCGAGTCGTGGGATGATTGTAAAGCTCAAATAACTAATTTTGAAGGCGCTCAATACAAATCGTTTTCTACGTTTGAAGCGGCTAAAAAAGCATTAAAAGGAAATTATAAAGATTACATAGGAAAGAGCAAAAAGTTTACTTCTGAATTAACTGAAGCCCAACTTAAAAAAATAGGACAACCTAATTATAATTCTATTTCGGTTGATGCTGCATCCTCAGGAAACCCAGGTAAAATGGAATATCGTGGCGTAGATACTAAAACAAAAAAACAATTGTTTATACAAGGCCCTTTTGAGCAAGGGACTAACAACATAGGCGAATTTTTAGCCATTGTTCATGGGTTAGCATTGCTAAAAAATAAAAATAGTAAACGTATAATTTATACAGATTCTAGAACTGCAATAAGTTGGGTAAAAAAGAAAAACTGCAATACAAAACTACAACGTACTGAAAAAAATAAAGTAGTTTTTGAGTTGGTAGATCGTGCTGTTGCGTGGTTAAAAACAAACACATACACCACGGTAATTGTAAAATGGGAAACTAAAGCTTGGGGAGAAATTCCTGCGGATTTTGGTAGGAAATAGAAATAATTATAGATAATAATCGATAGATTGATGTTCTTTCACTTTTTTATTTTAAGAGTAGCTAAAGCCATCAATTGATACACTGCATTATCATACCTAGTTAAAGGTTAAAATTCTGTAATTTTTATTGCGCTTAATTTAGCTACAATACAATATAGTTTAGCCGTAACTTTAGTTATTTTTTTCAAACTTTAATAGCTTATATGTGCTATAATTAAATAAAGCCCCTGCGTTAATTTACAGAGGCTTTGTATAATACAACCATTATGCTAAATTAATAAATTAGCTTAAGAGTTTTTGCTTCTACTTTTAAAAGATAGATACCTCTATTTTTATTAGATAGGTTAATTTGGGTAGTATTTCCAGAAAGAATTTTTTGACCTCTTATATTATATACTTCCCAAGGCGTAGCTTGGTTTAATTCAAATATTCCACTTGAACTAGGGTTTGGATATACCGAAAAGGGAACCTCAACGTCGTTTGTAGTTTTACTATTGTTTGAGGTTTTAGATACATTACCAACACGCTCTAAAAGCCATTTTGTTCTATTGGTGCTGTTATTAGTGGTTGTTGTAATTTGTGCATTGTTTGCTTCTTGCATATATGCATTTCTAGCTCTAGATTTTATAGTGTATGTATTTCCTGAAAGTCTTGTAACAGTAAACTGTTTATCGTTATCAAATCTCGGTGAAAGATCTGTAACAATTACACTTTTTCTACTATCATTAGTTGCTCTTAAAATACCAGTACCAGTACCAAAACTTTTTCTTATGTCAATGTTATAGTAGTTTCCTCTAGAGATAAATTGAAACTGCTTATCAAAACCAGATTGACTGCTAGATGAGGTTAATGTTGCATTATTACCATCCAAATATCTATTAGTAAATTTGTTTTTTATTTTATACCAACTTCCTGTAATATTACCAGTATTATTATTTGTTGGAGTTGATGTTTGTCCGCCAGATCCACCAATTACTTCAATTTCGTAAGCATAAAAGGAATACCCTAATAAATCGTTTTCTAATGCTATCGTAGATTTTCCACTACCACTACGTCCATTTGTAGTAGCTTCTCTGAAAGCAGAGGTTTGCTTTGTATTTCTAAATCTATTATAACTAATTGTTCGATATCTATATCTTGTACCAGGAGGATGGTTAACAATAGCTCTTACCCTTAATCTTTCTGTAACACCGTTACCATTATTTTGACTAACATTAGCATTATAGTTATATGCCATCACTCTATACTTGTTGTCTTTGTTGGCAAATATTGCATTTACATAGTTACCGTTAGATCTTTGATTACCACTTTTAGAATTTCTGTAGTATCTATAACCAACAAATTTAAGTAGTTCTCCAATAGCAGGATTATATTGAGATCCTGTACCCCAAAACGTTAAATTATTCATTTGGTTTTGGTAAAACATTTTCATCATACCTGTAACAAAAGAGTTTTGATGTCTTGGGTCTGCACTATCAAAACTATTACCAGCACTACTAAGCGATTTTATCAGTGCAAATTCATGAACCTCTAATTTTGCATTGCTATTCCAGTTCCTATTTCTTGTAACAACACCAAAATCTTTATTGTAAACCTCATCAAAGTTTGTTCTATCAGCTCTATTATAAAATGGATAATAAGAAATTCCTACAAAATCATAAGGTACGTTTCTTCTTTTACAATACCCTAAAAAATCTGTTGCCCAAGAATTACTTGCAGAACCCCATAGAAAATGAGAACCTACTTTTGCATTAGGCAGTACTTCTAGTATAGCATTTACAGAGACTCTGTAAAACTCAAAAAATTGAGCTTGAGTACCAGACCAATGCCCAGAAGTTCCAATTTCACGACCAATGCCATACTGTATTTTTCTTGCGTTTTCTTCCCCTAATTTTGCTACAATGGCTCTCATAGCTTCTTTTAAATAATTAGCCCATCTTGTGTTACTTCTTGGTGGCATAGCATTGCCATAAGTTGACACTACATAGTTTCCTCCAGGTAGGTTTCCTCTATTATCTCTTTGAAAAGCCCACGAAGGGTTGTCTAAAACAATTTGATGTAAATCAAATCCAGCATTTAAAACTTTATCAATTTGCGTTTCTAGAGAGCTAAAATCAGTTACAAAACTTGTACCATTCCACAGGTAACTGTCTTTGCTTAAATCTGCTTGTCCTCCAGAAGAAATTCCACCTAAAGGCCTAACAACACCAATACCAGAATTTGCAATTATTGGTTGTCGCACTCCGTTTACAGGATGAATTCTGTTATAAGTGTCCAAATGGTTTTGCATTACCTGTTTTCTATTAGAATTATTAGTGAAATCTGTAGTTAATGTAATTTGTGCTTTTATAGAAAAGCATGTTAAAAGTGTTAGAAAAAGCGTTAAAATTAATTTCATAGTTTCTTTTAGTTTTGATAATTGATTAATAGTTGTTTTTAAGTGGTGCTAGTAGTATAAAAAAGTGGTTGTCTTTTTTAGGTTGTATAAATGTGGTTTAATAACACCAAAAAAGTTTTTGTTAAATATTTCATAAAATTAAATAATGAAATTATAAATATTGTCCTGCAGTGACCTGAAAAGTCACTAAATCATTGTATGTTATGGCTTTTGTTTTAAATTCTAAAAAAAAGTATGATAAAAAAATACTCATATCCGTTGTGCATTTTGAGTTGAAATAAACAGTGTAATGTCAGTTCGAGTATTTTTTTTGATAAAAAAATCGTATGAAGAACCCAATTCATATTAAAAATTCTTATTCTATATACAAATTTCACTCATTTCAATCGTGAAATTCACTCGAATTGACAGAATTTTTTCAAAACACACAACTGGTTACTCATATAAAATTTGAAAGAAATTAGGATGTTTTTTTGTAATGAAACTGGTTTTAAATACACTAACTTTTTAAATATTATTATGAAAAATAAAATTGTATTATGTGTATTTATTTTAATGTATGCATCAACAACTATACTTGCCCAAACTCCTTGGGAATTAAAAAAAGATACAGAACATATAAAAATATACACACGCTCTAAACCAAATACTAAATTTGATGAGTTTAAAGCAGTAACAACATTAAAAACAACATTAAAAACAGTTTTAAATGAACTCCTAGAAGCGCCAAAATATGATCCTTCTTTAACATCGGGTGTTAGTTATTATGTAAAACAGTTAAGCGAAAAAAAGCATGTTTTTTATGCTCATAAAATTTTACCTTGGCCGGTAAAAGATAGAGATATTGTTACCTTATTAACTGTAGAAAATATAAGCGAAACAAAAGTAAAATTAGTTTTAGAGGGTTTACCATTAGAGGTTCCAGAAAAACAACAAACTATTAGAATAAAACAGCTTATGGGGTATTGGCTTTTAGAGGAAATTAATAATACAACTAAAGTTATACAACAGTTATATATAAACCCTGAAGGCACATTGCCATCATTTGTTGTAAACGCGCTTTTGGTTAAAGGTCCTTTTCAAACATTTAAAAAATTAAAAGCACTAGAAAACCAGATATAAATTACATGTTTATTGTATTAAATACTGTTCATAATTTTTTGCTTTTAAAGTTTTCAAAAGACTTATATTTGTATCGAAATTTGGTATATAGTTTATGAGTAAATTAGTAATTGTTGGTACAGTAGCCTTTGATGCTATTGAAACACCGTTTGGTAAAACCGACAAAATTTTAGGTGGAGCAGCTACTTTTATTGGCTTGTCTGCATCTCATTTTAATATAGATGCCACACTTGTTTCTGTTGTAGGTGGCGATTTTCCGCAAGATTATTTAGATTTACTCTCAAACAAAAATCTTGATATTTCTGGTATTGAAGTTGTTAAAGATGGTAAAACATTTTTTTGGAGTGGGCGCTATCATAACGATATGAATTCTCGTGACACTTTAGCTACAGAATTAAATACTCTTGCAGATTTTAACCCTGTTGTTCCAAAAAATTATACAGATGCTGATATAGTGATGCTAGGAAATTTACATCCTTTAGTGCAAGCTAGTGTTCTAGATCAAATGACTCTAAAGCCAAAGCTGGCTATTTTAGATACCATGAATTTTTGGATGGATTGTGCATTGGATGATTTATTAAACGTAATAAAACGAGTAGACGTTATTACTATAAATGATGAAGAGGCAAGACAATTAACCGGAGAATACTCTTTGGTTGTAGCAGCAAGAAAAATTCATAATATGGGACCAAAGTATGTGGTCATTAAAAAAGGAGAACATGGCGCGTTATTGTTTCATAATGATGATGTGTTTTATGCACCTGCACTACCTTTAGAAGAAGTGTTTGATCCTACAGGAGCAGGAGACACCTTTGCTGGTGGGTTTGCTGGGTATTTGGCAAAAACAGGAAATGTATCTTTTGAGAATATGAAAAATGCTGTCATCTATGGTTCAACTTTAGCATCATTTTGTGTTGAGAAATTTGGAACCGAGCGTATGCAACAGCTATCAAAAGACGATGTAGAAAAACGACTGTTACAGTTTAAACAACTAACGCAGTTCGATATAGAATTAACATAACAAAACGCACTCTATAAGGGTGCGTTTTTGTTTTATATAATTATTACTTCCGCGAAAGCGAGAAAACAACACCTTTTAAAACATGAGCGATGCTTTAAAACATGAATGCGGAATTGCACTCATAAGACTTAGAAAACCATTAGAATATTACAAAGAAAAGTATGGGAGTGCATTTTACGGCGTAAATAAAATGTATTTAATGATGGAGAAGCAGCACAACCGTGGGCAAGACGGCGCTGGTTTTGCTAGTATAAAGTTAGATACTGAGCCTGGGCAACGCTATATAAGTAGAGTTAGATCTATAGCACAACAACCTATTCAGGATATTTTTGATCAAATAAACGATCGTATAAATACTGAATTTAAAAACCATCCAGAATATAATAATGATGTTGCAGCGCAAAAAAGAAACATCCCCTATATTGGCGAGTTGCTTTTAGGGCATGTACGTTACGGTACTTTTGGCAAAAATAGTGTAGAAAGTGTACACCCATTTTTAAGACAAAATAATTGGATGCACAGAAACTTAATTATGGCAGGAAATTTTAATATGACCAATGTTAAAGAGCTATTTCAAAATTTAATTGAGTTAGGCCAACACCCCAAAGAATACACTGATACTATTACCGTAATGGAAAAAATAGGTCATTTTTTAGATGATGCTGTTAGTAAAATATATAAAAACTTAAAAAAAGAAGGTTATAATAAACAACAAGCATCTCCTCTAATCGCAGAACGCCTTAAAGTATCTAAAATATTAAAACGCGCCGCAAAAAATTGGGACGGTGGTTATGCAATGGCTGGTTTAATTGGCCATGGCGACTCTTTTGTATTGCGAGATCCTGCTGGTATAAGGCCATGTTATTATTATAGTGATGATGAAATTGTTGTTGTAGCATCAGAGCGTCCTGTAATTCAAACCGTGTTTAATGTAAAGTTTGAAGATGTAAATGAGCTACCACCTGGGCATGCAATCATTACAAAAAAAGCAGGTGATTTTAGTATTAAGAAAATTTTAGAACCTATAGAAAGAAAAGCTTGTTCGTTTGAGCGTATTTATTTTTCTAGAGGAAGTGATGCAGAAATTTATCAAGAACGTAAAATGCTTGGTAAGCTTTTAATGCCAAAAGTAATTGAGGCTATTGAGGGTGATTTAAAAAACTCTGTATTCTCTTATATACCGAATACTGCAGAAACTTCTTTTTATGGCATGATAGAAACTGCCGAGTCTGAACTTAATAAAAAGAAAACCGATACTATATTGAATGGGCAACGTAATATTTCAGCAGATAAAGTAACTGAAATCTTATCAGAGCGTATTCGTGTAGAGAAAATAGCCATTAAAGATGTTAAACTGCGTACCTTTATAACAGAAGATAGTAGTCGTGATGATTTAGTAGCACACGTTTACGATATTACTTATGGCGTTATAAAACCTAATGATAATTTAGTTATTATAGATGATAGTATTGTAAGAGGTACTACGCTTAAAAAAAGTATTTTAAAAATGCTAGATCGTTTAGGGCCTAAACGTATTGTTGTTGTGTCTTCTGCACCACAAATACGGTATCCTGATTGTTATGGTATAGATATGGCAAGACTTGAAGATTTGGTAGCGTTTAGAGCTGCATTATCGTTACTAAAAGATAGAAACCAATACCATTTAGTTGAAGAGGTGTATAATAAATGTAAGGCGCAGCGGAATTTTAAGGACAAAAACGTTAAAAACTTTGTAAAAGAAATATATGACCCGTTTACCGATGATGAAATCTCTTTAAAAATATCACAGTTATTGAGTGATACATCTATAAATGCTGAGGTTAAAATATTATTTCAACCAGTTGAAAATTTGCATAAAGCTTGCCCAGAACATTTGGGAGATTGGTATTTTACAGGTAATTATCCAACAGATGGCGGTAATAGAGTCGTTAATAGAGCTTTTCTTAATTTTTACGAAGGCAATAAAGAAAGAGCCTATTAACTTATAATTATTACAAAACTTTACGGTTTATCCGTAAACTATGCGCTTTGTCTGAAAAATGAGCAATTCATCTAATAAATATTCAGATTGTCTGAAATAAATATAAATTGGTCTCACCATAACATAAGTAGGTTAAGTTCATGGTAGATTTGGGGCAAAAAAAGGTGAACATCTGTTCGCCTTTTTTTATGCCCTTCTATAAACAAAAGTTAACTAATAGCTTGTCGTTACATACCTAATTCTCTTTTACTAGTACCGTTCGTCTATCATTTTTTATTCTAAATTCCTTTAAGCCAATTTATAAGCAGTTCAGCCAAAATATTTTCGCAGGCTTTCTCATCGCTATATATTTGACGAACCATAACATAAGTAGGTTAAGTTTATGGTAGATTTGGGGCAAAAAGGTGAACTATCTAGTTCACCTTTTTCATTTTCCATTCCCATGAAAAGTAAAACCTCTTTTTTTATTTTTTTTATTCACTATCATTTTTATCTTACTAGTAATTTATCTTTACAAGATAACATTAGCAAAAAACATACCATATCTTGATTTATTAATGGGATATAGGTAATAGAAGTTAGTATATAACTAGTTGCCCACAATATGAAGAAACTGCTTCAAATAGTATCAATTGGATTTGTAATAATAAAAATAGAACTAAAACGAAAACTTTTGATGAAGCGGAAATGGAATTAATAGATTATAGCAAAGAAGAACGAATAAAAGAATCTCAATATCTGAAAACAAATGTGTTTAATGGACTTGAAAATTTGAATGACGGATTCGACTCTGAATCGATTTACTATTTCTCGGAATCTGACTTTGAAATCGTACTTGACCGAGTTGAAAAAAATGGAATTGCTATTTTCGGAATTGAACCTTGGTTAGATAGAGATTTTTATGATGTTTTAATTTTTGAAGATTATAAAACTGTAGCAAATGACTCAAAATGGTATAGAAAAGCATTTTCAGAATTTAAAAATCGTGGGAAAAATTTAATGTATTCAGCGAGTTACCAAGTACCTAAAAAAATGTTTACGTAATAAAATACAGTAGGCAACACAGTATATAATTTATTGCTAGTTCTAGCATACTTACTAAAGTCCTTGCGTACTTTCTATTTGCTAACTATAGTATCTTAAACACATAACAAAATCATACACTAAACCGTTGTAAACAACATTGCCTCGTCCTGAATAAAGGTTCCATTTATAGGGAGCCTTATTAATAACGTGTTTGTATATGCTTTGTTGCGTGTACAAGCACTAAAATAGCAAATAAAAACTGACAGAGAAAATTCGGAAGATTTTTCGCAAGTAAAAACTGAACTAGCAATGAAGTATATACTTTGTTGCCAACTGTACTTTAAAATCAGTTCAGACGTTCATTGACATACTGAATACTTTATTTTTTTTCGAGGGAAGGCAAATTACTGACAGTCGGAAGTAAAATCATTTTCTCATTTTTAAATACTTAATATTATGAAAATCAATTAGTTGTTCGTTAAATAGTGTTAAATTTTATCAAAAATTCTTTGCTTGTGTGTGATAAACAACAAATATGTCGTATATTTGTACACAACAAACCACTCCCGCCTATGATTGTCATGCGTATCAGGAGTGGTAATTTATTTTATACCAATTCCATTTGAAGATATATAACAAACCTCCGTTAACATATCAAGAGCAATTAGACAGATTAAAAAAAAGAGGTTTAATTGTTAAGAACGAAGCAAAAGCAATCCATTTATTAGAGAATTTAAGTTATTACAGAATTAGTGGATATTTATATCCAATGCTAAAGGATAATAAAGAAGACCATGAATTCAAAGAAGGGAGTACTTTTGAAAATGCATTCCAAATGTATCGTTTTGATAGAGAATTAAAACAATTGATTTCTGGTGACATAGAAAAGATTGAGGTATCTTTCAGAGCAAAATTGACTTACGTTTTATCTCATAAGTATGATGCTTTTTGGTACACTTATGAGGGTTTGTTTAAGAATAAGGATGTGCATTTAAAAAGTCTTGAAACTACCTATAAAATGGTTTCGGACAGTACAGAAGATTTTGCGATAAAATATAGAAAAAATTATGTAAATACTTATCAACCAAGTTGGATGGCTTTAGAAATTGTCACTTTTACCCATCTTTCTGTGGTTTATGAAAATCTAAAAGATACCGCTGCTAAATCTAAAATTTCGGAGCATTATGGAGTTCCATATCAATTGTTAGAAAATTGGTTAAAAATTCTGACATACACAAGAAATATTTGTGCGCACCATTCCAGGTTTTGGAATAGGAATTTATCATTACCAATTAAAAAAGCGACAAAGGAATTACCTTTCAATTGGATTGAGCAAATCGATATACCAAGGAATAAATCTTACATTTATTTAAGTGCTATAAAGTATTTATTAGATAGAGTTAATCCGAAAAATACTTTTACGGAAAGGTTAACCGATTTATTTGATAAATACAATAATATAGATATGCATAAAGGAATGTCATTTCCAGAAGATTGGAAAGAACAACCATTATGGAAATTAGATTCTACTAAATAGATTCCGAAAACAAGCTAAAAAAAAGGTCGGAAAAAAAATAAAGACAATTCAGTAAGTCAGTTGAATAATACTTGGTTCAGTTGTATTGTTGGCAACAAAAGATATAGAGAATAGCTTGACCCGACCTTAGGAGGGTAAACGCCCATAAAAAAAGCAAATCCATTGCTGAATTTGCTTTAATATTTAAAATTGTGAATGTATTACTTTACTGTAGCGTAACGCTTTTCAACCTCATTCCAGTTTATTACATTAAAAAATGCATTGATATAATCTGGACGACGGTTTTGGTAATTTAAGTAATAGGCGTGTTCCCAAACATCTATACCTAAAATAGGTACACCACCACAGCCAATTCCTGGCATTAGTGGATTGTCTTGGTTTGCTGTAGAGCATACCTCTACTTTACCACCTTTATGCACACATAACCAAGCCCAACCAGAGCCAAATTGTGTTGCTGCCGCTTTAGAAAATGCATCCATAAATGCTTCTTTAGAGCCAAATGCGGCATCTATAGCGTCTTTTAATTCTCCTGACAAATATCCTTTTCCTTCAGGATTCATTACACTCCAAAATAAAGAGTGATTGTAAAATCCACCTCCATTGTTTCTAACGCCACCGTTAGTCATATCTAAATTAGTAAGAATATCTTCTATAGATTTTCCTTCTAAATCTGTACCTTCTATAGCAGCATTTAATTTACTTGTATAACCTGCGTGGTGCTTAGAGTGGTGTATTTCCATTGTTCTAGCATCTATGTTTGGTTCTAAAGCATCGTATGCATATCCTAATTCTGGTAATTCAAAAGCCATAATTATTTTTGTTTAAAAAATTAATATTTAATTTCAACAAAGTTAGACATAAAAGACTTCAATTAAAAATAATAAATTGTTATCAACTCATTGATAGTTTTTATCTTGTAAGCAAATTTAATAATATGGCTATACCAAGTGCTTTTACCATTTATAATGCCTCTGCGGGGAGTGGTAAAACGTATACACTTGTAAAATCGTATTTAAAAATTATTTTGGGCGCTAAACATCATGATAGTTTTAAGCGTATTCTAGCTATTACGTTTACAAATAAAGCGGTAGCCGAAATGAAAAGTAGAATTATTGATATGCTTAAAACGTTTGCCGATAAAGCTATTTTAGAGCATAATGACAATACTATGTTTTTAGCGTTATGTGATGAGTTGCAAGTATCGCCAAAAACACTTCATAACAAGTCTAAATCAGTTTTAAATACCATTATTCATAACTATGCGGCTTTTGATATTTCTACAATTGATGGTTTTACGCACCGCATTATTAGAACGTTTGCTTATGATTTAAAGTTGCCATTAAATTTTGAAGTTGAGCTAGATCAAGCTGCACTTTTAAACGAAGCTGTAGATAGTTTGATACATAAGGCTGGTACTAATAAGCAATTAACCGATGTTTTAATAGACTTTGCTATTGAAAAGGCCGATGATGATAAGAGCTGGGATGTATCTTTAGATTTTAATAGGATAGCTAAACTGTTGATAAATGAAAATGATATTCCTTTTATAAATACACTTAAAGACAAGTCTCTTGATGATTTTAATAGGTTAAAAAAACTATTAAAATCTAAAATTGTAGAGGCAGAAGCACTAATTACAACAAATGCTAATGCTGTTTTAAACCATATTGCTGCATCTGGTTTAGAGCATTCTAATTTTAAAAGAGGTAGTTTGCCTAATCATTTTAAAAAAGCAGCAAAGCTTGAGTTTTATCGTTTGTACGATACTAAACTTGAGGAAAATATTTTAGAAAGAAAAGACATTTATAATAAAACCTTAGATTCTGTTTTGGCTGGAATGATTGATAGTATTCTTCCAGAAATAGAGGTGTATTTAAAAACCGTTAAGGCGGCTGTTTTTCATCTTAAATTTTTAAAAGCGTTTTATAAAAATATCACACCACTTTCTGTTTTAAATGCTATTGATAAAGAACTAACTTTTTTAAAGGAGGATCAAAATAAGATGTTGATTTCTGAATTTAATAGTATTATAAGTGAAGAAATTAAAGACCAACCTACACCATTTATATACGAGCGTATTGGCGAAAAATTTAAGCATTATTTTATTGATGAGTTTCAAGATACCTCAGTTAAACAATGGGAAAACTTAATACCACTTGTTAATAATGCACTATCTGCAGAAGCTGGCAGTGCTATGTTAGTAGGTGATGCTAAACAAGCTATTTATAGATGGCGTGGCGGAAAGGCAGAACAATTTATCGATTTATTTAATTTAAAGGTGCATCCGTTTTACAACACCCAAGAGGTTAATAATTTAGAGACTAATTACAGGAGTTTTAAAGAAATTATTAGTTTTAATAACGGGCTGTTTCAATATATTGCAAACGTGGTATTTCAAAATGAAGATTATGCAAAATTATACAATAATGCATATCAAAACGTAAACAATGAACAAGATGGATATGTAGAATTATCTTTTTTAAATATAGAAAAAGAAGATAATAGAGATGAAGTTTTTACAAACGCAGTGTTAAATACCATAAATACCTGTAAAAATAGTGGTTTTGAATATGCTGACATAACCGTTTTAGTAAGAAAGAAGAAGGAGGGTATTGCTATTGCAAATTATTTGAGTGAACATGATATTCCTATTTTATCTTCAGAAACTTTATTAATTGCCAATGCGCCAGAGGTTTTATGTATACACAATATTTTAAAGCTTTTAATGCAACCTAAAAATAATGAGATAAAAATTGAAGTTTTACATTTTTTATCAGAATTATTAGAAATTAAAGATATACATCAGTTTTTTTCAAAACATATCAATCTCTCTTTGCAACAACTATTTAAAACGTTAGAGCAGTATTCTATTTTTGTAAACAGCGCTACTTTAATTCAATTACCGCTATACGATTTAGTAGAAACTATAGCTAGAAGCTTCAACTTAATAAAAAGTACAAATGCCTATTTACAAGGGTATTTTGATGTTGTTTTAGATTTTTATACTAAAAAAGGCTCTAGTATTTCAGGGTTTTTAGATTATTTTGAAAAGAAAAAAGATGTGTTGAGTATTGTGTCTCCAGAAGGTAAAAATGCTGTGCAAATTATGACAATACATAAATCTAAAGGCTTAGAGTTTGATGTGGTGATTTTTCCTTACGCTGATTTAGATATTTATAAAGAAATAGAACCCAAAGAATGGTACCAACTAAATAAGGATATGTATGCGGGTTTTACACACACACTTTTAAATTTTAATTCAGATTTTGAGCATTTTGGACCACAAGGGTTGGCAGTATACAATACCCATAAATCACAACAAGAATTGGATAATATTAACTTGTTGTATGTTGCTTTAACAAGAGCAAAACAACATCTTTATATTATTTCTAAAAATGATGATAACTTAAAAGCAGAAGCTTCTAAAAAGAAATATTCTGGATTATTGATTGAGTATTTGAAACATTTGGGCAAATGGAACGGTATAAGCGATACTTATAGTTTTGGAAATTCTAAAAAAGAAATCAATAGTGTTAAAAATAGTACATTAATAATAGAGCAAAATAAGTTTATATCAAGTGCTAAAGAAGATTTAAATGTTAGCATCGTCACAAAATCAGGAACACTCTGGGATACGCATCAGCAAGAAGCCATAGAAAAAGGTAATTTAGTTCATGATATTATGGCTAAAATAAAAACAAAAGATGATGTTGATATGGCAATACAAGATGCCTATAATGCGTCTAAAATTTCTAAAGACCAAAAAGATGCTATTAAGGCGCTAGTTTTAAAAATTGTAAACCATCGAGAACTAGAAATATATTACCACTCTAAATATACAATATATAACGAGAGAGATATTATTACTGCTACAGGACGAATAATGCGTCCTGATAGATTGGTTATTAATAAGGAGAATAATACCGTTGTAATTATTGACTACAAAACAGGAGAGCCAAGGCAAAGTCACAAAAATCAACTCCACGACTATGGTACCACCATAGAAAGTATGGGATATGTAATTGCTAAAAAAATCCTTGTTTACAGTAATAAAGACATATATATAGAAACTTTTTAAAGCAGATTAAAGAATTATTTTTCTCATAATGTGCTTATTTGCACTAATTGTTATCTAAAATCATTCTGAAATACCTATGAATAAAGGTAATGTCCAATTTTTTTATATATTTGTCTTTGTTAATAACATTTAACAACTTACTTTTGTTCACGATTAACACTTAAAAATTAAACTTTTGAATATGAAAAATCTTAGCCGATTATTGTTAGCTATGTTGCTTGTACTAGGTTATAGCAACGTTGATGCGCAAGACAAAAACAACCCTTGGCAAATTACCATTGGAGTTAATGCAGTTGATGCTTACCCTACAGGTGATGGTCTACTTACTACTGGCGGTACAGCTAGTGAAACTATTTTTGATGAGTTTGCTAACGTAGACGATCATTACAACATTTTACCCTCATTATCTACTATTTCTGTTTCTAAATACATAGGAAATGGATTTTCTTTTGGAGTAGCTGGATCTTTAAACAAAATTGATCAGTGGGGAGATGTTCCAGGATCAGTTGAAGATGTTACAAGTAATGTAGACGATTTATCTTACTACGGTTTAGATGGTACTATTAAATATGGTATCGGAGAGGCTTTAGAGTGGAAAACTTTCGATCCTTTTGTTGGAATCGGTGGTGGTTACACTTGGATTGATGAAGTTGGAGCTGGTACCTTAAACGGTACTTTAGGTTTTAACCTTTGGTTTAATGAAAACATTGGTTTAACTATCCAATCATCTTACAAACATGCGTTTGAAGATTATTTAGATACACACTTCCAACATTCTGCGGGGATTTCAATTAGATTTGGAGGAACTGATACTGACGGTGATGGAATTTACGATAAAGATGATGCTTGTCCAGATGTTGCTGGTTTAGAAGCATTCAACGGATGTCCTGATACTGATGGTGATGGAATTGAAGACAGTAAAGATGATTGTCCTAATGAAGCTGGTGCAGCTGAATTCAACGGATGTCCTGATGCTGACGGTGATGGTGTTGTTGATAAAAACGATAACTGTCCTACTGTAGCTGGTTTAAAAGCTTTGGCTGGTTGTCCTGATGCTGATGGTGACGGTGTTACTGATGCTGATGATAAATGTCCAGACGAAGCAGGTCCTGCTGCAAACAAAGGTTGTCCTTGGGCTGATAAAGATGGTGACGGTGTACTAGACAAAGACGATAAATGTCCAGATGTTAAAGGTACTGTTGCAAACAATGGTTGTCCTGAAGTAACTGAAGCAGTTCAAGCTACTTTAAACGAATATGCTAAAACTATCTTATTCGATACAGGTAAATCTACTATTAAAGCACAATCTGCAGCTGTTTTAGCTGATATTATTGCAATTCTTAAAGAATACCCAACTGCTAAGTTTACAGTAGAAGGTCATACGGATAGTGTTGGTAGTGATACATTAAACCAGAGATTATCTGACTCTAGAGCTAATTCTGTTAAAGAATACTTAGTAACTAATGGTATTGATGCATTTAGATTATCTGCTCTTGGATACGGAGAATCTAGACCAATAGACTCTAACAAGACTAGAGCTGGTAGAGCTAATAACAGACGTGTAGAAATTAACTTAGCAAAATAAGATTAGTTAATTCTTAACATAAATAAGTTTAAAAACGCTTCGGTATTCCCGAAGCGTTTTTTATTTTTATATATATGACCAGTTTTATTTTTGATGTTTTAAAAGATTTACAAAAGAGTAATTATAACTTTTCTGAATTAACGTTTATTCTGCCCAGTAAAAGAGCTGGTTTATTCTTAAAACATCAACTATCTAAAGTAAACAAAACATCAATATTTGCTCCAGATATATTAAGTATTGAAGAGTTTGTAGAAGAGGTATCACACCTTAAAAGCGCAAACAATACAGATTTGCTTTTTGAATTTTATGCTACTTATCAAGACTTAACAGAAAAACCGAAACAAGACACATTCGAGTCGTTTACTAAATGGGGGCAAATATTATTACAAGACTTTAACGAGATTGATCGTTATCTTATTCCACAAGAACAAATTTTTGAATATTTAGGAGCTATTCAAGAAATTAACCATTGGTCTTCTGAAAAAAATCAAACAGAATTTATAAAAAAGTATCTTTCATTTTGGAATAAGCTAACAACATATTACAAACATTTTACCTCTGCTTTAATAGATAAGAAGATTGGATATCAAGGCTTAATTTATAGAGAAGCCGCTAAAAATATAGAGTCTTATTTAAAAAAGATAGATGACAAAACATTCATTTTTTTAGGGTTTAATGCCTTAAATACTGCAGAAGAAACTATCATACAAGAACTACTTAAAAATGATGTTGCTAAAATCTATTGGGATATTGATGCTAATTTTATAGATAATACAAAACACGATGCTGGTTATTTTATTAGATCACATAGTGCTAGCTGGCCTCATTTTAAAACTCAAGCTTTTAAATGGTTAACTTCACATTATTCAGAACATAAAAACATATCAGTTTTTGGAATTCCTAAAAACGTTGGGCAAGCAAAATATATAGGAGAATTGCTAGAAAACTTAAAGGCAACTCCCAAAGGTTTAGAAAACACTGCGGTAGTTTTAGGTGATGAGAATTTACTAGTACCAGTTTTAAATTCGCTACCAACAAGTATAGAAGCGCTTAATATTACAATGGGTTTTCCTTTAAAATCAATTCCATTAGCATCACTTTTTGAGCATTTATTTCGTATTCATAAAACCAGTTCTAAAAATTTCTACTATAAAGATATTATTACAGTAGTATCGCATCCATTTATTAAACCATTATTTTTAAACGATACCATAGATACAGCAAATAAACTTGTTGAATATATAAATAGTAATAACCTTACGTATCTTAAAATTGAAGAGCTTACGCAAATTGTACCAAAACAGGAAAAACTTTTAGGTTTGTTATTTTCTCAATGGGATACATCAATAGAAACCGCTATATCTAACTGTACTAATTTAATATTTAATATTAAAACGCACTTAGATGACGACAAGTCATCAAATAGGTTGTCTCTAGAGTATTTGTACCGATTCAATACATTATTTAATGAAGTTTTAAGACTAAATACAACGTACAATTACATTAAGGATATAGCATCTCTTTATAGTGTTTATAAAGAATTACTAAGTTCTGAGACTTTAGACTTTTTGGGCGAACCTTTAGAAGGTTTACAAATTATGGGAATGTTAGAATCTCGTGTTTTAGATTTTGAGACTGTTATTATTTCTTCTGTAAACGAGGGTGTATTGCCTGCAGGAAAGAGTAATAATTCTTTTATACCTTTTGATGTAAAACTAGAGAACAATTTACCAACCTATAAAGAAAAAGATGCGGTATACACCTACCATTTTTATAGGTTATTACAGCGCGCCAAAAAGGTTTATATACTTTACAACACAGAAGCAGATGTGTTAATTGGGGGTGAAAAAAGTAGATTTATTACCCAACTAGAATTAGAAGGTATTCATACAATTAATCATAGCATAGTAGTGCCTAAAGTGCCCATAATTACTCAAGAACTAAAAGTAATTACTAAAACAGAAGCGTTATTAGCAGCTGTTTTTTCTGTGGCAAAAAAAGGATTTTCTCCTTCATCATTAACAAATTACATGAGGAACCCTATCGACTTTTATTATCAAAAGATTTTAAAAATTCGAGAATATGAAGATGTTGAGGAAACTGTTGCGGCAAATACCTTAGGAACTGTTGTACATAATACACTAGAAGATTTTTACACACCTTTTATCAATCAGGTTTTAACTGTAGAGCTTATTAAAAATTTAAAATCTAAAATTGAAGAACGTGTAAGTTTTCATTTTAAAAATGAATATAAAGAAGGTGATATTTCAAAAGGAAAAAACCTTATTGTATTTGAAATCGCTAAGCGCTACGTTTTAAATTTTTTAAATGCTGAAATTGAGGATGTAAAAGCTGGTAATGAGATAAAAATTCTTCAAATTGAAGCAAACAACGATATCACTTTAAGTATTCAAGAGCTTGATTTTCCAGTTAGAATTACAGGAAAAGTAGATCGTGTAGATGCCTATAATGGCACCACAAGAATAATAGATTATAAAACAGGTAGTGTACAACAAAACCAAGTAGAGGTTGTGGATTGGGATGCTATTACAACAGATTATAAAAAATATAGTAAAAGCTTTCAGATATTAACGTATGCATACATGATGTATACATCTAATAAAATTAGCCTTCCAATTGAAGCTGGTATTATTTCGTTTAAAAACTTAGGCTCAGGATTTTTAAAATTTGCTAAAAAAGAAAGTTCTAGAGGAAAAAAGAATACTTTAATTACAATAGACACTATTGAAGCATTCGAAATAGAGTTAAAACGCCTAATTTTAGAAATATGTAATCCAGATATAGATTTTACTGAAAAAGAAGTATAAACATGAAAATTTCAAAAAATATAATAGTACAAGGGAAACATGAAAAACCAATTTTAGTAGATGTTTTTTATAATGACTATGCAAAACCCAAACCTATTGTTATCTTTTGTCATGGTTATAAAGGTTTTAAAGATTGGGGTGCTTGGGATATTATGGCAAATGCATTTGCTGAAGCAGGATTCTTTTTCATAAAATTTAATTTTTCACATAATGGAGGCACCGTTGAGCAACCTATTGATTTTCCAGATTTAGAGGCATTTGGTAATAACAATTACACTAAAGAGTTAGATGATCTAGAAACTGTGTTGGATTGGAGTTCTTCAAACAACAATTATAAAGCAAATAGCGATACAAATAATATACATATAATTGGCCACAGTCGTGGCGGTGGTATAGTAACCATAAAAGCAGAAGAAGATGCGCGAATTAGTAAAGTGGTAAGTCTTGCAGGGGTTTGCGCATATGGTAAACGTACTGCTACTATTGGTAACTTAGAAGAGTGGAAAAAAGATGGTGTTAAATATGTAATGAATGGCAGAACAAAACAACAAATGCCACATTTCTATCAATTTTATGAGAATTTTATTGAGAATGAGGAGCGCTTAACCATAAAACGAGCTGTTTCAAATTTAAAAATTCCATATTTAATTATTCATGGTGATAAAGATACTAGTGTATTGATTGATGAGGCTTACAAACTTCACCAATGGAATTCTGATAGCCAACTAGAAATTATAGAAGGTGCAGACCATGTATTTAACGTAAAGCATCCTTGGGATAATATGGAAGTTTCTAAAGAGCTAAAAATGGCAACTGAAAAAATGATTACTTTTTTTAATAAATAACTGTACAGTGCAAACTTCAAAATTTTCAGTATTATATAGACATGCACAAATTGCTAAATTGAGAACAGAAACTTTCGATTTGGCGATTATAGGTGGCGGTATTACAGGAGCTGGTATTGCTTTAGATGCTACTGCTAGAGGACTAAAAGTGTGTCTTGTAGAGAAAAACGATTTTGCTTCTGGCACCAGTAATAAATCCACCAAACTTATACACGGTGGTTTACGTTATTTAAAGAATTTTGAAATTAGTTTGGTAAGAGAATCAGGGTCTGAACGTGCCATTGTTCACAACTTAGCACCGCACCTAGTTACACCTCAAAAAATGCTATTGCCTTTAATTGAAGGCGGCACTTATGGAAAACTAATGACCGCTTTAGGTTTAAAAGTATATGATTTTCTAGCGGATGTAAAGGGTGATGATAGACGAAAAATGCTAGATAAAGTAGAAACTTTAGAAAAAGAGCCTTTACTAAATACGCAAACTGTAGTTGGCGGTGGTTTGTATGCTGAATATAGAACAGATGACGCACGATTAACTATTGAAATCTTAAAAAAAGCAACCCAATTAGGCGCTACCGTTGTGAATTATTGTGAAATGACAGGATTTAATTACGATAGCGCGTCCAAAATAGAAAGTTTAAATTGTAAAGATTTAAATACTGAAAATGTATTGACTATAAAGGCTAAAAACTATGTGTCAGCCGCTGGACCTTGGGTTGATAATGTGCGAAAAAAAGATAAGTCTATTACCAATAAAAGGTTGCACCTTACAAAGGGTGTACATTTAGTGTTTCCTTTTAATAAATTACCCGTAAAGCAATCCATTTATTTTGATGTGCCCGATGGTAGAATGGTATTTGCTATTCCAAGAGGACGTACCACCTATGTTGGCACTACAGATACTGATTATTCTGGAAGTTTAGATCGTGTTATTGCAACAAAAGCAGATGCGAATTATCTTTTAAACGCTGTAAACAACATGTTTAAAACGGTAAATTTAACTATTGATGATATTGAATCTAATTGGGCTGGTTTGCGACCTTTAATTCATGAAGACGATAAATCTGCTTCAGAGTTATCCCGAAAAGACGAAATATTCGTATCAGATAGCGGCTTGATATCTATGGCTGGCGGAAAGCTTACCGGGTATAGAAAAATGGCTTATAGAGCTTTAAATGCAGTTTTAAACACATATAGTGAAGAAGAGGATAAGCTCAAGTTTGAAACTTCAAAAACGGAAACGTTAACGTTAGTAAACCCCGCACTTACTACTAACGATGAAGTGCAAGCGTATCAAAAAAAAATAGAAAAACAGCTAGCTAATTTAGGTATTAATGATGCTTATCACTCTTGGTACCTATGCTCGTTTTATGGTAAACAAGCCGATATTATCATTGATAAATCAAAAACATTTAGTACTAATACCAGCTTGGAACATTTAATTCGAGCTGAACTTTGGTATAGCGTATATTATGAGATGGTAAATAGTTTAAATGATTTTTTTATAAGACGTACAGGGCGATTGTATTTTGATATAGAAAGTATTAAACATTACAAAGCTATAATTATAAAGGATATCTCCGAATATTTAAATTGGGATAAGGGTAGGATTAAAATAGAAGAAGATAGATTAAATACCGCACTCCAAGACGCGACTACATTTTACGATGAAGATTTTATATAAAAAAAGCAATACCAAATGGCATTGCTTTTTTGTGGAGAAGATCGGATTCGAACCGACGACCTCTTGACTGCCAGTCAAGCGCTCTAGCCAACTGAGCTACATCCCCTTTTTTTTATTTAAACTACTTATTTTAATCCGCTTAACACTAAAACAGGTGTTTTAATAAAAAAGTCTTTCCTTAAAATAGTATCTTTTTCCCATTTTTTGGCAAAAAATCCACGTTTACGTCTTACTACACAAAGTATATCGGGATTATGCGATTGGAAATGCTCTAGTACGCCTTGAAATGTTGTGGCATTAACAGACCGTGTGGTATTTCTAATTAGTGCATTTAATTCTTCATTTACATTAAAATCATCTTCGTTATGATATGGTGTTTTTACCAATAACAAATCTATTGTAGTATCAAATTTAGTTTTAAAGTCTTTAAGAGGTTGCAATGCATTTTCTTTTTTAATAATGGCAGATTTAATGGCCATTAAAATATTTGTAGGCTTAGAGAATACATAACCTTCAGGTACTATTAATGCAGGCACATCCATTTTCTTTACAATTTTACCCGAAGTTTTACCTAAATACACTTCATCTTTAATAGAGTTTGTTCTGGGTTCAACCAAAACCAAACCTACATCAGCAGCCTTACAAGCTAATTCTAAAGTATCAATTAAATTACCTTTTAAAACTTTTACAATTACATCTACACTTTTGGTGTTAACTTTAGAAACTAATCCATTTAGAAACTCTAGGCTTTCACGCTCAATAATAGAATTAACATTTGTCATGGTTCCAGCCTTTGTAAATACATTGTAAACTTGTACCACAAATACTTTACCTCCAAAAGCTTCGGCAAAATCAACCGCATATTGCAAATGGCTTACTGCATTTTTAGAAGAACCAACAGGAACTAAAATATTTTTCATAACTAAATAGTTAAAGCGTAATTTTACACTAAATTATAAGGCAAAAGTAAAACAATTAAATGATACGAAAAGCAATACATGATGATGTAGATAAAATTTTATTAATTACTAAATCATGTGCGGCTTTCATGATAAGTCAAAACATCTTTCAGTGGAATGAATTTTACCCCAATGCGTTAGCTTTTAAAAGTGATATTGATAGAGGCGAGTGCTATGTACTAGAAGTTAAAAATAAAATTATTGGTTGTATTACTATATCAACAAATATGGATGAAGAATACATTCCTATTGCGTGGTTAACGCCTAATGGTAATAATATTTATATTCATCGGCTTGCGGTTCATCCAGACTATCAAAGCAAAAGTTATGCACAACAACTACTCACTTTTGCTGAAAATTATGCTAAAACAAACGCGTATACTTCTATAAGGCTAGATACATTTTCTCAAAATAAAAGAAACCAAACGTTTTATAAACGCCGGGGCTATAAAAAGTTAGGCGATATTTATTTCCCAAAACAAAGCGAACACCCGTTTCATTGTTATGAATTAGTCTTGTGAGTTCAAACATTAGCTTAAAACATATTAACAAATTAGCTATTCCGGCGCTTATTTCTGGGATATCAGAACCTATCCTGTCTATAACAGATACCGCAATTGTTGGGAATATCACTGTGAATGCAGTAGAATCTTTAGCAGCCGTTGGTATTGTTGGTACATTTCTATCCATGCTTATTTGGATTTTAGGGCAAACACGCAGTGCCATATCTGCTATAGTTTCTCAATACTTTGGAGCTAATAACATAGTAGCAGTAAAAAACCTACCAGCACAAGCCATTTTTATAATAACCTCGTTAAGTCTGCTAATCATTGTTAGCACATACCCGTTTGCAAGTCAAATTTTCAAACTATACAACGCCTCTGGTTTAATTTTAGATTACAGCATTGTATACTATAAAATTAGAGTATTTGGTTTTCCATTTACTTTATTTACAATCGCTGTTTTTGGTACATTTAGAGGCTTACAAAACACCTATTATCCTATGATAGTTGCCATTATTGGCGCCTCTGTAAACATTATTTTAGATGTTGTTTTAGTCTATGGCATTTCTGGATATATAGCACCTATGAATATTGAAGGCGCTGCCTATGCTAGTGTAATAGCACAATTACTAATGGCATTATGTTCTGGGTACTATTTATTAAAAAAAACAAACATACCATTGCTACCAACATTTCCTTTTAATAAAGAAATTAACCGCTTTATAATTATGATTTTTAATCTTTTTATAAGGACTTTAGCGCTTAATATCACACTGTATTTTGCTACCCGATTTGCTACAGGTTATGGTAAAAACTATATTGCAGCATATACAATTGCCATTAATTTATGGTTTCTAGGCGCTTTTGTAATAGATGGTTATGCAGGTGCTGGTAATATTATGTCGGGACGATTATTTGGCGCAAAACAATATAAAAATTTAGTAACACTCAATAAAAAACTTATAAAAATAGGAGGTTTAGTTGGTATAACTTTAACATGTATTGGGTTTCTTATTTATAAACCAATTGGCATTTTATTTACCAAAGAACCCGAAGTTTTAGAACAGTTTTACGATGTTTTTTGGATAGTACTCCTCATGCAACCCATTTGTGCTATTGCTTTTATTTTCGATGGTATTTTTAAAGGTTTAGGCAAAATGAGTACGCTTAGAAACGTTTTGCTCCTCGCAACATTTCTAGTATTTATACCAATACTTTACAGTTTAGATTATTTTAACTTCAAACTAAAAGGCATATTTATAGCCCTTACATTTTGGATGATAGCTAGAGCGTTACCATTATTTATTAATTTTAGAAAACGCTTTATACCACTCGCTAAAAACAATTAACTTTACAGCATCATGTTACAATCAATACATCTAATATGTGGTTTTTTTCAAAATTTAAATATTGAAGAAAAAATTAATAACGCACCAGATAAAAGCTACGAAATAGGCGTGTTTATGGGCTCAATAATTCCTCTTATAGTTCTAGTAATTATCGCCTACATGATATACTATCACAGTAAAAAACATAACAAAAACAACACACAATAATTTAAATTATGGATATACTAAACTTTTTAAGCGGCAACGGCCTTTTTTTACTTTTAGCCTTGGTATTAATAATCGTTTATTTTGTAAATAAAAAACGAAGAAGATAGTATATTTGCCATCCAATATCACACAAATGAGTAATATACGCATCACCAAACAATTCTCTTTCGAAACTGGTCACGCACTTTATGGTTATGATGGTAAATGTAAAAATGTACATGGGCATAGTTATAGTTTAGAAGTTACAGTAATTGGTAAACCCATTTCAGATGCTACTAATCCAAAATACGGCATGGTTATCGATTTTGGCGATCTAAAAAAGATTGTAAAAAGAGAGATAGAAGAAGTTTTCGATCATGCCATAGTATTCAATAAAAACACACCACATGCGCAACTTGGCGCTACTTTAAAAAAAGAAGGGCACAACGTATTACTTGTAGATTACCAACCTACTAGTGAAATGATGATTATAGATTTTGCAAAAAAGATACAAACACATCTTCCAGAAAACATAAAACTACATTCCTTAAAGCTTAGAGAAACTGCCACTAGTTTTGCAGAGTGGTTTGCAGCCGATCAAAATTAATTTTTTGGGCGCTACCCTAAAGGGTCGGGCTTTCACTACTCAATCCCTCCTACGTCGGGGATTTCAAACATGCCGTTCAATCCCTAGCGCACGTACCAGCTAGCAATAGTGCTAGATATAATAACCAGAAATTCTGTTAACTAAGTTTTCAATTAAAATACCAATACTAAATTGATATGTTTTAATCCATACAAAAAAATTAATACCAAAACATCTATCACAAGATTCCTGCAATCTTAGGAATTGTTATATTTACAACATGCAAATACCCAAAGGCAAAAAAATATACTTCGCCTCAGATAATCATTTAGGCGCCCCAACCAAAGAAGCATCCTTTCCTCGAGAAAAAAAATTTGTAGCCTGGTTAGATAGCATTAAAGAAGATGCAGCAGCTATTTTTTTATTAGGCGATTTGTTCGATTTTTGGTTTGAGTATAAAACCGTAGTACCAAGAGGCTTCACCAGAACGTTGGGTAAACTTGCCGAAATTTCAGACTCGGGTATTCCCATTCATTATTTTGTTGGTAATCACGATTTGTGGATGAATGGTTATTTTGAAGAAGAATTAAATATTCCAGTATACCATAAACCCAAAGAATTCATATTTAATAATAAAACCTTTTTTTTAGGACACGGTGATGGTTTAGGACCAGGAGATAAAGGGTATAAACGCTTAAAAAAAGTATTTACAAATCCATTTTTTAAATGGATATTTCAATGGGGGCATCCAGATATTGGTATGCGTATTGCTCAATATTTTTCAGTAAAAAATAAGTTAATTTCAGGTGATGATGATGCCGTATTTTTAGGAGAAGATAACGAGTGGCTTGCTCAGTATTGCAAACGCAAATTAGAAGATAAACACAGAGACTACTTTATATTTGGTCATAGGCATTTGCCATTAAACATAGATCTAAACAAAAACTCAAAATACATTAACCTTGGCGATTGGATACAATATTTTACCTATGCCGAATTTGATGGAGAAACGGTATCATTAAAAAAATTCGAATAATTTTAAATGCGCTCCTTATGAAGAATATTTGTATATTAATACTTTTAACTATCAGTGTTTTATCATGTAAACCTTACCAATCTAAGGTTGTAAATAACGCGCAAATGACTTATTCAGAATTTAGAGCAACACAACAAAGTTTCAATTCTAAAGATGGAAACATAAGCTATATAGATAAAGGTAAAGGGCCTGTTATTTTACTGCTGCATGGTGTACCTACTTCTGGTTGGCTATACCGAAATATGATTGATGAATTAGCTAAAACCAATCGTGTAATTGTGCCAGATATGTTAGGCTTTGGCTCTAGCGATAGTCCTGATGGTTATAATATATATTCCGAAGAAAACCATGCCAAACGCTTATTGGCACTAATGGATTTTTTAGATATTGAAGATTGGACGCACGTGATGCATGATGCTGGTGGATTATGGACTTGGGAATTGGCTGCCATAGCACCAAACCGTATTAAAAATATGGTAATGCTAAATACTATTGTTTATGAAGAAGGTTTTGATCCACCTATCCGATTTAAAAAAGGATTTTTTGCTAAAACAGCCATGTGGAGTTATAGAAACGGCATTACAACAAACATGATGTTAAAAGGATTATTTAAGTCTGGTATGACTGAAAACACATTAACTAAAATTGATGTTGAAGGCTACAAAACACCGCTTAAAGAAGGAAAAACAAAAGCTATGTATTATTTCTTTACGCAAACCTGTAACGCACTAAAAAACTACCAACCTATTATTGAAAAACTTAATATTCCTGTAACTATAATTTGGGGTAAAAATGACGATTTTTTAAAATGGAGTCCTCAAAAAGAACGAATTACTAAAGATTTAAATATAAGTGAAGACTGTATTAATATAATAGAAGCGAAGCATTTTATCCAAGAAGAGCAACCCGAAGTACTTACTCGAATTATCTTAGATTTTATTAAAACATAGGCTTTAAAATTTACGGAACTTCGTTAGCTTTAACATCTTGTGTTAAATCTAAATTTCGTAGAGCTGTATTTTTTAATCCTATAATAGATACTGTAATTAATGTAGCACAACCTCCAAATATCACTGCTAAAGGGGCACCAAAAATTTTTGCTGCAATACCGCTCTCTAAAGCACCAAGCTCGTTAGAAGAGCCCACAAACATAGAGTTTACAGCACCAACTCTACCACGCATATCGTCAGGTGTTTTTAGTTGTAAAATCGTTTGCCGTATTACCATAGAAACGCCATCAAATATCCCAGCAATAAACAATGCTACAACACTAAGCCAAAATAATTTTGAAGCTCCAAAAACAATCATAGCAATACCAAATCCAAATATGGATATCAATAATTTTTTTCCTGTATGTTTTGTTATGGGCAAATAAGTGGTAGCAAGCATGGTTAAAATACTACCCGAAGACAATGCAGCATTTAAGATACCAAATCCTCTAGGACCCGCATCTAAAATATCTTTTGCAAATACTGCAAATATGGCTACTGCGCCGCCAAAAAGTACCGCAATCATATCTAAAGTTAAGGCACCTAAAATCACCTTATCATTAAAAACAAATCGTATCCCTACTTTTAAACTTTCTTTTATAGACTCACTTATTTTGGTATTAAGTACTGGCTTCTTTTTAATAAAAAACACCAAAGCTAAAGCAACGAGCACCAATAAAAATATAATACCTAATGTATAATGTACGCCTATCCAAGCAATTAAAAACCCTCCAACTAAAGCACCAGTTACAGATGCACCTTTCCAGGTACTACTACTCCAAGTAGCTGCATTTGGGTAAATAGGTTTTGGCACTAATAAGGCTATTAACGAAAATATGGTTGGTCCAAAAAAAGCTCTTAAAATACCTCCAAAAAATACCAAACCGTAAATCCCCAGAACAATATGAGACGTAGACCATGATGTTTCAATAGCCTGAGATGTTAACCAAAACAACCCAAAACTAATTAAAGAAAATAGAGCAATAATTAGTGCAAACAGATTGCGTTTTTCTTTTCTATCTACAATATGACCCGCAAATGGCGCCATAAAAAATGCAGGAATAAATTCGCAGGCACCTATAATTCCTAAACTTAATTTATCATTAGTAAGTGAGTATACTTGCCATTCTATCACAACAAATTGCATAGACCATCCAAAAACTAAAGCAAATCGTAATAATAAAAATATATTGAATTCTTTAATACGTAATGCTGCGTATGGGTCGTTTTTTTGCATAGTTACGCTTTAATATCCCGTAATTTTAATTGTAGTGATACATTACCTTTCCATTCGTTTTCATCAATGGAATAAGCTGCTCTAAATTGTTTTTTATCAGAAATTAATTCATGTTTTTCACCCATACCAAACCCAATGCCTACAATACTATTAGAGTCTGGTTGTGCTGCAGTAAATCGTAAATGGGTTTTATCTGCACCTACGCATTTACCATAACCAGTATCTCTTAAATTTTCTGTCATAAATACAGGTGTCATGTTACTTGGACCGTAAGGTGCAAATTGCTTTAATATTCTATAAAACTTTGGTGTAAGATGTTTCAAGTCAATCTCAGCATCAATCTTAATTTCTGGAATTAACAAGTTTCTATCTATCGTTTTAGAAACCACATCTTCAAAAGCTTGTTTAAACGCCTGATAGTTTTCTTCTTTTAAGGTTAAACCTGCTGCGTACTTGTGGCCTCCAAACTGTTCAATATGTTCAGCGCAAGCGCCTAAAGCATTATATACATCAAAACCTTTAACAGATCGTGCAGAAGCTGCTAATTTTTCGCCACTTTTAGTAAATACTAAGGTAGGGCGATAGTATGTTTCTGTGAGTCTTGAAGCTACAATACCAATAACACCTTTGTGCCAATTTTCGTCATACACAACTGTTGTAAGTCGGTTTTCCTCTTTTAATGCTTCTATTTGTTCTAGGGCTGCTATTGTAATTTCTTTATCAATAGTTCGCCTTTCTAAATTATAGGTCTCAATATTTGCGGCATGAACTTTAGCAAGTTCATAATCATCCTCTGCTAATAATGCCACAGCAAAATTACCATGTTCCATTCGGCCAGCGGCGTTAATACGTGGTGCTATAATAAAAACGACATCGGTAATAGTAAGTTCGGTTTTTTCAATTTGATCTAAAATAGCTTTAATACCAGGCCTTGGTTTTGTGTTTATAACGTGTAATCCAAAGTAGGCTAGCACTCTATTTTCACCATTAATAGGCACTATATCAGCACCAATTGCAGTAGCTACCAAATCTAAGTAAGGCATTAAATCTTCAGGTGTTTCACCATCTTTTTGTGCCAATGCTTGTATCAATTTAAACCCAACACCACAACCACACAATTCTTTAAAAGGATAGTTACAATCGTCTTGTTTAGGGTCTAAAACTGCAACAGCGTTGGGTACGTCGTTTCCAGGTCTATGATGATCACAAATTATAAAATCTATACCTAAATTTTTTGCATATGCCACTTTATCAATGGCTTTAATGCCACAATCTAAAGCAATAATTAAAGTAAAATCATTTTCTAAAGCAAAGTTTATCCCTTTTTTAGATACCCCATAACCTTCATCATAACGGTTTGGTATGTAAGTATATACTAAATTATGCTTAGTTTTTAAATAGGTAGACATTAATGCTACGGCTGTAGTGCCATCAACATCGTAGTCACCATAAACTAAAATATTTTCTTTATTAGCAAATGCCTGTTCTATTCGGGCAACAGCTTTATCCATATCTTTCATTAGATATGGATCGTGTAAATGGGTTAAACTAGGTCTAAAAAAAGTTTTTGCCTCATCATAGGTTTTAATACCGCGTTGTACTAATAATGTAGCAATAGTTTCGTCTACTTGAAGTTTGTCTTCAAGATGTTTTATCGTTTTTAAATCAGGTTTTGGTTTAAGGGTCCAACGCATCTACAAATTTTTAAGTTAAAAGTACTTTAGGCACCTTTATTATGAAAATGAGTTTTGATATCTAATTCTGAAAATTGACGAAACATTTCCATAACGCCGCAATATTTTTCTATAGATAAATCTACTGCTTTTTGTAGTTTTTTTTCATTTAAATCTTCACCATAAAAGTGAAAATGCATCGCTACTTTATCATAAAATTTAGGGTGTTCGTCTGTTAAATTTGCTTCAACATCAATATTAAAATCATCTACATTTAGCTTCATTTTTTTTATTAATGATGCCACATCTAATCCAGAACATCCTGCTAAACCAGACAGCATTAAAGCTTTTGGGCGATAGCCTTCGCTTTTACCACCATTTTCTTCTCCTGCATCAATAAATAAATTGTGTCCTGAGGGGTTTGTGCTCTCAAATCGCATTTCGCCTAACCATTTTGTAGAAACTTTTACTGCCATCTTTAAATATTTTTGTTACTTGTAGTGTTCAAAAATACTATTTAATAAATAAAATATGCCTTTAGTAACACCATTATCTCCAGACCACGATTTAGAAACAAAAGCTCTTGCTGAGTTTTTTAATGAAACCTTAGGGTTTTGCCCAAATTCTATACTTACTATGCAACATCGTCCAGCTATAAGTAAGGCGTTTATTAATTTAAATAAAGCTGTTATGGCCAATGAAGGGCGTGTAACCTCTGCTTTAAAACGTATGATTGCTTGGGTGAGTAGTAATGCTACAGGTTGCCGTTATTGTCAAGCACATGCTATTCGCGCTGCGGAACGTTATGGTGCAGAACAAGAGCAACTTGATAATATTTGGGAATACAGAACGCATCCCGCTTTTTCTGAAGCAGAACGTGCTGCTTTAGATTTTTCATTACAAGCGTCTCAAGTACCTAATGGTGTAGATGAAACCATAAAAAAACGCTTGTATGAGCATTGGAACGAAGGTGAAATTGTAGAAATGTTGGGAGTTATTTCTTTGTTTGGATATTTAAATAGATGGAACGATAGTATGGGAACAAGTATTGAAGGTGGTGCAGTGGAAAGCGGTGATCAATATTTAGGTAAGCATGGTTGGGAAAAAGGTAAGCATGTATAGATTATGAATGGTTTTCTGAATAAATTATCAATAATTGTTTTTTTTATTTGTTTTTTGGCATGTAATAAAAAACAGGGAAAAGGTCTTAGCTTTGAATTGATACCTAGAAATAGCTATTTTATAGATGCTTATCAAGGTATAGAAATCTATCGTTTCAATGATGATAAAAAGTTAATGGATGGTTATTTTGTTGTTGGTAACGAAGGTGTAAAATGGGAAGAGTTTAATGTTGAAGAAGGTATTTTGAATGGCGATTATATTCTGTATCATTCTAACGGAAAAAAATTCACGTACTCCAAATATAAACAAGGAAAAAAACACGGAGAAGAAAAAACATATTACATATCTGGTGCTTTAAAAACTCTAAAAAACTATTCTAATGGAGTGTTGTTTGGAAAAAACACAAACTATTTTGAAAGTGGTCAAATTCAGTCTGAATCTAAAATTGAAAAGGAAAAAATTATAGAATCTATTTCTTATGATATTATAGGAGGGATACAATCTCAAATGTTTATAAAGGATGGAAGAAAAATTACTCAAAACGTAAAATTAGGTAAAATATATGCTGAACATATAGTTTCTACTTACGATGATTTTGATGCTATGAAGTTTTATAATGAAGATGGATCTTTAAAAGTGTTTATTAGGATGTTTGAAGAGAATGAGAGGGGATATTTAATTGAATTAAATGAGAACGAAGAAGAAATAAAACGAATTGATATTCAAGCAAATCCTGAGGAAATATTAAAATACCAACAGTATTTAGCACCTTTTTAAGTTTAAACACATGACAGAACAAAAATGTGCATATTGTAAAGAGGGGGTATCTCAAGTAGAAATAAACTGTGAAAACTGTGGATATCCATTATCAGGAACTGATAAGGAAAAATCTATTTTTATTGGGAAACAAATATCTAATAAAGCAAAAATAGGTAATGCTAAAGAGTCGCAAGCAAAAGCCCAAAAAATCCTTTATATTATTGGTGCGTTTCAATTGTTTAACGCGGTATTTATTTATGCGCAGACAAAAAGTGTTACTAATTCTGTTTTTTATGCTGTTTTAGCTATTCTATTTGGAGTATTTGCATACGTATCTCCTAAAAAACCTTTACTTTTTCTATCGCTTGCTCTATCGCTTTTGTTGATATACTACATATTTCTATATACAATTGATCCACAATTCCTATTTAAAGGTATTTTATGGAAAATTATTTTTATAGCTTTTCTAGTCTATGGTATTTGGAGTGCTAATGAAGAACGAGTGCTAAAGAAAAAGCATAAGTTTTTAGATAAGTATTAAGTTATTTTTAATTTCTAAAAAACTCGAATTAACAGGTTACTTTTCCTTTAAAGCATCACTTTCAAAACTCAAACCCTCAAAACCACTCTTCATAAAATTTCTAATATTTTGATGCCCGTCTCCAATTGGATCATTTAAAACATCATCAAAATAATACTGTCCAAAACAAGCCAAAGTTTCATCTTTTGATAAATCTTGCGCTTTAGCAAAAGCAAATAATTTACACGACCCTGAGTTTTGTCCTTCAGCATTTTTTAATGTACCGTTTTTAAATGCTGTTGGTGTAAAATTATAGTGCGCATCAATTACGCTCATAGTTTCAGAAAACTCAATGTGTTCTGGGTTTTCTTTTAATTTTTTTCTAAAAGATGTTATAGTCATTTTTATATTTTAATGTTATTTACTTTTTCCTGATACTACAATTACAATTTCGCCTTTTGGCGGTTTATTGGTATAGTGCGTCCATACCTCTTTTGCTGTACCACGAATGGTTTCCTCATATAGTTTTGTTAATTCTCGAGATACAGAAACCACTCTATCTTCCCCAAAATACTCGCAAAAATGCCCTAATGTTTTTATTAATTTATGTGGACTTTCGTAAAAAATCATAGTTCGTGTTTCTTCAGCTAAAATCAATAGTCGGGTTTGGCGGCCTTTTTTTACAGGCAAAAACCCTTCAAATACAAATTTATCGTTTGGTAAACCAGAATTTACCAATGCCGGTACAAAAGCCGTTGCACCAGGTAAACAATCTACTTCTATGTTATGTTCAATACAGGCACGAGATAATAAAAATCCAGGATCGGAAATTGCTGGTGTTCCTGCATCGCTTATCAACGCTACAGAAGAGCCTGCTTTTAGTTTTTGAATAATATTGTCAACCGTTTTATGCTCATTATGCATGTGGTGCGATTGCATATGAGTAGAAATCTCAAAATGTTTTAAAAGTTTTCCTGAAGTTCTGGTGTCTTCGGCTAAAATTAAATCTACATCTTTTAAAACATCAATAGCGCGAAATGTGATATCTTTTAAATTACCTATAGGAGTTGGTACTATAAAGAGTTTACTCATCTAAATTTTAAATTAAAATTACACCAAAGATACTGACTTATAAAGTTCTTGACCCTTTAAAGTTAAATAAGGGAATAAAGATTGATAAATGATTTCTGAATATTGATCCACCGATGCTTCAGTAATTTTACCCTGTTCTACAACTACTGAAGACATCCAAAAATCACTTAAAATCTGAAACCTTTTAAAGAGATTATTATATTCATTTGAAAATATTGGTTTACGGATTAAGTCTTTATCAATTAATAGCTTAGTCATCTTTAAAAACTCAGCTTCTCGCTGTTTAATTAGCGTAACATAGTGTGCTTTAATTTTTTTATTCTCCCGCATAATTAAAACAAAATCTAGTAAGAAAAATTGATATTTATAAAACGTAAACATAATGGCTTTAGAAATACTAAAAACACTTTCCAAATGATTTTTAGATTGCATACTATTTGCAATAACCTGATTTATATTTACAACAATTTGAAAATATAAGGCTTCAACAATATCTTCTCGTTTTTTAAAATGATAATTTAAATTACCTTGGCTAATGCCCATTTTACTAGCAATAGTCCTTAAAGTAACCTTAGCCATTCCTTGTGTGTTAAATAAATCTAAGGCGGTTACCAGAATTTTATCTTTAGTATTCCTCATAAATCAAATATATTAAATTTAGTAACATTGACCTAATTATTAAAAAATTAGTATATTTGACCTAATTTTGAATTAATATATAAAGTTTATGATTGTAAAAACAGAACAAAGTCCAGATACATTTGGTATTAAACAAGCACTTTCAAAAATAGATTTTACTGATACGTTTTCAACGACAAATCATAAAGATTCACTAGTTACTATAGCACATCTAATTTTTGGAACTATGCCTAAAAGGGTGATGTTTTTAATGCGCTTACGTAATGCTTTAGTTAAAGTTTTTGGTTTAAAAACTGATATGGACAAAAGTTTTAAATCTGATTTTAGATCTGGTGGCAACATTGGGTTTATTAAGGTATTTAGTGTTGAAGATAACGAAGTTTTAATTGGAGCAGATGATAAACATTTAAATTTTAGGGTAAGTGTTTTTAATTCTAAAGAAAGCCAGTACAACATAAAGGTAACAACCTTAGTAGAGTATAAAAATACATTCGGAAAAATTTATATGGCACTAATTAAACCATTTCATATACTAATTGTAAAGTACATGGTAAAACAGGCCTATAAACTTTAAAGTCTTTAAAAAGAGTTTAACTAAATTTAGATGCTATAACTTCCATAAAACGTTCTGAAAATTCTTCTTTTCCAAGCCAATTATTGTAATCTGGTTTTACAATAGTTTCTATAAATCGATTAGCATCTTCTAGAGATTGAATGGTGTTTAATTGAGAAATAACTCGATCATAATCTGCAGTATTTCCACCAAAGAGATGTTTGATGAACGCTATTTTATCGTTTAAACCAATAGTTAAACCACGGCTCTTAATACGATCGTTTAACGATTTTTTCTCTTGTCCGTTTTGCTTCTGTACTTTAGATACGGGTTCAAAAACAGGTAAATCTTTAAAATCTGCTGTTAAATCCTCTAATTCACTCTTATAATGTTCTTTTTTTGGAATAACAGTATCAATAATGGCATCAACGCGCTCTTGTTCAGTTTGTTCTGGCATAAATTCTACCATATCCTTAATTTTGTTCATCACCGGCTCAGAGATATCATCGTCTTCAACATCATCTAGATTAATGTAGATTTTATCTTCAACTTCAATAGTGTCACTAATTTTATTATTAAACGCTGTATCAAGCATATCAAAAAACGAAGAGTTATTGCCTATTGTGGGTATATCATCTTCAAAGTTTTCATGGGCAAATTTTAAAACCGATAGTTTTTCATAAAGCATGCGCGCTTCTTCATGCATTTTTAAAACATCTTCCTTTCCTTTAAGTTTAAGAATTCTGTGGGCAATACTTACTAAGTCAGATTCTAGCTTTTTCTTCATCTTAATACAATTTTAAAAATTTATGCGTTTTACACTTTTTCTTTTAATAAATTTACGCCACCTTTATACAAAACGAGCATTAGCTTTATTTAGTACCAGTGTTAAAATTACAAAATGTTTCTCGAAAATACAGTAAATCATAAAGAACAATTTGGATGGATTGAGGTTATCTGTGGTTCTATGTTCTCAGGAAAAACCGAAGAATTAATCCGTCGTCTTAAACGTGCACAGTTTGCAAAACAAAAGGTTGAGATTTTTAAACCAGCCATTGATGTGCGTTATGATGAGGATATGGTGGTAAGCCACGACGAAAATCAAATTCGCTCTACACCGGTTCCTGCTGCCGCAAACATACCAATTTTGGCCGACAGTTGTGATGTGGTTGGTATAGATGAAGCTCAATTTTTTGATGATGAAATAGTACGGGTATGTAACGATTTGGCCAATAAAGGCATTCGTGTAATTGTGGCTGGATTAGATATGGATTTTAAAGGAAATCCTTTTGGACCAATGCCAAACTTAATGGCTACTGCAGAGTATGTTACCAAAGTACATGCGGTTTGCACCAGAACTGGGAATTTAGCACAATACAGTTATAGAAAATCTACAAATGATAGTATAGTAATGTTGGGTGAAGTAGATGAATATGAACCATTAAGTAGGGCTGCGTATTACAAGGCTACTATGAGTGAAAAGATTAAAAAAATGAAAGTGACCGATGTTGAAGATGTGACGTCTAAACAAAAGAAATCTTAATGTTTAAAGCGCAAGAAACCCTTCTTGAAATAGATTTAAAAGCACTGAAACATAATTTTGAGCATTTAAAATCTAAATTAAAAGATAACACACAATTTTTAGCAGTAGTAAAAGCATTTGGTTATGGTAATGATGCTAATGAAATTGCCAATTATTTACAAGATTTAAATGTTGATTATTTTGCTGTGGCCTATGCTAGCGAAGGCGTTGCTTTACGGCAAGCAGGTATTACAACCCCTATTTTAGTGCTACATACATTAGCGGTGAATTTTGATGTTATTCTTGATAATTGCTTAGAACCTAACTTATATAACACAAAAATATTAAACGAGTTTATAGCATTTGCTGAAGCTAAAAACCAAACTAAATACCCTGTACATATAAAATTTAATACAGGTTTAAATCGTTTGGGTTTTTTGGAAAGTGACATAGAGGATGTTATTTATAAGTTGCTAAATACTAATTCTTTAAAAGTTAAATCATTATTTTCTCATTTGGCAGCAAGCGAAGATTTAAGTGAGCAAAATTTTACTCTTAACCAAATTGAAAACTTTAAAAACATAACAGAACGTTTCTCAAAAAAAATAGGGTATACACCAATGCTTCATATAAGTAATACTTCGGGAGTTTTAAATTATCCTGAGGCAAATTTTGATATGGTGCGTTGTGGTATTGGTATGTATGGGTTTGGTAATTCTAAAAAAGAGAGCACATATTTAAAACCTATTGCTAGTTTAAAAACAGTAATTTCTCAAATACACCATATTAAAAAGGGAGATTCTGTTGGTTATAATCGGGCATTTAAAAGTGAAGGCACAGTAACTAAAACAGCAACGTTACCACTAGGACATGCCGATGGTATTGGTAGAATTTATGGTAACGCTAAAGGTTTTGTAACTATTCATAGAAAAAAAGCACCTATAATTGGTAATGTATGTATGGATATGATTATGGTAGATATTACAAATATTGATTGTAAAGAAGGTGATACCGTTATAGTTTTTGATGGAAATACTACTTCTGCTGAAACCTTAGCTGAAAGTGCTGGTACAATTTCTTATGAATTGATTACAGGTATATCACAACGCGTAAAACGAGTTATTATAAAATAACATAATCTATTAATAAATAAAAACTCAGTTAAAAATCTTAACAAATGTTAAAGTTTGCATTTTTTTTTTAAATTAGCCATTCACTAACTAATAATTTAAAAATTATGTTGAAAGAATTTAAAGAGTTTATCACAGGTGGTAATGTTATCGAATTTGCCGTTGCTGTAATTATGGCCGGAGCAATTGGATTAGTTGTAAAAGGTTTTGTAGATAACATTGTAATGCCAGTTGTTGGTCACTTTACAGGTGGGTCAGACTTCTCATCATTAAAAATTGTTTTAGATGATGCAGTTGTTGATGCAGCAGGTGTTGTTACAACTCCAGAAAATGCTATTATGTGGGGATCTTGGGTTAATACAATAGTAAACTTACTTATTGTTGGACTTGTAATGTTCTTAATTGTTAAGGCTTACAATAAAACTAAAGCTCCAGCTGAAGAGCCTGCACCAGCAGGACCAACACAAGAAGAGTTACTTATAGAAATAAGAGACGCACTTAAAAAATAACAACTTGTTAAATATATAACAACCTGTTATTTGTTGTTAAAAAGCCCTCGTTTTAATAAAATGAGGGCTTTTTTTATATTTAGAATTGTAATTAATAGTTAGTTTTGTTTCTTCAAAAATAATTAAAGTTAAAAAAAATGAAAGTAGCTGTTGTTGGCGCCACTGGAATGGTAGGCGAAGTGATGTTAAGAGTTCTTGCCGAACGTAATTTTCCTATAACAGAATTAATTCCTGTTGCTTCAGAGCGATCTATAGGTAAAATTTTACCATATAAGGGTAAAGATTATACCGTGGTTGGTTTAGAAACTGCTGTTGCTATGAAACCAGATATTGCTTTATTTTCTGCAGGAGGCGGCACATCTTTAGAATGGGCACCAAAATTTGCTGAAGCTGGTACTACTGTGGTAGATAACTCTTCGGCTTGGAGAATGGATCCTACTAAAAAATTGGTAGTTCCTGAGATTAATGCTAATGAGTTAACCAAAGAAGATAAAATTATTGCCAACCCAAACTGTTCTACAATTCAGTTAGTCATGGCTTTGAATCCGCTTCACAAAAAATATAAAATGAAGCGTGTAGTGGTATCTACGTACCAATCTGTTTCGGGTACTGGTGTGAAAGCTGTACGTCAATTAGAAAATGAAATTGCTGGTGTTGAGGGCGAAATGGCGTATCCTTATCCTATTGGAAGAAATGCATTACCACACTGTGATGTGTTTGAGGATAACGGGTATACCAAAGAAGAAATGAAGTTAGCAAGAGAGCCACAAAAAATAATGAATGATAAAACATTTTCTGTATCTGCCACAGCTGTTAGAATACCAACCGCTGGTGGACATTCTGAATCTGTAAATGTTGAGTTTGAAAATGATTTTGATTTAAAAGAAGTTAGAACGCTCTTAGCCGATACACCTGGTGTTGTTGTGCAAGATGATACTGCAAACAATAGCTACCCAATGCCAATTTTTGCGCATGAAAAAGATGAGGTTTTTGTAGGACGTATTCGTCGTGACGAAACACAACCTAACACCTTAAATATGTGGATTGTTGCTGATAATTTACGTAAAGGTGCTGCCACTAATACCGTACAAATTGCAGAATATTTAATAGAGAATAATTTAGTGTAATAATTATCTTCTACAGTATTTAAGGCTTCTAATTTTTAGAGGCCTTTTTGCTTTTATATATTATTTAAGTTTAGCTGTTTTAATAAAGATTCTAAATGCTATGAATTACGAACTGTTTTTTGGCAGGTAAACCCGCGTTAGGGATTGAACGGCATGTTTGAAATCCCCGACGAAGTAGGGATTGAGTAGTGAAAGCCCGACCCCTTGTGGTTAACCTGCCTGCAATGCCGCAGGTAGGCAGGCGCCAAAAAAAACATTAACACTACCTAAACAGTTTAAAATTCATAAATCAGCTATTTTTGAAAAAATTATAGCATCATGATGGAAAAACTAATATTAACTACACTCGTTATAACATTATTAATAGGCTGTAAAGAAACCAAAAACAATATTGTTGTGAATTACCCAAAAACTAAAACTGTTGATACCGTTAATACTTATTTTGGTGTTGAAGTTAAAGACCCTTACCGTTGGCTAGAAGATGATAGAAGCAAAGACACTGAGGCTTGGGTGAAAACACAAAACAAAACAACGTTTGGGTACTTAGATAATATTCCGTTTAGAGAAGATATAAAGGAGCGTTTGTCTAAACTATGGAACTACGAAAAAGTGGGCGCACCTTTTATTGAAGGGGATTACACGTATTTTTATAAAAATGACGGTTTGCAAAATCAATATGTGATTTATCGTTATAAAACTGGGGAATCTCCCGAAACAGCATCTGTCTTTTTAGACCCAAATATGTTTTCAGAAGATGGTACAGTATCTTTAGGTAATGTAAGTTTTTCTAAAAATGGTAAAATTTTAGCCTATTCTATATCAGAAGGAGGAAGCGATTGGAGGAAAATTTTAATCATGAATGCTGAGAACAAAAAAATTGTTGAGGATACCCTTGTAGATGTAAAGTTTAGCGGTATCTCTTGGTATAAAAATGAAGGCTTTTATTATTCTAGTTACGATAAGCCAGAGGGTAGTGAATTGTCGGCTAAAACCGATCAGCATAAAGTGTATTACCATAAACTAGGAAAGCCTCAACAACAAGACAAACTAATTTTTGGAGGTACTCAAAAAGAAAAACACCGTTATATTTATGGAACAATAACAGAAGACAATCGTTATTTGTTAATTTCTCCAAGAATTTCAACTTCGGGTAATAAATTATTTATTAAGGATTTAACAAAACCAAATAGCGAACTTACAACTATTTTAGACCATACAGATAGTGATACGTATGTTATTGATAACGTTGGTAGTAAACTGTTTTTAGTAACGAACTTAAACGCACCAAATAAAAAAATTGTTTCGGTTGATGCATCAAACCCAACACCTGATAATTGGGTAGATGTTATTCCAGAAACAGAGCATGTGTTGTCCCCTTCTAAAAGTGGTGACTATTTTGTAGCAGAATATATGGTGGATGCTATTTCTAAAGTATTGCAATATGATTATACAGGACAATTAATAAGAGAAATAGAATTACCTGGTGTTGGTAATGCTAATGGTTTTGGCGCTAAAAAGGAAGAACAAATAGATTATTATTCGTTTACCAATTATAACACACCACCTAGCATTTATAAGTTGGATTTAAAAACTGGTACATCAAAGTTGTATTGGAAACCTTCCATTGCTTTTAATTCTGAAGATTACGAGAGTAATCAAGTGTTTTTCACCTCTAAAGATGGCACTAAAGTACCAATGATAATTACCCACAAAAAAGGGGTGGAATTAAACGGTAAAAACCCAACTATTCTTTATGGTTATGGTGGATTTAATGTGAGTTTAAATCCGTCGTTTAGTATCACAAATGCGGTTTGGATGGAGCAAGGCGGTATATTGGCAGTTCCTAATTTAAGAGGTGGCGGCGAGTACGGTAAAAAATGGCACATTGCTGGTACTAAAATGAAAAAACAAAACGTGTTTGATGATTTTATTGCTGCTGGAGAATATCTAATTAATAACAACTATACCTCGTCTGATTATTTGGCGTTAAGAGGCGGCTCTAATGGTGGTTTATTAGTTGGCGCGGTTATGACGCAACGCCCCGATTTGGCTAAAGTAGCGCTACCCGCTGTTGGTGTTTTAGATATGTTGCGTTACCATACCTTTACTGCCGGTGCAGGTTGGGCTTACGACTATGGCACTGCGGAAGACAATAAAGACATGTTTGCGTATCTTAAAGGGTACTCGCCAGTGCATAATGTAAAAGAAGGTGTGCAATACCCAGCTACTTTAGTAACAACTGGCGATCACGATGATCGTGTGGTGCCAGCGCACAGTTTTAAATTTGCTGCAGAATTACAAAGCAAGCAAACTGGGGATAACCCCACATTAATTAGAATTGAAACTGATGCTGGACATGGTGCAGGTACACCAGTAAGTAAAACCATAGAGCAATATGCCGATATTTTTGGATTTACGCTTTATAATATGGGGTACAGTACTTTACCAACCAAAATAAATGAGACATTGAAAGATTAACGTAAATATGTTATAAATGTAAAACACGCTTCAGTAGTCGAAGCGTGTTTTTTTATAGTATTTTTGCAACGGCTATGTTAAACGTAAATAATCTTTCTTTTAAATACGATAAAACTCCTGTTTTAAACGGTATTTCCTTTGAAGCCAAACAAGGTGAAAATATTGCTATAATTGGAGAAAGTGGTTCTGGAAAAAGTACGCTTTTAAAGTTGCTTTATGGTGAATATGATTTAGATGAAGGCACTATCTTTTGGAAAGATCAAGAAATTTTAGGCCCCAAATATAACTTAGTTATCGGTTATGATTTTATGAAATACGTGGCTCAAGAATTCGATTTGATGCCTTATATTTCTGTGGAAGAAAATATAGCAAAACATTTATCTCGGTTTTTTCCCGAAGAAACACAACAGCGTGTTACTGAGCTTATTGAAGTTGTAGAATTAGAAGATTTCGCAAAAACCAAAGTTAAAACTTTAAGTGGCGGACAAAAACAACGTGTAGCCTTGGCAAGAGCTTTAGCCAAACAACCTCAAATATTACTATTAGACGAACCTTTTAGCCATATTGATAATTTTAGAACTCAGAGTTTGCGCCGCAAAGTATTTGGGTATTTAAAAGCGCATGACATTACGTGTATTGTAGCAACACATTCTAAAGAGGATGTCCTCGGTTTTGCTGACCGTATGATTGTATTAGATAAGCACAAAATCATGATAAATAAATCTCCAAAAGTGGTGTTTGAAACTCCAGAATCTCCTTTAATTGCTGCTTTTTTTGGAGAATTTAATACCATTAATAATAAGATTGTTTATGCGCATCAACTTAAAATTGTATCTAAATCAACATTAAAAGCCGTGGTAAAACAGTCTTATTACAAAGGGCGATTTTATTTAGTTGAAGCTATTTTGAATAAGGAATCTGTATTTTTTGAGCACAATACCTTATTAAAAAATGGTGACACAGTTTACCTTCAAATAAAAAACTGATTTATTTATCAAATGTTTTTAATAACGCTGGTAAGTAGAAAATATCGGTAATTAAAGCAATCGCAACTGTTACGGCACATAAGGTACCAAAATCACTTACGGATGGTGTGGCGCTAGATGCAATAATTAAGAACCCTCCAACAAGAGCAATAGTGGTAGATAAAAGTGCACCACCTGTGTAGTGCATCGCATTATTCATACGCTGCTCTGGAGTGCCTTGTATACGTTTACTTTTTCGGTATTTATGTACTAAATGAATGGTGTCGTCCATAGCAATACCCAACATTATAGGCGTAATCATTGCTGTGGAAACATCCAAAGGAATATTTAATAAGCTCATAAAAATAGCTAAAATAGCTAGTGGTAATATATTCGGAATTAAAACTAAAACTGTTGTTCTTAAGCTTTTTATAAAAAACCATAAACACAGAAACGCGACGAAAAATGCTGCAAAAAAGGACTTAAACTGTGTTTCTAATATAAAGTTGTTTAATTGTGAAAATACCACTGCAAAACCATTTATTTTCAAATTAAAATCGTTCGTATCAAACGTCTCTTCAAAAGCAATTTTTATATCATTCAATACCTGCTCAAGTTCTGAAGTTCTCATTTCCATTAAGGTTAATGTAAAACTTGCAGAAGATAAATTTTCAGAAAATAATTTAAAAAAACTGTTTTCTGCCGCATCTACATCTGCCAATGTGTTTTTTAATTTTTCTTCAGAAATACTAGATTGAAACAAAACGGGTGTGCGTTTTTGTAAAAATGATTTGATGGTTACCACAGAAACAGGCGAAGAAATTAATGGGTTATCCTCTAACTTTTTATGGAAAATTTCCAGCTTTTTTAAGGCATCTTTAGTTAAGATAATAGCACCGTTATTGGTAGTAATATTAAGTTGTAATCTGTTGCTTCCTCCAAGTTCTACTTCTACAGTTCTTAGGTCGTCTTTTGCTTGTCCCTCTGCTAATAAATCACGAGAATTTGTATCTATATCTACTTGAAAAATAGAGTATATACCAAACACAAGTACTATTGTAAAAACGGTAATAATAGATGTTTTATAGTTTGATGTAAACCCATTGAGCCATGCTATAAATTTGGTTTGAGATATCCCTTTTAATTTAAAAATGGGTGTCGCTTTTTCAAAATTTAATTTCATAAAACTAAACCCAATAATGGTAATAACATACACTAAAATAAAGCTCATTACTAAACCTATACAGGTAAACACACCCATGTTTTTAAATGCAGGAAGTGGTGATATATACAGCGCAAAATAGCCAACAAATGTGGTTAATGTGGTATAAAAACAAGGCGTTAAACTTCTACGAATGGCGGTAGTAATCAAATCAACTTTCGATATCGAAGCGTTTAGTAAACCTTCTTTATGGTATATGTTTATAATATGTACTGCGTCACTAACGCTATATACCATAAGAATTGTTGGTATAAGCATAGAAATCATATTTAAAGCAAAACCCGACGAAGTGATTAAACCAAACAATAAACTTACAGGAATAGCCACCGAAAGTAAAGCGATAAACAAATAGCGCTTGTTAGGAAGCAAAAATAACAGTAAGATAGTAATAACCAAAACGGTTAATATGCCAAAGGTTAAACTCTCTTTGTAAATACCTTTACTGTAAGCCTCATTAAGCACAGGTGGTCCCGTAAGGTAATAATTGGAATACGATTTATCTATAATTGTTCTAATTTCTACAGCTATGTCCTGTCGCTTTTCCTCTATAGTTGGCGTAGGTTTCATTTGGATGTAGAAAAACTGGTGTTTATAATCTTTAGTAACTAATTGCGATGTGATGTTGGGTAATTTTGAAAAGAGACTCTTCAACCCTTTTTCACTGCGTTTTGGGTTATATAAATCATCAAAATTTATCTTATCATTTGCATAAATTGGGTATTTCGCTTTTGCTAAACTAAATGTAGTTTTTACGTAAGGTAAGGTTTCAATGTCCTTATGTAACTGTTGCAACCTATTAACATCAGCTTCTCCAATCGCATTTTCTACAGGAAGCATTGCAATAAAAATCTCATCTGAACCAAAATTTTCTTGAAAATCGATATAGGCTTTATAGCTAGGGTCGTCCTCTAAAAACCAAATAGATAGTGAGTTGTCTACGCTAAGTTTATTAAGGGTTTGGTGACCTGCAACTGCCACTAAAACCGCAAAAACTACAATGATTGCAATTCTAAACTTTATAGTAAACTGTACACTATTTCTTAATAGTTTCATAATTAACTTAAGGCGTAAGCTCCGTAATTTCCATGGTGGGTTAAACTTAAAGACCTTATTTTAGAATTGATATTAATACTTGGAACACCATATTTTGAGTTTGTAATTTTTAAATTTTCTTTAGAAATATTAAACGTCTCACCTGCTGTTTTCAAAAGTAATTTTCTAATTATTTCACTCTGATTTTTGACGCTTTTAGTTTCAAATTTGATAACTTTTGAAGTCATAGGTTTCATATCTTGTCGTGCTTCTGACATGATGTATTGAGACGTTATTTTTGTTGATACATAACACTGAAACTCTTGAAACTTTACAACACCAATATCACCGTGAATGAAACATTCAAACCTTTTTGGGTTATAAAATCGACTTGGATAGTGTTGGGTATATAATTTATAAGCCGCTTCCTTCATACTCCATAAGCGCCAAACTTTTAAAAAAGGGTTTGAAGCATTTTGAATCAAAACTTGTTCTTGTGTAGTAAACAATTTATCTAAAAACCGAGGACGTTGCCAATTAGAGGCGTTTTTCGCTTCATTAATATCAACAATGTCGTTGCCAACCATTACGCTTCTAGCTTTGTATTTACTATAGTCATAGCAGATTTTACATCCAACATTTTTTCCATATCCTCGTTTTCCAAACGGATGTCGAATTCATCTTCAATGTCAAGAATTATGTCCACTAAGTTCGCAGAATTTATTTTCAAGTCCTTTACAAAATCGGTCTCCTCAGATAAGTTTTCAAAAGCCTCTTCATCTTGAATATAAGGCTTAATTATAGTTTTTAATTTGGAAATTAATGCTTCGTTTTTCATAGTACATTTTTGTTATGCTAAGTTACAAAACGCTTGATTAAAAGACCTCACAGGTTTCGAAAACCTGTGAGGTCTAAAACGTCAAAAAAAAGTTATGCAACAAATTTTTTAAATACCACGCATGCATTTACATCTCCAAACCCAAAACTCGCTTTAATAATTGTATTAATCGCTGTTTCTATTTTTTGTTTTGGCATGCTTTCTTTGGTAATTAGTGCTTCAATGTCTGGATGAACATCATCACTATTTATATTAGGTGCTACAAACTGTTCTTTAAGTTGAATAACACTCGCCACACATTCAATGGCGCCTGCTGCTGCTAAACAATGGCCAATTAAGGATTTAGTAGCGTTTATATAAGGGAAATTTTTACCTTTTCTGTTTAGGGCTTTTGTCCAATTTTCAATTTCTAAGCCATCTTTAGATGTTGCAGTTAAATGTCCATTAATAACATCAATAGTATCTGGATGTACTGCGGCATTTTCTAAAGCTTTGGTAATACATCGTTTTACAGCCTCGGCATTTGGTGCTGTTAACGTACCGCCATGGCGTTGCCCGCCAGAATTAACGTCGCCACCTAAAACTTCAGCATATATTTTAGCGCCACGCGCTATGGCACTTTCTAAAGATTCTAAAACTAAAGCGCCAGCACCACTTCCTGGAACAAATCCACTAGCTGAGGCGCTCATTGGGCGAGAGCCTTGTTCTGGTGTATCATTGTGTTTGTAGGTCATTACGCGCATAGCATCAAAACCACCCCAAACATAAGGTCCATGATCACTACAGCTACCTACTAACATGCGTTTAGCTTTTCCATGTTGTATGCGCTCAAAACCCATAAGTACCGCTTCTGTTCCTGTACTACATGCCGAAGAATTGGTAGTCACTTGGTTGCCAAAACCCAACATGCCGCTTAAATACGCACTAACACCACTGGTCATGGTTTGTAGCACTACAGTGCTTCCTAATCGGCGTACCTTACCTTCATCTAGTTTGTAAATAGCTTCTCTAAATTTCTCCACACCAGAAGTTCCTGTCCCAAAAATGAGTCCGCTATCCACATCTAATGCACTTTCAGAATTTACGTTGAAACCAGCATCTTTCCAAGCGTCAATACCGGCAATACAACCATATAAAATCCCCGAACTATTAAAACCTCGTAATTGTAAATCAGTAAAGTACTTTGCTTTTAGCGCTTCTGAAATTTTAGGTACACCTCCAATTTGGCAAGAAAAATTTAAATCTTTTAGTTCTTGATGAAATGTAATGCCAGATTTTCCTGTTTTAAGTGCGTTGGTAAATTCGGTAACACCAACACCATTTGGTGCAACAACGCCTAATCCTGTTATAACTACTCTGTTTTTCATAGTATTTTAAGACTTCACAGGTTTTAAAAACCTGTGAGGTCTAGTTTTATTTTATTACTATCATTCCTGAAATTAAACCTCTTGCTACTAATTCGCCTTTTGCATTTAGCATTTTTACTTTACATTTTAGTTTATTAAAACGAAACACTTGCTTTTCTGAAATTACAGTGACTTTTTCTTCGGGTAAAACGGGCAAATAAAAATCCATTTGATGCGATGTTAATGCAATTTGAGGATTTGTGGTTTCTTTTAATTCATCTTTTAACAAATAAATACCCAAACATACCAAACCTATTTGAGCCATACATTCGGTCAATATTACACCAGGTGTTATTGGATTGTTTTTGAAGTGTCCTTCGTAAAATGATTCCTCTTTTTTGAAGGTGTAATATCCCGTTACACCTTGTTCTGATATTGCTTCAATACCATCCACAAACAAAAATGGTTTTTGATAGGGTAATAATGATATGATGTGTTGTTTATTCAATTATTTCCTTATACCTTTTAGTTTTAAAACTTTATCAAACAGATCCTCTTCTGTTTCTAAAAAAAACAAAGCACAACTTAAAAAATCGTTTTTAGCTTTTTTTAAAGCTTTTAAACTCTGTTTTTCTCCAAAAGGAAAAGCATAAAAATCTTTACACTTTTTCCCATTTATTTCACACAATCTATTGATAGATATATGATAACCATCAAATAAGCCAGTTTCTCTTTCTAATTCTCCGCCAATTGTAATTTCAAAAAAAGACCCATCCCTATGTTCATGTTGACTTAAAATTAATATGTGTTTTGAACCTTTCCGAAATACTATCTTTGAACTAGATTTAAAGCTTTCATAATTAATGATTTTGAAACTATATCTTTGAAATAAAGGATTAAAAACTTGGATAGCTTGATTCATAAAAATTTTTTGAAAATCAGCATCACTTCGCTTTTTAAAATTAAAAAAAATCATTTTATCCTAATTAATTTTTAATCATAAAATATCTAGCTCAAATGCTCTCCACCATCCACAGGAATAATAGTTCCTGTAATCCAAGAGGCTTCATTTTTACTTAATAAATACACCGCATTAGCTACATCTTCTGGTAGCGTTAAACGCTTGTTTGGGTTTCTAATTAAACTATGTTTTATAATGTTTTCACTTCCTGGAATCATCCGTAAGGATTGTGTATCTGTAACACCTGCTTGTATGCAGTTGGCTTTTATACCATGTGGTGCAAATTCAAGTGCTATATTTCTGGTAATGGCTTCCAACGTAACTTTTGCTGCCGACACCGCCGCATAATTTTTCCATGCTTTAGTATTACCTTCGCTCGTAAAACTTATAATTCGTGCATCTTCTGCAAATAAATTTGCTTCAAAAACAGCTGTAGTCCAATCGTATAAACTAATGCCCATAGCTGCAATAGTTAACGCAAAATCGTCATGTTTTAAAACTGGTGATTCATCAGAAATCATAGGTTTTAAATTTCCTTTGGCAACACTATGCACAAGTGTTTTAATCTTCCCATGAATACCAAGTTCAGTTTTTAAAGCCTCAATAATCAGAGTTCGTTTTTCTGGTTTAAAAGCATCAATATTAAAAGCTTTAAAACTTATTTCTTGATTTTTAATACTGTCAAATGTTGCATTTATTTCGTCTTCTTGCATTCTGGAATTTCTGTGTACAATACAAATATGCAACCCGTGTTTCGCTAGTTTTTTTGCTGTAGCTAAACCTAGGCCACTACTTCCACCTAGAATTAATGCCCATTGGTTTTTATCTTTGAATTCTTTCATGCTTCTTTTCTAAAATACTTTTTTGTTTCTGAGACCTCACAGGTTTTAAAAACCTGTGAGGTCTTTCACAATATGATATACTAAAACAAGTTCAGCATAATACTCACACATTTTTACTACCACTCTAATAACACACGTTGCGCCGAAAACCCAGGTCCAAAACTTAACATAATACCTTTATCGCCTTTGGGTAAATTTCTATCCATAAAACGTTCTAAAACGTATAATACTGTGGCGCTACTCATATTACCATATAATCGTAACACCTCCTTTGTGTCGTCTATATTTTTACCTAAATCTCCAAATAAATCCTCCACGGTTTGCACAATTTTTTTTCCACCTGGGTGAAATACTAAATGGTCAATATCTTCAATAGTTAAATGGTTTTGCTCTAAAAACGGATGAATAATATTAGGGAAATGGTCTGCTATGGTTTGCGGCACCGTTTGGTCCAACACCATTTGTAAGCCCGTATTGCGCAGTTTAAAACCCATCATGTGATTCGCATCATAAAAATGATACATGGCTTCATCTTTAATTTCGGGACCAATTTCATTCTTATAAGAGGATAAAATAACACTCGCACAACCATCACCAAAAATGGCAGCACTCACTATATTCACCATAGAATAATCTTCTAATTGAAAGGTTGCCGTTGGCGATTCTACCGCCACTACTATAGCGCGTTTATTCGGGTTTGCTTTTAAAAAATTCTTTGCATAAATAACACCAGATACGCCTGCAGCACAACCCATTTCGGTTACTGGAAGTCTTACAATATCCTGTTTCATCTTTAAACTATTAATAAGATATGCATCTAAAGACGGAATCATAATTCCAGTACAACTTACTGTAATAATATAATCAATATCAGTAGGTTTCAGTTGGGCTTTATTTAATGCTTTTGTAACGCTTTTTTCTGCAAGTTTGATACTTTCACGCGTATAAATATCATTTTTTTCTTCAAAAGAAGTGTTTAAGAAAACCTCTTCAGGACTCATGATAGAGTAGCGCTTATCAACAGCTGCGTTTTCAAAAATTTTTAGCACTTTGCGTTTAAAGCGCTCCTCTTGACCGTCAAGCCAAAGCTCTACAAAAGGCAGAATATCTTTAGTTTCTCGTGTATATTGGGGCAATTGTTTTGCCACCGCCGTTATTTTTACTGCCATTTATGTGTGTATTAACCATTGGTAACGGAATGCCCATTTCCAACGGATTTTTGATTTAAAATTTAAGGTTTGAGATAGCTGTTCTAAATCAGTTCGTTTAAAAGCTCTGAGAATAGAGGTTAACCCATCTTGTACAATCATATCATTAGTAATCACTAAGCTTAACAATTTAAAAAGACCGTAAGCGATCTTGCTTCGGTGTAAGTCGTTCACAACAATCCCTAATTTCGCTTTGCGTGCTATATTTTTTAAAAGATTTATAATGTCTTCATTTTTAAAATGATGTAAAAACAAGGTGGTGAGTGCTATGTCGTAATCTATATTTTGAAATGCTGTTGAAAAAATATCGAGATTTTGAAAGCTGATTTCAGGATAATCTACCGATAATTCATTAGCATAATCAATCGCATCTTGATTGGCATCTATACCAATTAGTTTGAACTGAAATCCACTTTTACGACCATAATCAGCAACCAACCTAAGGATATCACCATGGCCGCAACCTAGATCTATAATAGTGTATATTTTGTCTTTTGAGTAGGGTTTTAATAGTTGTGCAATACCATCTAAAGTTACCCGATTACCACCAAGCCATTTGTTTATACTGCCTAGTTTATCCAGAGTATCGCGTAGTAGTTCACCTTTCATGGAAAAATCGTCCATAATTTCAGCTTTGTTACTTCTATGTGTGGTATTTATAAACAAATTATTTAGTTTTATAGACCTCACAGGTTTTTAAAACCTGTGAGGTCTTTTTAGTCTGCTACCATAGGTTTTCCATGAGTCATTTTGATAATTATTGGCACTAGAAACGGAAATACCGCAAGCATTACCAATAATTTTGGCGCTAACCAATTTTGCCTAAATAAATAGGCAATAGTATGTCCTGCTTTTAGTCTTAAACTAAAGGTTTTTTTCCAAGCTTTTGTATAACGCTGCTCTAAAATAGCTCGTGTTTCAATTTTTCCTTGAAGATACTCAATTATTAGCTTTGATGCCAAATGTGCGCTCCGAATTGCCATACCCATACCATTGCCGCATAACGGATGTATCATGCCCGCGGTATCACCACACATTATCATATGTTGTTCTACAGGTTGTTTGGTTTCAAATGAAATTTGACTAATAGTTATCGGTTTCTCAAACTCTGGTGTCGTGTTGTTAAAAATTGCTTGTAGTGCTTTATTTTTAAAAAGTATTTCTTTTTGAAACACATCAATATCTTTAAATTTTTTAAATGCTGAAAAGTCTGTGATATAACACAAATTAATGTGATTATTCTCAACTTTAGACACCCCACAATAGCCACCTTTAAAATTATGTAATGCTACTTTATCTTCTGGAAAATCCCCTGAAACATGAATTTTTACGCCTAAATAAGGCGACTTCTTTTTTATAAATGGCCTTTGTAATTGTACATCTAAATTTGAGCGTTTTCCGAAAGCACCAATCACAATTTTAGATTGAAATATTGCGTTTGTTGTTGTCTCAACTTGAAATCTATTACTATTAAAAACTACATTAGTTACAGTATCTTGAAGTATCTCAACACCGTTTTGTACCGCCAATTGATACAACCGAAAATCCATGGCATAACGGCTCATCCCAAAACCACCGAGCGGTAATTTTGCTGTTATACGTTTATTATTGTGTGTGGTAAGTTCGAATTTAGAAATGCGTTTTGCGCCAAATTTAAAAGGATCAAAACCCAAATAATTAAGATATGGTACTACTTCGTTTGAGATATATTCTCCGCAAACTTTATGTTTAGGGTAGTTGTTTTTCTCAATAAGTAATACCTTGTATTTTGCTTTTGCTAAATGTATAGCACTTGTTAATCCTGCTAAACCGCCGCCAATTACAACAATGTCTGTTTTAGTTATCCCCATTAATTTTTTCAATGTGAACTACACTAATTTTTACGGTATTACTCATCACAAAACTGCGTCCGCCAACTCCAAAATCTCTTCGGTTAATCTCAAATTCTGAGGTTACTTTTCGTGAGGATTCAGAATATTCAACCGTTAATGGAATAGTTATGCGTTTGGTTTTATCTTTAATTGTTACATCAACTGTTGCAGTGTATCTATTTGAGGATGTTTGTTTTAGAGTGATAGTTTGTAAACTTATTAAAGGATAAGTTTTAGCATTAAAATATTCTTCCTCTAACAAATGTTCATCGCGACTTTCAATTCCAGTTATGATGGATTTTACTGTTACATTACCGCTTATATCTATTAATTTATTTGCTGTATCAAATTTTGAAGAAACATTAAATGCATTAAAATATCCATCTACACTTATCCCTACGTTTTTAATCACAAAATCGATACTAGATGTTTGTTGCGCCATAACAAATGGCATACAACATACCATAATGACAAGAAAAATGTAGTACTTCATGTTTTTGTGGTTTAAGTTACACAAAAAGTATCAAGTAATTCTACTTTTTTATTCAATTTCTAGAATTGTGAAGTTTTGCGACCTAAAGGTAATAGTGTCGCCTATGCGTTTAGACAAAAGGAGTTTGCCGATAGGTGTTGCTGCCGAAATTCCATAAAACGATTGATTATTTGCTTTAATTTCTCCAACACTAACGGAGATAAAATAGTTGGATACAGAGGTTTTTACAACACTTCCCAGTGCTACATTTTGATGCGATTGTTCTGGGTTTACTTTTTGTAAAATTTTTATTTGAGTTTGTAATTCAGCTAATTGTTGTCCTGCCTTTTCGCGTTCTAGTTGTAACATAGCACGACCCGTTTCATGCTTATCGCCAGCACTACTTTTAGTTTCAGACAATAATGAATGTTGAATATCTGCAATGGTGTGCTGTATGGTTTTTAAACGTTGGTTTAAAATAGCTTCGCATTGTTGGTATAACTCTTGTTTTACAGACATCTACTTTTTTAGGATTGTTACATCATTAATTAATGCTGATTATTCTTTAAAATATATAGCTAAATAACTGATTTATTTTGAGATTAGGTGTAACTATATATTTTTGTGTGATTTTAGTGAAAGTATAGTTATTACTTGACTTTGTCAGAAAAAAAATATAACTTCGTTTAACTTCAGATATAAGTCATTGAAACGGACGTATATCCGATAAACCGTTGTGTGTAATTTGAGGAATGAGACAAACGATAACCAAAAGTGATAAAAATTTAAGGATTCTGAACAAGTTAATTGTGAACGGATTCTATAATGGATATATCGGAACTGAAAAGTTTGAATTAATGCGGAATCGATTCCCGAACAATCACAGACTAATCGGAATTGTGAATGACACAGGTAATTATGATTTGAAATTTGACTTTAAGTCACCAATGAACATTTTAGCGAAAGTTTTACTCGGACTCGGAATTCTGATTTCAATAATTTCCCTGATTAAAGGAAATTGGATTTTGCCGATTGTGTTTGTTGTTTTCGGACTGATTATGTTTGCGGATTTTAAACTAAAAGAGAAAAAAGAAATAAATATTTTCACGGATAAACTATTGGAATTCCACAAAACGGAATTTGACTAAAATAAAAAACTACACACAACACAGTGTATAAAAAATTGCTGTTTTGTGCTTAATCAATGTTAGTTGCTTTGTTTGCTAGCTTCTGATTTTCCTTCGGAAAATCCTCGCACTCAAACACGCAACTTTCCATATACATAAACGTTAAACGAAACTCTCCAAAAATAAAGTCACTTAGATTTCAAACCGATAATCTAGCAGATAATTGTGTTAGGGATTGCAGCGGCATCTTTTTTGCGAAGCTTTAAATATCAGAATTTTATGTTTAAGGATAATTGTTAATGACTTACTGAGATCCCGAAACAAGTTCGAGACTGCTTCGTAAAAAGATATAGCGGAAAGCCCGACCCTTGGGTAACCTGCCTGCTATACCGCAGGTAGGCAGGCGCCAAAAAAAACTCCGAAAAAAATTTCCGGAGTTTATAATTTATGCGTTTTATGCTTTTGGCATTTCGAAATCTTCCATAAATTTGGTGGTATAATTTCCAGCAATATAATCTGGATGATCCATTAATGCTCTATGGAACGGTATGGTTGTTTTTATACCTTCGATAACGAACTCATCTAAAGCGCGTTTCATCTTATTTATAGCTTCTTCTCTTGTTTGCGCTGTGGTTATTAACTTTGCAATCATAGAGTCGTAATTTGGTGGTATGGTATAACCTGCGTATACGTGGGTATCTAAACGTACACCATGGCCACCTGGAGCATGTAATGTGGTGATTTTTCCTGGTGATGGTCTAAACCCATTATAAGGGTCTTCAGCATTGATACGACATTCTATAGAGTGTAATTTTGGATCGTAATTTTTACCTGAAATTGGTACACCTGCTGCTACTAGAATTTGTTCTCTAATTAAATCGAAATCAATAACTTGTTCTGTAATTGGGTGCTCTACTTGGATACGTGTATTCATCTCCATGAAGTAGAAATTACGGTGTTTATCTACCAAAAATTCTACGGTGCCTGCACCTTCGTATTTTATAAATTCTGCAGCTTTAACTGCTGCTTTTCCCATTTTTTTGCGCAACTGAGGCGTCATGAATGGCGATGGCACCTCTTCGGTTAATTTTTGATGACGACGTTGCACTGAGCAATCTCTTTCTGATAAATGACATGCTTTACCGTTAGAATCGCCAACTACTTGTATTTCAATATGTCTTGGCTCTTCTATGAGTTTTTCCATATACATATCGTCGTTACCAAAGGCTGCTTTACTTTCTTGTCTGGCAGAATCCCAAGCATCTTTTAAGTCTTCTTCTTTAAAAACACCTCGCATACCTTTTCCGCCACCACCAGCACTGGCTTTAAGCATTACTGGGTAGCCAGCTTTTTTAGCTAATTTTTCACATTCTTCAAAGGTTTCAATGATACCTTCGCTTCCTGGTACACATGGTACACCGGCAGCTTTCATGGTAGCCTTAGCATTTGCTTTATCTCCCATGCGCTCAATCATTTCAGCTGAAGCACCAATAAATTTTATGCCATGTTCTTCACAAATTTCTGAAAATTTAGCATTTTCTGATAGGAAACCATATCCTGGGTGAATAGCATCGGCATTAGTAATTTCTGCTGCAGATATCACGTTAGACATTTTTAAATAAGATTCGCTACTTGGTGCTGGACCAATACATACCGCTTCATCAGCAAACTTAACGTGTAGACTATCTGCATCAGCAGTAGAATATACCGCTACCGTTTTAATGCCCATTTCTTTACAGGTTCTAATAACGCGTAGCGCGATCTCTCCTCTATTGGCAATCAATATTTTTTTAAACATAAACTCTTAAAATTTTCAAAATTCAAAAGAACAAAACCAAAAAAATATTTGGAGTTAGAAATTTGAAGATTGTGATTTTACATTAAGACGGATCTACTAAAAATAATGGTTGATCGAACTCTACTGGAGATGCATCATCAACTAAAACTTTAACTATTTTTCCAGAAACTTCAGACTCTATTTCATTGAAAAGCTTCATAGCTTCAATGACACATAGTACATCGCCTTCGGCAATGGTTTGTCCTACCTCAACAAACAATGGTTTGTCTGGTGATGGCTTTCTGTAAAATGTTCCTATAATAGGTGATTTAATTGTAATGTATTTTGAAGTATCATCTGCTGCTGCAGGAGTTTCTGCTTTAGCAGGTTCTGCCGCGGCAGGTGTTTCTGCAACTGGAGCTACAGGTGCTTGTGCCATTTGTGGAGCAGCAATCGGTGCATATTGTACAGCTGGTGCATCGTTATCTGATCCTGTTCTGATGGTGATTTTTACATCATCCATTTCTAATTTAACCTCGCTTGCTCCAGATTTAGCAACAAACTTGATTAAGTTTTGAATCTCTTTTAAATCCATAAATTCAGCTATTGGTTTTAATGGTTAGTTTTTATTAGAATTATAGGCCCATTTTAAATAAATGGCACCCCAATTAAAGCCACCACCAAAGGCAGCAAATATAATGTTATCGCCTTTTTTAAGTTGCGATTCGTAATCGTTTATAAGTAACGGTAAAGTAGCTGATGTTGTATTTCCATATTTATGAATATTTATCATCACTTTACTTTCGTCTAAATCTATGCGTTGCGCAGTAGCATCAATAATACGTTTATTAGCTTGATGTGCTGCTAACCAATCTACAGAGTCTTTATCAAGGTTATTTCTTTCTAAAACTTTAGCAGCTGCATCTGCCATATTAAATACGGCATTTTTAAATACGGTTCTACCTTCTTGAAATGCGTAATGCCCACCTTTATCTAAAACTTCAGGTGTTAAGGCAAATGAAGAACCACCATACGTAGCTTGTAAAAAATCACGACCAGTACCATCGCTTCTTAAATATTCGTCTTTAAGACCTAAATCTTCAGTAGTAGGCTCGAACAAAACAGCACCAGCACCATCTCCAAAAATAATGCATGTGGCTCTATCTTTATAGTTGATGATAGACGACATTTTATCTGCTCCTATTAATAGTACATTTTTATAACGGCCAGATTCTATATAAGTTGATGCTACAGACATGCCATATAAAAAGCTAGAACATGCAGCATCCATATCAAAAGAAAATGCATTTGTTGCACCAATCTCAGAAGCTGTATAAGATGCTGTAGAAGCGGCTTTCATATCTGGTGTTGCGGTAGCTACAATTACAAGTTCTATATCCTTTGGGTCTAGTCCGTTTTTTTCAATAAGATTTTGTGCAGCTTTTATAGCAAGGTACGATGTGCCTTTACCGTCTTCTTTGAGAATGCGACGTTCTTTTATGCCAGTACGTGATGTAATCCATTCATCATTAGTATCAACCATAGTTTCAAGAATTTGATTGGTTAATACGTATTCTGGAACATAAGCTCCCACTGCGGTGATTGCTGCTGAGATTTTACTCATACTTTTTTAACAAATTTGAACGAAAAACGCTCTTATTGAATCAATAATTGACCAATTTTGGTGAAAAATAGGGAATTTTGAACAAATACAGAGCAAATTAAGGCTTTTTTGCAATTTATAAATGCATATCACAAAAAAAACGCCCACAAGGGAGCGTTTTGTTATATGCATGCATAATACTTATGCTAAGTTTTCAGCTTCTTCAGAGTTGTCTACAAGCACCTGACCTCTGTAGTATAATTTTCCTTCATGCCAATGTGCTCTGTGGTATAAATGCGCTTCTCCTGTAGTAGGGCATGTAGCAATCTGTGGCGCAGTTGCTTTGTAATGTGTTCTTCTTTTATCTCTTCTTGTTTTAGAGATTTTTCTTTTAGGATGTGCCATTTTTTATATTATTTATCCGTTAATAATTTCTTTAATGTATTCCAACGCGGATCTATATCCTTGTCTGTTTTTTCTTTTTTTTCTTTAGGACTTAATTCTTCAAGTTTTTCAAGTATTTCAGAATTTAATGTGCCATCTTCAACGCCTGGATGAATACGTTTAGCAGGAATTGCAAGCACAATAAGCTCGTAAATATATTGCTGGATATTAACTTCATACTCTCCATGTGGTAGGATGAGAATATCTATATTTTCGTCGTTATATTCTTGTCCAAATTTTACCACTAAATCAAAACTATTTTCGAGGTTTTGATTGTAAGGCTCATTTGTTACATCGCAATTAATGTTTACGTGTCCAGTAATTTCAAAATGTAATTCAAGTAATGTTGCTTTTTTATTCAAAAGAACATCAACTTTGATAGCTACATTATTAAAATCTTCATACTCAAAATAATCAAAGAACGTTTGGTCTATCTTATACTCAAAATTGTGATTTCCAACCTTTAACCCCACGAATGAGATAGCATATTCTTTCATTGGCTTCATGATCACATCTATTTTGAGCCTGCAAATATATAAATTTTTTAGCTTAGGGCAACAGTGATAATATTATTTTTTCACTCCTACTTTTCTAGGTTGTTTTTTTAAAGGGTTTGCTGTAAGTTCTTCAAAATCAATTCGGTTTCTATAAATTTGAATTCCCGTAAATAAGGCTTCTTTAAAGGATCCTGCATCTGCTACTCCTTTTCCTGCTATTTCAAAAGCTGTACCATGGTCTGGAGATGTTCTAACTCGTGTTAATCCTGCTGTAAAATTAACGCCTTGACCAAAGGATAATGTTTTAAATGGAATTAAACCTTGGTCATGATATGTGGCAATTATCGCATCAAAATTTTTATAATTATTAGATCCAAAAAAACTATCTGCAGCATATGGGCCATAAACTAACTTGCCGGCTTCTTTTATTTTTTTTAAAGTTGGTCGCATTATAGCATCATCTTCGCTACCAATAACTCCGTTATCTCCTGTGTGTGGATTGATCCCTAAAACGGCAATTTTAGGCTTTATAATTTTAAAATCCTTTTTTAGAGTATTGTATACGGTATTTATTTTTTCTGTAATAAGCGCTTCTGTTATATGTTGTGTTACTTCTTTAACAGGAACATGATCTGTTAAAAGCCCAACTTTTAAAGTATCTGTTACCATAAACATTAAACTATTACCACCCAACTCTTTTGCTAAATAATCTGTATGCCCAGGAAATGTAAATGCCTCAGACTGTATATTGTGTTTATTAATTGGCGCTGTCACCAAAACATCAATTTGTTCTTGTTTTAGAGCGCTTGTAGCAGCTTCTAAAGATTTTAAAGCATATTCGCCTATTTTAGTGTCTTCTTTACCAAAGGTAATAGTTACAGGCTCTTTCCAACAATTAAGCACATTTACTTTACCTTCTTTTATACTTTTTATATCGTGAATGCTATTAAAGTCTATAGATGATTTAAAGTGATTTTTAAAAAAACTCATCACCTTAATTGATGCAAAAATTACTGGCGTACACAATTCTAAAATTCTAGAATCTTCAAAGGTTTTTAAAATAATTTCTCCGCTTATACCATTTAAATCTCCAACTGATATTCCTACTACAATTTTTTCTTGATGCTTCATCAATAGTCTAACTTTTGTTTGTAATTTTATTGTACTGACAGTAAATTTTTTCATTTAAGAATAGCATACTTCACCATTCACTTTTTTAACGAATATTATTTATTTCATTTCATATTTTAAAAATATAAAAATGAAAAAATTTCATGTACTTTTGGTTGTGCAAATTTAACCAAATAAACACATAATACTATGTTTACGGGAATTATTGAGTCTCTTGCGACTGTAACGCATTTAGAAAAAGAACAAGATAATCTTCATATATCTATAAAAAGCAATATTACAAGCGAATTAAAAATAGACCAAAGTGTTGCGCATAATGGGGTTTGTTTAACCGTGGTAAAGATAAATGGTGATGAGTATACTGTTACGGCGATTAACGAAACCTTGGCTAAAACGAGTTTAAACACACTACAGGTTGGAGATGAAGTAAATATAGAACGCGCCATGAAGTTAGGCGATAGACTAGATGGACATATTGTACAGGGGCATGTGGACCAAACGGCTATATGTACAGATATTAAAAATGCTGAAGGCAGTTGGTATTTTTCTTTTGAATATGATGCTAGTTTAAACAACCTAACTATAGAGAAAGGTTCTATTACTGTAAATGGTACAAGTTTAACAGTAATTAATTCTGGAAAAAATACTTTTAGTGTAGCAATAATACCTTATACATATGAAAATACTAACTTTAAAAACTTTAAAAAAGGAACAAAAGTTAATTTAGAGTTTGATGTTTTAGGTAAGTATGTTGCTAAATTGATGCAAAAGGATTAAAAACTCTATAAAGGATTTATTTTTTCATCAATTTTTTTCCACCATAAAATACTGCAACTAAAAGGCCAATAAAAATACCACCATCTATGGGTAAACCTACTGGAGGCGGAGGTTGTGGAGGCGGAGGTATATTTCCACCACCTTGGGCAATACACACAAAACTTATTAATATGAATAAGATTGAGGCTAATGTTCTTTTATTTTGTATCATCATTGGGACGCAAATGTATAAAAAAAAGGGAGTTAGCAAAAGAATTAACAGAAAAAACATCTATAAAGCGACATAAAACATCGACAAAATGCATATTTGTTTTATAAATCCTTTACTTTTTAACGTCATGAGAGTTCAAAAAGTATAGTAATGTACTAAAATTAATCCCTTAAAAATACATATTATATTTACAAATATATAAAACATTTAAAGATTTGTGTGTAGCCTTTTGTTAGTTATTAACAAATGTTAAGTTAATAACTACTAAACAGTAAAATATAGTAGTTACAGTTTGGGAACTGTAATTTTGTCGTTAATCCAGCAACCTATAGTGATAATTTTACCAGAACACGCACATTTAAAAATATCTTGTTTTGATGGTGCTAAAGCCATATATCTAGATACATATTTACTCACTTCTTCTTTTATAGACGGATTAATTTTTAACGCTTTTCTTGCTTCTTTAGCAGCTAACCAATATACTGCTCTTTTATTAAAATTACTCTCGCCACAATTTTTAGCACTAGCTGCATACATAGATGCTATAGCTATATGTGGTTTACCGTTTGAAGGATTATGTTGTAACGATTTTTTAAAATATTGGCGTGCCTTAGAGTAGTTGTTTAATGTTTTAAGTATTAAACCAATACTGTAAGCTCTTTTAGATTTTTTAAAGCTGTCCGTTTCTAAATCATATGATGCTTTTAAATATTTTTCTGCTTCTTTAAGTTTTTCTTTTTTTATTAATATGGTGGCTACAAAATATTTGGTATCTGCTGAGGGTGCCACTGCGTCGTAAGCTTTTACAAGTTTTTCGTATAACGGTGCTTCTGTACACTTTTTTTGATACATTCTATTTACAGCACGCTTTAACCAAACAGCATCTTCTTTATAGTTATCAAACTCCTTATGGTATAGTGGAATTAAATTTTTACAATCTGCAATTACACCTAGTTTAGCATCAATATTTTTAGAAATAAGCGTGTAGTTTTTTAAGTAGTTTTGATATACACTTTTAAGTTTTAATTCTTTTTTAGATAATACAATACCAGAATCTTCTCTAGTACTTAAAGTATTTAACTTTTCAGAATAATTTTTTACTTCTTCTTCTATTTTTTCAACAATAATATCATAATTAGTAAATACCTTTTTTATTGTTTTTTTTCCATCATTATATAAATCTACAGTTAACGAAAAATAAGTGTATAAACTTTTAGGATTAGTAAATGTATCATTATCAGTTTTATAGGCTGTATTAAAACATTTAAATAATTCAGTATTCTTTTTTTGAAGTAGCTTTTTTTGATCAAACATTAATTGACAACCTTTGGATCCATATAATCCTCTTGGTGTTTTGCTAGGAAAATATTCAATGCGTTTTTGCCATAAGTTTAGCAATGTATTTATAAACTCTTTCTGTTCAGAATCTTTAGATGTTTTTATTTTATGCTTTAGTATTTTTTCGCCATCACTATAAACTGCAATACTTAATTTAGGGCAATTTTTTGTTACATAATACCAAGATTCGTAGGCTGCATCATAATTTTTTGATTTTACCAACTCATGAAAAATAGATAACTTAGTATTACACGAACTTATATGTTCTTGACTAAAAGAGAAACTAGCAGTAAAATATAAAATGTATATTGATATAAATTGAAAAACTTTCATAGTTATTTAGTTTTAAGAATTAACGTTTAGCTGTTTTTAAAAACCACAAAATATATGCCAGAAAAAACAGTAATCAATTGCTTTTCAATTATATAACACAAAGTGCGATATGTAGTATTATTATATTGTATTATAATTTGTTCCAAATACTTGTAACATTTTAATCTAATACTATACATATAAATGTATTTTGGTGAGTTTAATTTACTAAAATCAAATCAGAAAACACTGATGAGAATTAGAGCAAAATTCCTTATTATTGTTTATGATTATTTCCTTATTACAAAACTCAAAATCTAAAACACATAGTTATTGAATTCAGTTATTGACATTGCATTTTCGTCTGTAAATATTATACTTAGTCTTTTAGTTATTTTACTAATTCTATATTGGATATTTAATATGATATCTGGTATTGATTTTGATTTGGATATAGATGTAGATATTGATGCCGATGTGGATGTAAACGCCACAATAGACAGCAGTACCAACTTACCAGACCTTGCAAATGCTGAAATTAATAAAGAAGATGTAGTTAAAAACCCCAACAAAAAATTAGAATGGTGGCAAATGGTGCTCATCTATTTTAATTTTGTGGGCTTACCATTTATGTTCACGTTTACCTGTTGGATTTTTATTTGGTGGTTGTGTACCGTTATTTCAACAAGTATCACAATGTCTTATAATACTAATTTTGGTTACACATTACTTTTAGCAGGTATTCTGCCGTCTTTAATTTTAACTAAAATTTTTACAACACCATTTAAAGGATTTTTTAAAAACTTGAATCCAGATGGGGATTTGCCAACAGATTTAGCGGGTATGGAAGGCATAATGCTTTCAAAAATTTCAGAACAAAAAATGGGGTCTGCAGAGGTAGTCGCAAATGGTAATCCCATGTCTATTTATGCAAAATCATTTGATGGTCAGCTTATAAATTACAAACAACATATACTAGTTATTAAAAAATCTGACGACGGAAATTTTTATTGGGTACTCCCTTATGAAGATGTGGAGGAAGATGCATTTAATATGAATAACGTCGAATTTTAAAATTTAATCTAAAACCAAAACCAAATTAACAATGGAAAACATTTCACAGTTTATCGGAATAGGTATCGGGCTTATTCTATTCTTAATTATCGTTTATTTTGCAATTATTGCACTGTTTTACAAAAAAGTACCACAAGGGGAAGCTTTAGTTAGAACAGGTTTTAAAGGCACTAAGGTTGCTACAGACAAAGGTTTGTACGTCGTTCCCGTATTTCATAGAGTTGAAATAATGGATATTTCAGTAAAGAAAATTCAAATAGAACGTATTGCAGATAATGGTTTGTTGTGTAAAGATAATATGAGAGCTGATATTAAAGTAGCCTTTTTTGTAAGAGTTAATAATGAAGTAGATTTTATTAAAAAAGTAGCACAAACTGTGGGTTGTGAGAGAGCTTCTGATATTTCAACATTAGAGGAGCTTTTTGAGGCTAAGTTTTCAGAAGCTTTAAAAACTGTAGGTAAAAAATTCAACTTTGTAGAATTATATGAAGCACGTAGAGAGTTTCGTGATGAAATTGTAGACATTATAGGTACTGACCTTAATGGCTATACTTTAGAAGATTGTGCCATAGATTATTTAGAGCAAACCTCAGTACAGTTTTTAAAATCTGATAATATTTTGGATGCCGAGGGTATCAAAAAAATTACAGAGCTTACAGCTGCACAAAATATGAAAGCTAACCTTATTAAGCGTGACGAAGAAAAAGTAATACGCAAGCAAGATGTAGAGGCGCGAGAAGCAATTTTAGAGCTAGATAAACAACTCGCTGAAAAAGAAGAGCAACAAAAGCGTGAAATTGCAAATATAAAAGCACGTGAGGAAGCAGAAACCCTAAAAGTGGCAGAAGAGGAACGTTTAAAATCTGAAAGTGCTAGAATTTCTACACAGGAAAAGGTAAAAGTAGCCGAAGAAAACATGGAACGCCAAATTATAGTGGCAGCCAAAAATAAGCAACGTACAGATGCTGTTGAGACAGAGCGTGTTGAAAAAGACAGAATGTTGGAGGCTACCGAAAGAGAACGCATTGTTACACTTGCTCAAATTGAAAAAGAGAAAGTTGTTGAGGTTGAAAAGAAAAACATTCAAGATGTTATCCGCGATCGTGTAATGCTAGAAAAAGGTGTGGTTGAGGAGCAGGAAAACATGAAAGATATTGAGGCTTTTAAAACTGCTGATAGAGAAAAGCAAGTAAAAATAACTATAGCTGAAGCTAACGCGCAAGAAAGTTTAATTAAAACCATTAAAGCTGCAGAGGCGGAAAAAGAAGCATCTAAACAAAAAGCAGAAGAAATAAATATTGAAGCAGAAGCTAAGAAACAAGCTAGCCAAAAAGAAGCAGAAGCAAGAAAAACCCTAGCGGAAGCAAAAGCTAAAGAAGAGGCAACCATAGGAATGTCTGAAGCGCAAGTAATGCATGCAAAAGCTGATGCTAATGAACGCCAAGGTTTGGTTGAAGCTAATATTATTGAAGAAAAAGCAAAAGCAGAAGCAGCTGGTATTTTAGCAAAAGCAGGTGCTGTTAAAGAAGAGGGTATTGCAGCGGCAGAAGTGATTAAAGAAAAAGCTTTAGCAGAAGCTGTTGGTATTGAAGAAAAAGCCGAAGCTATGAAAAAACTGGACGGTGTTGGTAAAGAACACGAAGAGTTTAAACTACGCTTAGATAAAGAACTTCAAGTTGATTTAGCTGAAATTAATATACAGAAAGAAATTGCAGATGCACAAGCTAATGTAATTGGTGAAGCTTTAAAAGCTGCTAATATTGATATTGTTGGTGGAGAAACTATGTTCTTCGATCAAATTGTCGGTCAAATTACAAAGTCTAAAGGTGTAGATAGATTAATTAATCATTCTGATAATATTACTGAGGTTAAAGATGCTATTTTAGGAAGTGATGATGTAAAGGGTAATCTTTTAGAAAAAGTTAAAGAGTTTGCTACTAAATACGGCATTTCTTCTGAAGATATTAAAAACCTAACCATTGCTAATTTGTTAATAGATTTAAAATCTAAAACAACAGATTCTAGTGAAGCTAGCTTATTTGAAAACCTATCAAATTTGGCTAAAGGTTTAGGTTTATCTAATAAAAAGTTAGGATAGTTAAATTAGAAATAAATATTTGAAATCTTAGACGTTTAGTGACAAAAGTAAAAATTATTTTAATAATAATATTATCTCTAACACTAATATATTTTGTAGATAATAAGTTGTCTCAAGATGAATATATAAGTGGAGTTTTAATAAAAAAAGATTATGTAAATAAAGTCGTTTTTACCGTAGCAAGTAATAATAGCAGAAGAGGGCATAATGTAGTAAATTCACCTAAGTATGATCCTAACGGATATTTATTCTTTATCAGGATAAGATTAACAACGAAATTATTATTAGAAGTAACCACGATAATTACACAATTGCCCATAAAGGTGATTCTATAAAATATCGTTTAACAAAAGGTTTTTTTTCTAATATCACATACAATTCTACTATTATTGAAGTAATCCCTGATATTGAAAATTGAAAAAGGTTTTTTGACTTAAATAAAACGTCTTTTGATAAATTGTTTAAAACCAACAAATAAGCTATAGTTCTACTATTATGAAGAGATAAAAAAAGATTGAAAATTTATTTAATATAATTAGAGCCATAATTGCATAAAACTATGGAACAACCCAACTCAGAAAATAATATACAACTAGACGGTGGCACCTATGAAATTATTCAAGGGCGTTTACAAAAGCAAAAAAGCGAGCTTCTTTCCAGATTATCTCAATTAAACGATGCCCGTAAAACGGTATTTGGTAATGTTGAAACTAAACTTATAGCGAATAATCGTATTAATACAGAGCATAACTGTATTGCTAGAGATATTGTAACCATAGGCGACGTTTGTTTATTTGGGTATAATGTACATTTCGGACTTAGAACTGGTATTACACTTACCGATGTGTTTAGTGTATATACCTATGCTAACAACCATTTTACAATTCAGCCTCTAACGCTTATAGAAAACGATGTTTTTCAGCAGGATTTTACAAATCTTTACAAATACTACAGAAATACCATTTTTTCAAAATTTGCTATAGTTGGTAATTATCTGCATATGGTATTTCAATTAAGTGAGAGTATTACTGATATTAAAACATTTAAATGGTTAATTAATGATGGTAAGCTTGAATATGTGGACAACCGTAGTGAACATGAATTTAAATTTCCAAATCAATACGAATTTAATTGGGTAGAGCCTACTAGAGATCATCATGTATATGGCACACATCCACACATATCTATATTAGATAAAGTATTTGTAGAAACTGTTGGAGGGGATTTAACCATTAAAATTGAAGACAATACAGATGATGGTAAAGGTATTTACGATGAACCTGTAAAACATATAGACCAAACTTTAGACGACGGTCAATACAAATATGCAGATCTAGGTAATTTAATTGCTTTAGAAATCAAACCTTTTCAAGAACCTCCAAGGTATTTTGTATATAATCATAAAATACAAGAGGTAAAAAAGATACCAAGTATTGCTGATGCATGCGTGCTATTACCTGACGATCAGGGAATTATTTTTGCTGATGGTTACTATTTACAATCCGGTGATTTTAAGCTATTCGATAGCGGAATTTCAAATGTTAAGTTTCAAAAGAAAGTAAGTTCACCCAATGGTGAGGATTACCTGTACGTATTTTATGAAAGTGAAAAGGGGCTTTACATTTTAATGTCCTATAACGTTATAGAGCAAGAGGTTAAAACACCTATAGTTTGTAATGGGTATACTATTTTAAACGATGGAGAACTTTGTTATTTTAAAACCGAGGACGAGCAAACCAAACACCATGTTATCCAAATATGGCAAACCCCTTTTGTAAAAGGAGATATTATACCTTCTGAACATACAGATACGCTACTTTATAAAATAGGAAATAAAGATATTGTTAAAGCAATGGCAGAGTGTCAAGCACTTATTACATTGCTTAACAAAGAGGATAATTATGATGGGTTGTATGATGATATTGCCAAAGCCTCAACTGATGTTTTAAACAGTTATTATTGGATAACCGAACCGGATACTTTTTTAATTAATGAACCTTTAACAGCGGTAAATGAAGCTGCTAATGCTGCCATTGATGAGTTTGAAAAAGTGGTACAACTGCGTAAAACAGCAGCTAATATTACCAAAGAAACCCAAAACAAAGCAAATGATGTTTTTGGTAAAATAAAAAGTAGTAGCTTTAAATCTATTGAAGATTTTGTAGCAGTTTTATCGCAATTGCGCACGCTTCGTGGCGAAGTTATTGGTTTAAACGATGTCCGTTATATAGATACTTCTTTTATCACTGCACTAGAGGATGATATTATCGTCTATAACGATAAAATTTCCGAGCGTTGTGTACAATTTTTAATTAACGACAAAGCACTTGTACCTTACCACAATCGTGTTTCGGAAAAAGAAACGGAACTTGATAAGATTAAAAAAGTTATAGAGGCTAAAAAGTTAGAAGAAGAGATTAATCACATTGCTACAGATTTAGAAATGCTAATCGATATTGTATCTAATCTAGAGATTGAAGATGCATCGCATTCCACAAAAATCATTGATAATATTTCCCTGATTTTTGCCACTATTAATCAGTTAAAAGCAGGATTAAAAAACAAACTAAACACCTTAGGCGAAAAAGAGGCGACTGCAGAATTTGCTGCACAACTTAAATTAGTAGATCAAAGTATTATTAATTACTTAGATATTGCTACTACTCCAGAGAAAACAGACGAACTTTTAAATAAAGTTTCTGTTCAGTTAGAAGATTTAGAAGGTAGATTTGCAGATTTTGAGGACTTTATAGCTCAAATTATAGAAAAAAGAGAAGAAGTTTATAATGCGTTTGAAGCAAGAAAAAACGGCCTTGTTGAGGCAAGAAACAGAAAGGCAGTAACCTTAGAAGCTGCTGCTAAACGTATTTTAAAAGGCGTATCTAAAAAAGCACAATCGTTTAAAACTACGGTAGAGATTAACGGTTATTTTGCGTCAGACTTAATGATTACTAAGCTTCGAGATATCGTAAATAATCTAAAAGATTTAGACGATGCTGGAAAAGCCGAAGCTATTGAAACTGGACTAAAAGTAGCCAAGGAAGATGCTGTTAGAAAGCTAAAAGATACTCAGGATTTATATGAAGATGGTGAAAATATTATAAAACTTGGCAAGCATAAATTTGGCGTAAATAAGCAACCTTTGGACTTAACGATTGTTTATAAAGATAATACGCTTAAATACCACCTTACAGGTACCGATTTTTATCAAACTATTGTAAACGAAACGTTAACACAATCTAAAAAGTATTGGAATCAGGAATTAGTATCAGAAAACGATACCGTATACCGTTCCTCGTACTTAGCCTATAAACTATTTATAGATACATCGCTAAACATAGATACTCTCAGTAATACTAAACTATTAGATCTTGTTAAGGCAGAAAGCAGTAAAAACTATTCAGAAGGGTATATTAAGGGTGTTCATGATGAAGATGCTGCTAAAATACTTACGGCATTACGCGATAAGCATCAAGATTTAGGTCTATTACGATATGAACCTATAGTGAGAGCTTACGCGCAGTTTTTTTGGAATGCACTAGATAGTACTACTAAAGCAGATTGGAATCAAAAGATAAAAGCTTCAGGAGAGGTACTAACTGCTTTTCCAGAAAGTAAGGCGCATAATGTACTTATTAAGCAGTTATGTAATGCATTAAAATCAACGGTATTTAAAGCAAGTATAGCTAAATATTATAAAGGTGAAGCAGATAAGCTAGATGTGCAAGCGGCGCATTACTTATTTGATGAATTGCAAAGCGACAATACGTTTTGTGTTAGTAAAACAGCTCAAGATGTTTATGATAGTTTTATAAAAACATTAAAAAGTAAAAAAGTAATTACTGCATTTAAAGCTTCATTAAAAAAAGCACTTGGTGATAACAAAATCTCAATAGATGCTGTACAATTAACAACGCAATGGGTAAGTTCATTTGTAAAATCAGAATTAAAAGAACACAGAGCATATATATACGAAGTTGTTGCACTTATTTTATTTAAAACTGAGGCAAACTCAAATAGTATTCAAGTAAATCCTTCTTTAGTTATATCGAATTTAAAAGGGAGTCATGATACCATTCAAAACGGCAATTTTGAATTTAACTATCATAATTTCATACATCAGTCAGAAGTGTTTTATACCGTTGAAGTGCCTGCATATCTTGCATATCGTAATGCAAAACACTCGGTTACAGAGGCTTTAAAAGACAGTTTAAAACTAGAGGAATTTAAACCGAGAGTACTATCCTCTTTTGTAAGAAATAAATTGATAGACCAAGTGTATTTACCATTATTTGGCGATAATTTATCTAAACAGTTAGGTAGTGTTGGTGATAATAAGCGCACCGATAGAATGGGGATGTTACTATTAATATCGCCTCCTGGTTATGGTAAAACAACATTAATGGAATATATGGCAAACCGTTTAGGGTTAGTATTTATGAAAATAAATGGACCAGCCATTGGGCACGAGGTTACTTCTGTAGACCCATTAACTGCAAATAACGCAGCGGCAAGAGAAGAACTCAAAAAACTGAATTTAGCTTTTGAAATGGGTAACAATGTGATGTTGTATTTAGACGATATACAACATTGCAACCCTGAGTTTTTGCAAAAATTTATATCCCTTGCAGATGGCACACGAAAAATAGAGGGTGTGTATAACGGCAAGCCAAAAACATACGATTTACGAAGTAAAAAGTTTTGTGTTATTATGGCAGGAAACCCTTATACTGAAAGTGGTGAAAAATTTCAAATACCAGATATGCTTGCCAATAGAGCAGATATTTACAATTTAGGAGATGTTATTGGCGATACTGTAGATTTATTCAAACTAAGTTTAATTGAAAACGCACTTACTTCAAATCCTATTTTACACCAATTAAGTAGTAAATATTTTGATGATATTTATCAATTGATAACAGCTGTAGAGACGGGTAGTCGAGATAGTTTAAACTTAACTGGAAACCATACAAAACAAGAAATTCAAGATTATTTAGATGTGTTAGATAAGGTGGTTAGTATAAGAGATACTGTTTTGAAAGTTAATGCTACATATATTACATCTGCAGCTATGGATGATAGCTACCGTACAGAACCGTCATTTAAATTGCAAGGGTCTTATAGAGATATGAATAAGCTAGTTGCTAAAGTAGTACCTATAATGAATGATAAAGAGTTGCAAACACTTTTATTATCACATTATGAAAACGAATCGCAAACATTAACCACTGCAGCTGAAGCCAATTTACTAAAATATAAGGAGCTTACAAATACAATAGATGTGACAGAAAGCAAACGTTGGGAAACTATTAAAACTACATTTATAAAAAACAACAAACTCAAAGGTTTTGGTAATCAAAACGACATGGTACAAGTACTAAACCAAATGATGACTTTTAGTGAGCATTTGGAAGGCATAAAAGAGGTTTTGAAGAAGGGGTTGGATAAATAATAATTCAAAACATATAAGCTGACAAAACTACTAAAGCCTCCACATCTTTTTAATTCATAATCTTTAGATTATTACAATACAAGAGTGGGAGTTCAGTATTATGAATTACCTCTTTATTTTATTTGATACTTTTTATACTTATTTATTAATTTTTTGGCACCAGTTAGCATTATGTTATGAGAACTTGTAGCGAGTCTAGGGATATCATTGTTACGAAATTCTGAACCTCTTTCTTCTACTTTGCCAAAAATTTCAGAAGCAGATAATAATTCTCCATTTTTAAGATTATAGATTGCTAATGAAACTTTAGCCTCGTTAGTGGCATAATGGTTAAAAGGGTCAGAATTAAAGGAAATACCAGCATTTTGAGTTAGTATTTTTCCAGAAATATTTATTAAATAATCGCATCCTGAGTCTTCATGTAATGTAATTAACTCTTTTTTAGACAGATTAAAAGGTATATCAGGAGTAATAATATTTGTAAGTCTAACGTCATCAATTTCTAACAAAGAAGTTCCTATAATTTCTTTGAATTGTTTTAACGATTGATAATACAATTCGGTATCATAAATTTTAGAGTTTGACTGAGATTGATTGAGTAGCCACTTACCTTTATTGAAGTTTACATACTTACCCTCATGAAAAAAATAACTGTACTTTGGCGAATTACAAGAACTGTAAGTGAGGGATAATAATAAAATTATAAAGATTGATCTTAAATAATAAATAGATTTTTTGATGACTTATATAGTTTTAATATTAGAATTAAGTAAATATAATATTTGAAATTATTTTATTGTGATTTATAAACTTTATTATAGGCAAAACCCTCCACTAATAGTAATAATTTTACTAAACACACACATTTAAAAATATCTTGTTTTGATGGAGCTAAAGCCTCCACATCTTTTTAATTCTATTCTTTTTATTCATAATTTTTGTGCCTTTTAATGTATCCCATAAAAACAAACCAGAAATTTTCTCAACTTTAGAGGTTTCTACTAAAAAGTCGTCTAAAGGCGCACTCGTTTTTTTATTAGGAATTATAAAAGACCACATATTAAAAGTGCCAGTATTTCTTTCAGTAAGTACAGATTTAAAAAAAGCATGTGGTATTGGTAAAGACACTTTTATATTAGGATTATCGTCTCCTATCATTACAACATCTTGATCAAAATAAAACAACGGCCCTGAAATAACATAAGTTTCAAATACTTTTTTATCACTGTCTAAATGTCTCACGGCATCTTCTAGTCGTTTCCATATACCACTATTAAATTCTGGAACTTGGGGGCACATATTAGATAATAAAAACGTCTCACTATTCTGTATTTCGGTTTCAATTTGGTTAGCGCTAGCCACAAGATGTCCTCTATTGTACCCAGAATTAGCATACACGTCTTTATCTGCTCTAAACTCTTCAGGTATGCGATAATCTGATCTAAAATAATCTTTCCTTACTACTTGAGTCATATCTGGGTCTACTATTTCAAGTGCCCATTTGGCTTGCCTAAAATAGTAGGAATACCCTAATGCGTAATGCCTGTTGTAAAGAATTTGATCTGCTTCAGGCACACCATATCTAGCTTCTCTATTTAAATTTTGATGCTTCATGTAATAGTTTTAATGTTAATTGTTAAGCTTTTGTAATTTAAATATTTTATCGAGACAATAAAATACGCAACACTACTTATTTTATAATAAGCTGATAAAAGTAAAAAGCTTCAATTAAAAATAATTATGGCTTTACTATAATTAAAATTTGGTAATTATTGGCGAATAAAACGAGTACTGTATCATCAAAATTAGGCTGAGGTAACTGTTAAGTTTATTACTTTAAGGTATTTTTTTTAACTTCTACTGCTGTTTCTTATTAAGCCATTTCTTCAAGACGAAAGAAAAGAAACAAAGTACATTTGCTGAAACCCACATCCAATACCCTAGTAAGTAACCTGTTATTTTACCTACATATCCCGATTCGTCTCTTAGCACCTCCGTTACATTCAAAAAATAAATTGCTAAAATTGAAGCAATACCACTTAATATCAAACCCAAATTCAACTTTTTTGAAAAAACAAATAACAGTAAACTTACTACAAACAAAGGGTTAGCTAACCAAACTAGTGCTACAGTATCAAACTGCATCCATCCTAAAAGCAATGCAAAAACGCCAAACGAACCAATAGAAGAATGACCATCTACCAAATAACATTCTTGTAGTAATGCGCCTAAATATAAGATACAGATTATAATAGTTAAAGTAGTTTTTAGCTTTTTAATCATAACTATAATTAACTTTACTTGTTTTTTGATGTAAGAATTAAAAAACCCCAAACTAAAAAAGTTTAGGGTTTTAAAGTGGGCCCACCTGGGCTCGAACCAGGGACTTTCTGATTATGAGTCAGATACTCTAACCAACTGAGTTATAGGCCCTATTATATTTTTCTTTTATCCATTGTTTTCCATATCCAGTTTTTAAATACTTTTCTCGCTTTCTAGCTTCTTGTCTTGTATCAAAACTTTCAAAGAAAAACAATTTCCAAGGACGATATCCTTTAGTACTTTTTGTTTTTCCAGCATTATGTTCTTTTAACCGCTTTTCAATAGTTGCGGTAATACCAACATAAAACCTTCCATCTTTATCACTTCTAAGAACGTAAACAAACATCTTTATATGTTTCGTCAGATACTCCCTGCCTGCCTAACCGGCAGGTAGGCAGGTAACCAACTGAGTTATAGGCCCTATTACGCGAAATGTAATGCTCTTATAAATAAGAGTGTGCAATATTACTATATTTCTTAAAACTCTACAAGAAATTTTGTTTAAAAGAAACGTCAAAACCCACTGTATTTAACTTTATACTTAAACCGTACTATTATTTTGATGGCAATGGTAATTCTTGGCATAATTCAATTAAAACACCATTTGTAGATTTTGGGTGTAAAAACGCCACCAATTTATTATCTGCGCCTTTTTTTGGAGTTTTATGTATTACCGTAAACCCTTCTTTGGTTAATCGCTCTATTTCAGCCTCTATATCATCAACATCAAAAGCAATATGGTGAATACCTTCTCCCTTCTTTTTAATAAATTTTGCAATAGGGCTATCATCATCGGTTGCCTCTAACAATTCAATTTTAGTGTCTCCAACTTTAAAAAACGAGGTATTCACGCCTTCGCTTTCCACTTCCTCAACTTTATAATTTGGTATGCCAAATAGCTTTTCAAATAAGGTATTAGCATCTTTTAAATGTTTTACCGCAATGCCAATATGTTCTATTTTGTTCATTAAACGTTACTTTTACAGAAAGATACAAAATATCCATTATTTTTGCAGTATAAAACTTAAGAATGAGTAACGTAGAGGAAAGTCAAAGACAAAAAAAAATAGGATCGGTATTACAGCACGATTTGGTTGATGTATTACAAGGTGCAGCCACTCAAGGTGGTATGCGCGGTGTTATCATATCGGTATCTAAAGTAAAAGTGACGGTAGATTTATCGGTTGCAAAAGTATATTTAAGTATTTTTCCAAATAACAAAGCAAAAGCGCTAGTAGAAGGTATTAGGAGCAACACGCCTTTAATTCGTCATGAAATGGCACAACGCACCAAAAACCAACTACGCCGTATGCCTAATTTAGAGTTTTTTATAGACGATTCTTTAGAGTATATAGACCGTATAGAACAGTCTTTAAAAGGAAAAGAAAACCCGCTAGACAATCCAGACTTATTAGAAAAACGAAAGAAATCGTAATTGAATATTTCTTTATATATCGCCAAACGTTACTTACGCTCTAAGAGCAGCAATAATGCTATTAATTTTATTACCATAATTGCTTTAGTTGGCGTAGTTTTAGGTGCTGCATCTCTTTTTGTAGTACTTTCTGGCTTTGCAGGTTTAAAAGATTTTACCCTTCAATTCTCCACCATTGTAGATCCAGATTTAAAAGCCGAAACCGTTATTGGTAAATCTTTTAACATTACAGATACCCAACGAGACGCATTAACAGCTATTGAAGATATCGCATTGTATTCCGAAATTATAGAAGAACGCGTTATTGTATATGCTGATGGTAAAAATTACCTAGCCAGCATAAAAGGTGTAGACGCCAACTACGATAAAGTAAGCAGTATTACATCGGTAATACCCTATGGCAGTTGGTTAGCGCCAAATACCAACCAAATTGTAGCAGGTTGGGGCGTGTCTCAAAACCTGTCTTTTGGTGTTTTAGACTACGGTAAACAGGTAAATATTTATGTGCCAAAACCAGGAAAAGGCCAAATAACATCAACAAAAAATGCATTTAATAGTGTTAAAGCATTAAACGTTGGTATTTTCGATATTAACGAAAAACTAAACGATAACTACGTATACGCGTCTCTTAGTTTAGCTCAACGCTTATTAAATTACAAGCCCAATCAAATTTCTGCAATAGAATTTAAGTTAAACGAAGGTGCAAACGAGGCTGCTGTAACAGCACAAATTCAAACCATTTTAGGGAATACCGTTGCGGTAAAAAACCGCATGCAGTTAAACGATGCACTCTATAAAATGCTAAATAGCGAAAACCTATTGATTTACTTGTTACTCACACTAGTATCGGCACTATTAATTTTTAACGTAATAGGCTCTATTATCATGATGATTTTAGAAAAAAAACCATCACTAAACACACTATTTAATTTAGGAGTTCCCGTAAAGCACATGCGTAACATTTTCTTTATACAAGGGTCTGTAATCACGCTTGTAGGTTGCATTGTAGGGTTGCTTTTAGGCATATTAGTCGTGGTATTTCAACAAACATTTGGTTTAGTGCCAATAACGCCAACATTAGCGTATCCCGTAAGTATAAAGCTAGAAAATTTAGCGCTTGTTTTCATTACCATTTCGGTTTTAGGCATTGTATCTTCCAAAATAAGTGCCACACGCGTTACCGAAAAACTAGTAACGGACAATTAATTTTTCTTTTGGGCGAGTTGCCATAAAAAATGGCAAACAGGCTTTCACTACTCAATCCCTCCTGCGTCGGGGATTTCAAACATGCCGTTCAATCCTTCTCGCGGGGCGTGCTTGCTAACGTTGGTAATCAATATAATAGTCAGTTTTATATCTTACAGTAATCACTTACATTTGTGTAAATACAACATAACTCCCTTTTTTATATGGCATTAAGCTGGAACGAGATTAAAGACAGAGCCTTAAAATTCTCTAACGAATGGGCAGACGAAACCAGAGAACGTGCCGAAAAAGATAGCTTCTGGAACGACTTTTTTAACGTGTTTGGCATTTCCAGAAGGCGCGTTGCAACGTTTGAAGCACCAGTAAAAAAATTAAGCGGTCATCAAGGATTTATAGATTTATTCTGGAAAGGCACGCTGCTAGTAGAACACAAATCGAAAGATAAAGATTTAGAAAAAGCATACACACAAGCCACCGATTATTTTCCCGGACTTAAAGAGCACGAATTACCAAAATATATTTTAGTATCAGATTTTGCCAGATTAAAACTATACAATTTAGACGACGCCACAGAACACGAGTTTCCAGTAGCCGAACTCTACAAAAACGTCAAACTATTTGGTTTTATAGCAGGCTACCAAAAACGCACGTTTCAAGAAGAAGACCCTGTAAATATAAAAGCTGCCGAATTAATGGGTAAGTTGCACGACCAACTCGAAACCTTTGGCTACCAAGGGCATCATCTAGAAGTATATTTAGTGCGTTTATTATTTATACTTTTTGCCGATGATACTAGTATTTTTGAGCGCAACACCTTTAAAGAATTTGTAGAACTTAAAACCAACGAAGATGGTAGCGATTTAGGCGCACTCATGGCGCAATTTTTTCAAGTACTAAACACGCCAAAAGACACCCGACTTACAAACTTAGATGAACACCTCAACCAATTTCCGTATGTAAATGGCAAACTGTTTGAAGAGCCATTACCCATTGCAGCCTTTAATGCAAATATGCGTAGTATTTTGCTAGAAGCCTCGGCACTGGATTGGGGAAAAATATCACCAGCCATTTTCGGCTCCTTGTTTCAAAGTGTGATGAATCCTGAGGAACGCCGCAATTTAGGCGCCCATTACACCTCAGAGAAAAATATTTTTAAACTTATAAAACCGTTGTTTCTGGACGAATTGCGGGCAGAATTCGAGAAAATAAAATCGAACACCAAAAAACTAAAGGAATTTCATTATAAACTTTCCACCTTAAAATTTTTAGATCCTGCCTGTGGTAGCGGTAATTTTTTAATTATTACCTACCGCGAATTGCGCCTTTTAGAAATTGATATTTTACGCGAACTGTTTAAAAGCCAAATAGCCACAAATATTGAAAGCATTTTATGGCTAGACGTAGACCAATTTTATGGCATTGAGTACGACGAGTTTGCCAGCAAAATAGCCGAAGTAGCCATGTGGTTGATAGACCACCAAATGAATATGCGCGTAAGTGAAGAGTTTGGGCAATATTTTGCGCGTTTACCGCTTAAAAAAGCTGCTAAAATTGTACACGGAAATTCCTTAAGAATAGATTGGGAAACCGTAGTGGCTAAAAACGAACTGTCTTATATTATTGGGAATCCGCCGTTTATAGGGGCTGCGATGAAGACCAAAACACAAGTTGAAGATATGAATATGGCTTTTGATGAGAATATTAATCATGGCAAACTTGATTACGTAGCAGCTTGGTATTATTTAGCAGCTAAATTCATGATGAAAACCAAAATTGATACAGCTTTTGTTTCTACAAACTCGATAAGTCAAGGAGAACAAGTGTCAATTTTATGGTCTCAAATCATAAACAAAATGGGCTTAAAAATTAATTTTGCCCATAGAACATTTAATTGGACAAATGATGCAAAAGGTAAAGCTGCGGTTCATTGTGTGATTATTGGTTTTTCCACAATAAATAAAGAAAAAAGATTATATGATTATCAAGACATAAATGGAGAGCCATTTGAAATTAAGGCAAAAAATATTAATCCTTATCTCGTCAATGGAAAAAACATCTTTATTGAAAAGACTAGAAATCCGATTTGTCAAACCCAAAAAATGATAAGAGGAAATATACCTTATGATGACGGAAATTTACTTTTAAGTCTAGACGAGAAAAAGAATCTATTAAAAAATGAACCTGAATTAAAAAATTACATCAAAAAATATGGTGGATCTTACGAAATGCTAAATAACAAATGGAGATATTGCTTTTGGCTCTTAAATGTTAGCCCTAAGATCATTAGGGAATCACCATATTTAATAGAAAGAATTAACCGTTGTAAACAATTTCGTGAAAATGCTAAAAGCAAATCAGTAAATTCTAAATCTAAAACACCATACTTATTTGGAGATTTAAGACAACCTACAAGTAATTATCTTTTAATACCAAGGGTTTCATCACATAAAAGAAATTATCTTCCAATAGGTTATATTTCTAAAGAAACTATTCTAGCAGATAGTGCTTATGGTTTGCCAGATGCAACAAAATATCAATTTGGAATTCTGCAATCACTGATGCATAATAATTGGATACGAACTGTTGCAGGTAAACTTAAAAGTGATTTTAGATATTCAAACAATCTAGTTTACAACAACTACCCATGGCCCAAAGACCCAAGCGACAAAAACAAGAAAAACGTAGCAACCAAAGCGCAACAGGTTTTAGATGTGCGTTTAGAGTTTCCTGAGAGTAGTTTGGCAGATTTGTACCATCCGCTCACTATGCCACCAAAACTGGTAAAAGCGCACCAAGCACTAGATAAAGCTGTAGATTTATGCTACCGCCCACAAGCTTTTACTAACGAAAATACCAGAATTGAATTTTTGTTTGAGTTGTATAACCAATACACCGCACCGTTATTGAACAGTAAAAAGAAAACGTAACATTTAATACCGAAAAAACCATGTCCAAACCCATGATTCACGCCTTTAGTAGCGTTAAAACCTTTGGCGGCATTTTTGAAGATTATATAGACATCCATAACTTTCTAGACGATAGCAAATCTGTTTTTGCCGATAACCGTCACAGAGCCTTAACCCACAACAGTTGGTTTGTAAACCATGTTATAGAGCGCGTTTTTGGTGTTTTTATTATTAATGCCGATGGCAAAAAAGTATCGACAAAAGCCATTGCAGAACAGCATATTCTAGAAGATTTTGGCGGAAAATTTATTCCTACCGCACAAGATTATCTTCAGGAAATAGACTATAAATCCTGGATGAATGGCAACGGTTTTCCGGCATCTCGATTAAAAATTGAGGAAAAAACAAATTCTAAATTTATCCCTTTTAACAATGACTGAAAGCGCTTATGATGTGGCTTGTAAAAGTAACGACCCACAACAAATTCTTGAAGATTTAAAAGCTTATTATTATCATTTTGGTGGTTATGGCGACCAACACCAAGAATTGGAATTTATAAAACGGTTTTTCCAGCAAGTGTTTAAAAATTATCCGCAATTAGAGGCTTTAGAATGGCATCAATACCAAGATTATAACGATAATTACATGTGTTTTGATTTACATTCTTTTTTGGTAAACAAAAAGTTTTACTTTATGCTTGGTGGCCTAGATTGGTTTGATATTGAAGACTGGAAGTTTTCTTTTATGGGCCTACAAGAAGATAATCATAAATTTTGGGAAGGTAAAGATAACACCTCTGTTAAAGATTGGGAAACATGGAAGGAAAAGGAGGCTGCCATACAACTAAAATGCACGCCTTTAATTGAGCCTTTAAACTTAATCATTGCCTTTTTAAAATCGCTTTACGATTTTTATAAGCCTTACTATTTTATTTACGTTTTTGGACGACGCGCCAAAGTAGAAATAACCAAAAAAGGTATACGTATTGACACTGAAAATATTTATTATGAAGATGATAAATCCACCGATTTTCGTATTAAACCACTTTAATTACTGCAACATTATAGGTGTTAAACACCGATTTTAAAACTGTTTTACAAAAATATAAAAGAGACCTCACAGGTTTTAGAAACCTGTGAGGTCTTTAGTTTTTGTAATATGTTATTCTCATTCAACTATATGTCTTAAATTATAAACCTTCGCAGGAAAACACAATTATATAATGGGCAATTTTTTAATTGTCTAAATGAAAACAGCTATCCAAGTAAAACAAGGCTTACAGGCATAAAACAAAACTAGCAGACACCCGCTAAAGCGATAGTAGCGGCATCCTTTTTAGAAAAAATTGGCACTATTTAATATGCTAGACACTACTTGGAGTAGATAGCCACGTTATTCGCACTGGCTATGACGTTCTAAAAAGATACAGCGGATAGCGCGGTGGCTTGCCATTTGCCCAAATAAAAATCTAGTACATGTTTTTTAAGAATTAAGCTAGCGTAGTCTGTAATGTGCTAAAACTGTTAGGTATGAGTTTCCCCTCTAAAAAGAGGGGAGTAAGGGGTGTGTGTCACAAAAAATTATTTTTTCCGATCTATATGACCTAAATCTCTCTCTGGAGCTATTACATCTCTAACGCGTTTTTTCAATTCGGTAATTTCAGGAAAGCCTTTCATTTCTTTTCGTGACCAAATTTGCTTATCATTTGCATAAATTTCAAAAATCCCGCCTGTACTAGGAACTAAGGTAAGTTCATCAACCTCATCATTAAATGTAGTTAATACTTCTTGAGACATCCAAGTGGCTCTTAGTAGCCATCTGCATTGAGTACAGTACACAATTTTAATGTGGTTGTTCATAAAAATATTGTTGTTTTAAACGATAAACTGATACCCAGAAAACTTCTCTAACACCTCATCAAAAGCTGCAAATACATCTTCAGAATGGTCTGATGTTACCATTTTCATGCGGTATTCTTTAAAATGCGGAATGCCTTTAAAGTAATTGGTATAATGGCGTCGGGTTTCAAAAACACCTAAAATTTCGCCTTTCCAATCTATAGACATTTGTAAGTGGCGGCGTGCAGCTTCTACACGTTCTTCTAAAGAAATAGGCGGTAAGTGTTCGCCTGTTTTAAAGTAGTGTTTTACCTGTTTGAAAAACCAAGGGTTACCAATACTGGCACGCCCAATCATAGCGCCATCTAATCCAAATTCATCACGCATTAATACTGCTTTTTCGGGTGTATTTACATCGCCATTTCCAAATACAGGAATGTGCATGCGTGGGTTATTTTTTACGGCAGCAATAGGTTTCCAATCGGCTTCACCCTTATACATTTGGGCGCGTGTACGTCCATGTATGGCAATGGCTTTACAGCCTACGTCCTGTAAACGTTCGGCCACCTCAACAATTTTTATAGAATCGTGATCCCAACCTAAACGCGTTTTTACGGTAATAGGTAAGTTGGTGCGTTTAACCATTTCTGCAGTGAGTTTTTCCATCATGCAGATGTCTTTTAAAATACCTGCACCTGCACCTTTACTTACTACTTTTTTTACGGGACATCCAAAATTAATATCGATGATATCTGGTTTAGATTTTTCAACAATATCAATGGTTTGCAGCATACTATCTAAGTTTGCTCCAAATATTTGAATGCCAACTGGTCGTTCTTTTTCGTAAATATCCAACTTCATCACGCTTTTAGCAGCGTTACGGATTAAACCTTCGCTAGATACAAATTCGGTGTACACCACATCGGCACCTTGCTCCTTACATAAGGCTCGAAATGGTGGATCGCTCACGTCTTCCATAGGTGCCAAAAGTAACGGAAATTCGCCAAGTTCTATGTTGTCTATTTTAACCAAAAAAAATATTTTGATGCAAAAATAAAATAATTTCTTGAAACGCACTATCCTCGAGGCAGAGCCATAGAGGTATTTCGCTCGTTTTATTTTTACTTTTTGGTCAAAAAACCGAAATTATGTTATTTAGATCCCGAAACAAGTTCGGGATGACAATTTCAATGGAAACCTCGACGCAGAGCGTCGAGGAATTCTTTTCGATTAAGTTTTTTAAAATAAAAAAGACCTCACAGGTTTTTAAAACCTGTGAGGTCTGTAAATTATTATAGAGTTATGTTTACTCTCCTAACTCTGTAATTTTTTTCTCGTAAAGTTTTTTGCTTTCTACAACGGCAACATTAAGTTCTGCCATAATACCATCAACGCGGTCTTCTATACTTTGCATTTGTCCGTTTATAGCATCAAACGAGTTTAAGGCAGCAGCAACTTCTAGCGCCTTCACCACTTCTACGGCATCACCATGTAATAATCTAAGTTTATCAATAGCTTGCGAGGTATTGGCCAATGTAGCATTGTACTTTGTTTTTGCCTTACTAATAGCACGAAGTAAGGTAGATTTACTTTTTTCATCACTTAAACTATTGGTTTGCGTTTCCATAGCTTTAAATAAATTTGTAGCCTTCGTTTTTAAATCTTCGTATTCTTTATTTAAGTTATTTACACGTTTGTTTACCTTTTCCCAATCGCCATAAACTTTTGCAAATTCCTTATCTTCATTTTTTGCATCTTCTAAAGCCGATTTTAAAGCACCTAAAGATGTTAATCCCTTACTTACAAACTTATTTGCAGATTCTTTTTTATTTTCAAACGTGGAGACTTGAGATTTAAATTTATCCTTTAACCGAATTAAATCTTCTGGACTTTTATCTTTCCAACAAGAGCTTAATACTAAACTTAGTATTACTAGCGAGATTATTTTTTTGAACATAAACGTTTAATTTGGCTGCAAATATACAAGGAAGAATATAAATATCAGGATTTTTAGATTAAAGTATAATCGGCTATTTAAAAGGTGTTTAGAGTTAAAGTTTTATTACTTTTTTTAAAGTATATGAGCCATCACTAAAATTTATTTTTACTATATAAATGCCAGAACTATACAAAGACATATCTATAGTTTTACCTGTATTTTTATAAAGTGGTGCAGATTGCATATTTAATAGTTGCACATAAGTTATATGATTACCTTTAATATGTAATAATTGCGAAACTGGATTTGGATATAATGAGATATTTTTGGAATTAGTTGGCGCAGTCTTTAAAGACAACGTCGTATCTGATGTTGAAAACGACACTAATTTTGCAGTATCTGAAAACGTAAAACCACCTACATTTCTATTAAAACGTTCTGAGGTGAGTAAATAATCCTTTTCGCTTGTATAGGTTATCGCTTCAGTTTGTTCTAATTGTAATGATGATAACATAGTTTGGGTATTATTACCAGAAAAAATATCAGTGCCAGAAAAATTATCGCTACTCCATATAAATGGCTGTAAAACGGTTGTATACCCTACCAAATATATTTTTCCACTTAGTGTATTAAAGGTTGCGCCAGTAATTAAACCGCCACTATTTAAGGTTGAAGATAGTGGAGCTAAACTGTAAGTACCAGGAGTTTTAGAAATAATGTATGCGCTAGATATACCGTTAACCCAATTTTTACTTATTAGTACCAAGTCTGTGGTGTTTAATGAGAGTATCGCCTCAGCATCCCAAGGCGTGTTTTGTGGATTTGATGTAAAATCAGATTGATTTGCATAACTAAAATTAATAATTTCGGCAGTTACTGATGTACTAATTAAGTAGTCAGTTTTCAAAATTTTATAAATTTTTAAATCGGTTCTATCACCATTATTGTTGCCAAAATCTCCAATATAAATATGGGTGTCGTCTTGCGTAATATCTTCCCAATCTATATGAGTTGCGTTTGTAATAGTTACTGTTCTTGTTACCGTTTGGGTATTTAAATCTAACTCATACAGTTCGTTTTGTCCGCCAGAATCGTTGTGGGTAATTAGTTTACCATTAATCATTATAGCTCCAGATGATTCACTTAAACTGGCAGGTAAAGGAAACTCTTCTTGTACGTTAGATATTTGTGCATTGGAGTTAACTATTCCAAAAAGAAAAAAAGTTAGCGTAAATAATCGTTTCATTATAGTATTTTTGGTGGTTGTACAGCAAAATTAGTATAAAATTTTAATAATAAGCCTGTTACGCATTTTAAATACATACTGTTAGAAGATGTCAATTAGAGTAATGCTTGAGGTATGAGATGTTATATTGATACTCTTTTTTAAAGACTAATTTTGTTAAAATACAACGCGTTAATCAACACCTTTATAATTTAGTGCAAATACCTTTTGAGCCAGAACTTTTTGGATACCCTGTAAATATTCATTTAATATTAGAGTATTTGGCATTTTTTGTGGGATTTCGGTATTATGTGATGTTAAGGCGAAAACAGAAAGATGTTATCTCCTTAAATAATCGCTTATCCATAATTTTGGGTGCTGCTTTGGGAGCGCTTATTGGCTCCAGATTGATAGGCTTTCTGGAAAACCCGATGATTGAATTTTCGCAAGATAACCTTATTAAATTATTAAACACCAAAACCATTATGGGCGGTTTATTTGGAGGTTTATTGGGGGTTGAGTTTGCTAAAAAACGCATTGGTGAAACCAAATCTTCGGGCGATTTGTTTGTATTCCCAATTATCTTAGGCATTTTTATTGGGCGTATCGGTTGCTTTTTATCTGGAATAAAAGAGTTTACCTACGGAAAAGAAACGTCGTTTTTTATGGGAATAGATTTGGGAGACGGTGTATTACGACATCCAACATCTTTATACGAATTGGTGTTTTTAATTCTACTTTTTTTTAGTTTGAAACAGCTACAAAAGCATCATGATTTAAAAAATGGCGATCTGTTTAAATGGTTTATGATTTTATATTTCGGGTTTCGCTTTTGTATAGAATTTTTAAAACCAAATGTTTTTTATATGTTTGGGTTAAGTACGATTCAAATATTGTGCATAGTTTGTTGGGTGTATTATAAGTCCCTACTAACCTCCCCGAAGAGAAGAAAATAATAACCAAATAATACCCAATTTGACTTTCCTCTTTTAGAGGGATTAAAGGAATCTTTAAAATAAAAAATTTATGCCAGTTAGAAAATACACCTATTACGATTTTACATTAAGTCTCTGCCACGAGTGTTTAAAGCGTGTAGATGCCAAAATTGTTTTTGAAAATGGCAATGTGTACATGCTGAAACGTTGCAACGAGCACGGAAACTCAAAGGTGTTAATTGCGGATGATATTGAGTATTACAAAAATATTAGAAACTACAACAAACCAAGTGAAACGCCATATAAATTTAACACGCAAACCCATTATGGTTGTCCTTATGATTGCGGATTGTGCCCCGACCATGAGCAGCATTCTTGTTTAACGGTTGTGGAGGTTACAGACCGTTGTAATTTAACCTGCCCAACCTGTTACGCGGGCTCATCGCCAACCTATGGCAGGCACCGCACTTTAGACGAGGTAAAAGCAATGTTAGACACAATTGTTAGGAACGAAAAAGAGCCTGATGTGGTACAAATTTCGGGTGGCGAACCCACCATTCATCCGCAGTTTTGGGAGATTATGGATTATGCAAAATCGCTCCCAATTAGGCATTTAATGTTGAACACCAACGGCATTAAAATTGCAAAGGATAGCGCTTTCGCGGAACGACTAAAAACCTACGCGCCAGATTTTGAAATTTATTTGCAGTTTGACTCGTTTGAAAATAGCGTGTTGCGCGAACTTCGTGGTGCGGATTTGAATGATATTCGTGAGCAAGCCATTGCTAATTTGAATGCTGTAAACCTATCAACGACGTTGGTGGTAACGCTTCAAAAAGGTTTGAACGACCATGAAATAGGGAAAATTATTGATTATGCTTTAAAACAAAAATGTTTGCGTGGTGTAACGCTGCAACCTACGCAAATTGCGGGTCGTTTAGAGCATTTTAATCCTGAAACCGATAGAATGACACTTACCGAAGTGCGCCGAAAAATAATGGAACAAACCGATATTTTTAATCCAGATGATTTACTACCCGTACCTTGCAATCCTGATGCCTTGGTGATGGGTTATGCTTTGAAATTGGATGATGAGGTGTTCCCTTTAACGCGTTATATTAACCCAAATGATTTGCTAGATAATAGTAAAAATACCATTATTTACGAACAAGACTCACAATTACAGGACAAAATGATTGAGTTATTTAGCACAGGAAATTCGGTTGAGGTTGCCGAAGAAAATCTGAAAAGCATTATGTGCTGCTTGCCAAATATTGATGCGCCAAACTTGGGTTACGATAATTTATTTCGTATCATTATTATGCAATTTATTGATGCTTATAACTTTGATGTACGCGCCATAAAAAAATCCTGTGTGCATATTGTGGATAAAGACAATAAAATTATCCCTTTTGAAACCATGAATTTGTTTTATCGAGATGATAAAAAAACACGTTTGGAGGAACTTAGAAATGAGATATAATAGATTTCAAGACTTTTAAAAATAACTAATATGAGCAATTTAGCAGAAATTAAAGCAGCTATTGAAACGTATGCAAATGATTCTAACTTATCAGCCTTAGAAATTGTTGAGAAATTAGAAAAACACTTTTTTAATAAAAAAGTAAACGAGAATTTAAAACTCTATAAAAAAGGAAAGAAAAAAGTAAGTGATATTACCAAAGACTTAAAAATATCACCACGAAAATTTTATGCTATTTTAGCCAAAAAGAAGATAGCACATAAAACATACAATAAAGCTTAATTTGTAATTAAGCCTTCTTATATGGTACTATTTTTAAATATTTGAATATGGGGATGATGAATTACTTATTGATTGATGGGCCAAATAATAATTATTTTTTCTTGATATTGCTATATATTTTTATAGCCTTTGGAGTGCCCATTTTATTGTTAATCATTGGAATTGCAGTCCGTTCTAAAAATAAAAAATTATCCAATATATTACTCATTATAACAGTTGTTTACGCTATTGTTGGTTTGGGCTTATGTGGCGTATTAATGTATTAAAATAGAAAATTATGACAGCGCTTTTAAATCCAAATATGAATTTAGATGGTTTGGTGTATTTTTTTGCAGCCATTATGTTAGGGCCAGCAATCCTACTTGCAATAATAGGAGCGTTATTATTAAAGAAAAACAAAAAAGCAGCAAAAGTCTTCTTTATTTTAGCTGCAGTATATCTTATAGTAAGTTTAGGAATTTGTGGTGCTTTGTTGGCTTAATTTTAATATCCAAATACCATAAAACCCTAGCACTAATTCGCCAATAGTACCAAATATATATCCAGACGTGGGCGTACCATCTATAGCTAAACTAAGTATGCGTCCAAAACCCAATCCTAGCATAAAAATCATGTTGCTTAGTAATGCAAGTTTTAAGTAACTTGCTTTAAAAATTCCTAAAACCCAAAGTGTAGAAAAGCCTAAATACAAACCCATAATGGCTTTAAAAAAGTTATGCTCATCAATGGTATTTAAATGAATATCAAATTGTGAATCGGGATCAAAACCATATACGAAAGATACTGGCACCACAATTAAAACCGAAATTATTAAGTGTATTTTATTGATGATGTCTTGTTTGGTTTTTAACATTTTATATAACTGCTGTTAGTCAAAAATAATAAAGTTCTAGCCAAGAACTGAAAAGACCTCATAGGTTTTTAAAACCTGTGAGGTTTGAATATCATATTTTTAAGCGAGATTTATTTTAAAGTATTGCATAACTCAGTTCCTTTAAATAATAATATATACATCTCAAAACTTTATAAGTTCAAACAATTAAGATAGTATGAGACTAATCACGTATCCATTTTTTTATAACCTCATTATAACTTCTACCCGAAGTAACTTGGTTTTCCTTTTTGTTATTCAATGAAATTATAAATCGACTATTAAAATATTTTTGAATATTATTTACGTAATCTTTATTAATAATGATCCCACGGTGAATCCTCAAAAAATTATCAGGTAGTTTTTGGTCTAAAGCAGAAATAGATTCTGTACTTAGGTAGTTTTCAGCGTCGCAGTGTATGGTGGTATAATTATTATCGGCTTCAAAAAAAGCGATGTCTTCTAGTTTTATAAAAATGAGTTTGTCGTTTTTCTTTACGGTTATCGAGGTCATTTTTTTAACCGCTTTTTTATTCGAAATATCCTTTAAAATAGATAGAATTTCTTCTGAAGATTTACTCTTAGTAAAGGTTTTTAATTTTTCTACTGTTTTTTGCAGACGCTCTACCTTTACAGGTTTTACTAAATAATCGATACTATTAGTTTCAAAAGCTTCTAAAGCATATTGATTATAAGCGGTACAAAACACCACAATAGGTATTGTTTTTAATTGTGCTAATAAATCAAACCCCGTTTGCGCGGGCATTTCAATATCTAAAAAAATAATATCTGGGTTTAAGCGTTCTATTTTTTCTTTGGCTTCGGTTACATTTTGGGCTGTATCAATAACCTGAAACGTTTCAGGGAATGCTTTAAGCAAGTTTTCTAAACCCAATCTTGCTGGCGCTTCATCGTCTATAATTATGGTTGTATAGGTCGTAGTCATATTAAACGGTATCAGGTATGGTGATACTAATTACTTTTTCTGGGATATTCGTCCAGTTTATAGCGGCTTTATCGCCGTAACTTAAACGTAATAAATCATAAACGGTTTGTAAGCCATGACCGCTGACTAAACCTTCTGGAAAATCGGGTCCATTATCGCTTACAGAAATGACTAACTGATTTGCTTCTTTTTCAATATTTAAACTAATGTTACCCTCGCCTTCATTTTGAGACACACCATGTTTTACGGCGTTTTCTACTAAGGGCTGAATTAAAAATAAAGGGATTTCATGATTTAAGAGCGTTTCATCAACGTTGATATTAAACTGTAAACGGTTTCCAAAACGTATTTTTTCAATATTTAAATACGATGTTACCATCTCTATTTCATCTTTAACCGTACTCATTTCTTTGCCTTTTCGGTTTATGGAATACTTAAACAAATCGGATAAAGAATGTGCCATTTTTTGGGTTTTAACAGCATCTATTGGCGCTAAACTTGCAATAGAATTTAAAGAGTTGTATAGGAAATGTGGGTTTATTTGGGATTGTAAAGATTTTAATTCTGCTTTAGATTTTAGCTCTCTTAGTTTTGAGAGTTTGGTTTCGTTTTCTACGATTAAATTTCGTTCTTTGAAGATGAAATAACTTATTAAGGCTCTCAATGAAGCGACAACCATTCCAACTAAAAAAATATATGATAAAATAGTGTAATCTTCCTGATCACTTTGAATTTCTTTCTTTGCCAAAATGATAAAGACTAAACCTGAAATCAGTAGAAACGGTAAAAATCCTGTGGATAAAAAGATCCATCCCGTTTTTAAAAGGATGTTTTGTGAAGATTCCCTTATTTTTAGTTCCATAAATCTGAAAAAAATTAGATAGCTAAACAAAGTTAACATTGCCACTAATGTAAATTGTATAGTTTCCCCTCTTACATAAGGTACTTTAGAATAATCATTTGGAATTGTTAAATAACCAAATAATGAAATCGCGAAGATCATCAATATTCCTAAAAAAAAGAAACTTATAAAAGCTATTATAAAGAGTTTTAAAAAAGGTGTTTTAATGATTGAAGTTATGAGATTATTTATTTTTATAGTTATGATTAAAAAAAATAAGCCTAAAATTAAAGCTGGTAAAAAGATAACGGCTATTGGATTTTTTACCCACCATAACGACCTGTCTCTTATCCTAATTTTATTATTTTCTATATCATCTATAATATACGAAAATTGCAGATTTGCTTGCTGCAAACGTTTTTTAAAACCCTCTTTATAGACCTCTTTTATGATAGACATATCTCCAGAGTTTAAAGCTCCTGTTTTTAAAGAACTTGGCGTGATGGGATTAAAAATACTTTCTCTTTTCTTTATTCGAGATGGATAAACAAGATATCCTTCAACCAACATTCCTGCAATTTTATTTTCTAGTTCATTTTTAATTTCTAAATCTGTCTTTTCTATGATGTAGATGTAAAGTTCAGCTCTATAAATTTCTCTGTTTGCGTTGTACCAATTTTTTGAATGGGTAGTGCTGATAGGGTTATATTTATCTTTAATATAGGTATCTAAAAACTTAATTTTTAAATTAGATTTATTCATGTTTGTCAACTGAATACTTGCAGTTTTAGTTATACTATCTAGTTTTTTAACTATTTTAGATATTAACAAAGAATCTGAAGTTTTATAAAGCCCCTCGATGCCTACATGAATACTATCTCCCCATTTACGGATTGGATTTTTTTTATTTGAATTCATTTCAACCAACCTCTCCCAAGGTTGCGCTGGTAATACCTCAATATCTTGGGCATAACAATAAACTCCTAAAAACAGAAATACTAATAAATAAGATACTATCTTCATCCGTGGTAAATTTAAAAATTCCTACCACAAAAAAACACCCATAAAATTCTTTTTAAAACCACTTTCTTGTAAACTGCAAATTTGGAGTGCCAACTGCAAGAATTAAGATGCTTTTAGTTATTCCATACACAAACATATTTAACTATCTTTGCAATCGCTGTTTAAACGGCAATATTTTGACTATGAAGAACATCAGGAATTTTTGCATTATTGCACATATTGATCACGGAAAAAGTACACTTGCAGACCGTTTGTTGGATTACACAGGTTCGGTAACCGCCAGAGAGCAACAAGCGCAACTGTTAGATAGTATGGATTTGGAGCGCGAACGTGGTATTACCATCAAGTCGCACGCCATCCAGATGGATTACGAGTTTGAAGGTGAAAAGTATGTTTTAAACTTAATTGATACACCAGGACACGTAGATTTCTCTTATGAAGTATCCCGTTCTATTGCGGCTTGTGAAGGGGCGCTGTTGATTGTAGATGCTGCACAAAGTATACAAGCGCAAACGATTTCAAACTTATATTTAGCTTTAGAAAACGATTTGGAAATAATTCCTGTATTGAATAAAGTAGATTTACCAAGTGCCAACCCTGAAGAGGTTACCGATGATATTGTAGATTTATTAGGTTGTGATCCCGAAGAAGTGATTCACGCAAGTGGAAAAACAGGTTTTGGTGTGGATAATATTTTAAAAGCCATTATAGAACGTGTGCCGGCACCAGAAGGCGATCCAAATGCGCCATTACAAGCTTTAATTTTTGATTCGGTTTACAATACCTTTCGTGGTATAGAAACCTATTTTAGAGTATTTAATGGTGAAATTAAAAAAGGACAAAAAATTAAATTTGTTGCTACAGATAAAGAATATTACGCAGATGAGGTTGGTACTTTAAAATTAAACCAAGTTGCAAAACAAAGCGTAAAAACTGGTGATGTAGGCTATTTAATTACAGGTATAAAAACGGCTAAAGAAGTAAAAGTTGGAGATACTATTACCGATTTTGAAAAACCAACCACTAATATTGTTGAAGGTTTTGAGGATGTAAAACCCATGGTTTTTGCTGGAATTTATCCCGTGGATACTGAGGATTACGAAGAGCTTCGTGCCTCTATGGAGAAGTTACAATTAAATGATGCCTCTTTAGTGTTTCAACCAGAAAGTTCTGCAGCGTTAGGCTTTGGGTTTCGTTGTGGATTCTTGGGGATGCTTCATATGGAAATTATCCAAGAACGTTTAGAACGCGAGTTTGATATGACGGTGATTACTACGGTGCCTAACGTTTCCTATCACGCGTTTACCAATAAAACTCCAGACGAAATCATCATTGTAAATAACCCATCTGATTTACCAGAACCTTCAACCTTAAACCGGGTAGAAGAGCCTTTTATTAAAGCGACTATTATTACAAAATCAGACTTTGTGGGTAATGTGATGTCACTTTGTATTGAAAAACGAGGTCTTATTATCAATCAAACCTATTTAACTACTGAGCGTGTAGAATTAACATTTGAAATGCCACTAGCCGAAATTGTTTTTGATTTTTATGACAGATTAAAAACGGTTTCTAAAGGCTACGCTTCTTTTGATTACCATCCAATCGGGATGAAACCATCAAAATTAGTACGTTTAGATATTTTACTAAATGCACAATCTGTGGATGCGCTTTCGGCATTAATACACGCCGATAACGCGCAGTATATAGGTAAAAAGATGTGTGAAAAGTTGAAAGAGTTAATTCCGCGTCAGCAATTTGATATTCCTATTCAAGCGGCTATTGGGGCAAAAATTATTTCTAGAGAAACAGTAAAAGCCTTACGTAAAGACGTAACAGCTAAATGTTATGGTGGTGATATTTCGCGTAAGCGTAAGCTTCTTGAAAAGCAGAAAAAAGGTAAAAAACGTATGCGTCAAGTGGGTAATGTAGAGATACCTCAACAGGCGTTTATGGCGGTTTTGAAGTTGAATGATTAATTCAATACTACTAAGACTGCAATTTCATAGCGTTTTGTATATAATTTAAGCGATATTAAACATTACTGCCTTCGCAGGAGTACGAAAAATTATTTCTACAGAAGCAGTAAAAGCTTTAAGAAACGACGTTATAGCTACACGTTATATGGCTATATTTTGGATAAGTCTTAGCATTTATCAAATCTGTTTTCATTTTATTCATCAATTTGAAATAAACCGCTAATAATCTGTAATACTTTTAACTTTTGTATCAAAATTTTTATTAATAATTTCTTTTTAATTTAAAAACACTCTTTTTTCTGTAAAAATAATTAGCCTTCTAATTGTTAATAATTTATTTTGTAATTTACATTTCTGTCTTTACAGTATTTGTAAGAAACAGTTGTATGCCCTAAAAATACTAAGTTTAATTTTCCTTTTAGTTTTAAGTTTTGGTTTAAATACGTAAAAATTGTTATTAACAATTTCGCATTTTTTAAGCGATACTTTGTTATATCTCAAATGATTACAATATTCTAAAAATGAATTAATAATTTTTAAAAGTAATGTTGAAAAAAGGTGTTATACGTATTTTAAATGCCTTTTTTTATGTGAATTTTAATTAGAAATAGACAGATAATTTTATATGAAAGCACTTTTTTATACAAGAGAATTTCCGCCTTATGTTTATGGTGGTGCTGGTGTACATGTTGAATATTTAGCAGATGAGCTATCAAAATTGATGGATTTAGATGTAAGATGTTTTGGAGATCAAGATTCAAAAAACGCTAGTTTAAGTGTAAAAGGATTTCCTTTTGAAGATGGTGTTTTTGAAAATGCAGATGATAAATTAAAGTCAGTATTTAAAACACTAACTACTGGCTTGCATATGAATGCAGATGCTGTTGATGCAGATGTAGTACATTGCCACACTTGGTATGCTCATTTTGCAGGAATTATATCAAAACTATGTTATGGTACACCTCTAGTAATAACAACACATTCTTTAGAGCCTTTAAGACCTTGGAAACGAGAACAGTTAGGTAGAGGTTATGATGCATCTTCTTGGGTAGAAAAAACAGCAATTGAAATGGCTGATGCTTTAATTGCGGTGTCTAAAGAAACAAAAGAGGATGTTATAAAACATTTTAATGTAGACGAGGATAAGGTTAAGGTAATTTATAATGGTATAAACCTTCAGCAGTACATACAAACCTCAGAAACTGCAACTTTAGATACATATGGTATTGATAAAGCTAAACCCTATGTACTTTTTGTTGGTAGAATTACAAGGCAAAAAGGTATTATACATTTAGTAAATGCTATAAAATATATAGACCAAGACACACAAATAGTACTTTGTGCTGGTGCGCCAGACACAAAAGAAATTGGTGAAGAAATGAAAGCTGCCGTAACCGAAGTTCAGAAAACAAGAGATAATGTAATTTGGATTGATAAAATGGTAACTAAAGAAGAAATCATTCAACTGTATTCTCATGCTGATGTGTTTTGTTGCCCTTCTATTTATGAACCTTTTGGAATTATAAATATTGAAGCCATGGCATGTAATACAGCCGTTGTAGCTAGTGCTGTAGGAGGTATAAAGGAGGTTGTTGTAGATGGTGAAACAGGTGTTTTGGTGCCGCTAGAACAACAAAATGAAGCGCCTTTTGAACCTATAGATCCTGATAAATTTTCTAGAGATTTAGCAAACGGTGTTAATACAGTAATTGCTGATAAAGTTTTAAGAACATCTATGGCTACAAAAGGAAGAAAACGTGTGGAAGATTATTTTGATTGGATAGCCATTGCTAAACAAACAGAAGCGCTTTACAAATCACTACTATAAAAATTCAACTAAATAACTAATGTAATATGATTAATAACAAAGTTTTATCTATTGTACTCGGTGGAGGTCAAGGGTCTAGACTATATCCTTTAACAGACCGACGCTCTAAGCCAGCAGTATCCATAGCAGGAAAATACAGATTGGTAGATATTCCTATTTCAAACTGTATAAATGCAGACATCAAACGTATTTTTGTATTAACACAATTTAATTCTGCAGGTTTAAATAAACATATTAAAAACACCTATCATTTTAGTTTTTTTAGTAGTGCCTTTGTTGATGTATTAGCTGCAGAACAAACTCCAGAAAGTAAAACTTGGTTTCAAGGAACAGCAGATGCAGTAAGGCAAAGTATGCACCATTTTTTACAACATGATTTTGAATATGCACTGATATTATCTGGAGACCAATTGTATCAAATGGACTATGATAAAATGATTGAAGCACATGAAGAAAGTGGTGCTGAAATTTCTATTGCAACTATTCCTGTTAATGCCAAAGATGCTACTGGTTTTGGAATATTAAAAGCCAATGACGAAAATATTATTACCTCGTTTGTAGAAAAACCAGATTCTAGCTTATTACCAGATTGGACATCTGAGGTAAGTAGTGAAATGAAGTCTCAAGGACGTAATTATCTAGCTTCTATGGGTATTTATGTATTTAATAGAGAGTTATTGGTAGAATTAATGAAAAATCCTGATACCATTGATTTTGGAAAAGAAATTATCCCACAATCTATTGATTCTCACAAAACACTGAGTTATCAGTATGAAGGGTATTGGACAGATATAGGAACTATAGAATCCTTTTTTGAAGCCAATTTAGGATTGACTGATGATATTCCTAAATTTGATTTATACAATAGAGATAAGCGAATTTACACACATGCTAGAATGCTACCCACCACAAAAATAGCTGGAACTGCTTTAGATAGAGCTGTAGTCTCAGAAGGCTGTATTATTAGTGCCTCAAAAATTGAAAAATCAGTTATTGGTATTCGTTCTAGAATAGGAAAAGAATCTACCGTAATTAATACATATATGATGGGAGCAGATTACTACGAATCCCTAGAAGATATGCAAAACAACAAAATTGAAAATTTAATGGGTATTGGAGAGCGCTGTTTTATAAAAAACTGTATTCTAGATAAAAACTGTCGTATTGGTGATGATGTTAGAATAAAAGGTGGTGCGCATTTAGAAGACTCTGAAACGGATACGTATTGTGTAAGAGATGGTATTGTTGTTGTTAAAAACGGAGCAACTATTCCTAAAGGCACTATAATTTAAAACATAACCTTATTTTTTTATAATTAATAGAAATGCAAAACCAAAAACGAGTTGTAATAGATCATGTGTCGCCAAGTGTAAATTGTGGTGAATTTTATATAAAACGAGTAGTAAACGAAGTTGTTAATATTAGAGCTTTTATTTTATCCGACGGACATGATGTTTTAAGTGCCTCTGTTTTATGTAAGCACGACAATGAAAAAAAATGGACTGAGACTAGAATGTCATTAGATTTTAATAACGAATGGCAAGCCGTTTTTACAGTAAAAAAACAAGGATTTTACACTTATAAAGTTGAAGCTTGGGTAGATTATGCATTAAATTGGCAGCATGGAACCATAAGAAAAATTGAAGATGGACAATATGTACGTTCTGAATTACTTGAGGGTGCAGAGTATATTAGTCAATTACTAAAAAAAGGTATTTCAAAAGAAGATAAAGCATATTTAAAACATCTTGAAATCATTTTTAAAAATGAAGATGCGTATGGTGAAGCTATAAACGAAGCAGTTTCAGACAAACTTCATGATATTTTTTATAATAATCCCGTAAAAATTCTCGAAAATACTTCAAATGCATACAAGGTATACGTAGATAGAAAAAAAGCGAGATTTAGCACGTGGTATGAGTTTTTTCCACGATCTGCTTCAAAAGAACAAGGAGTTCACGGTACTTTTAAAGACTGTATAACACTTTTGCCTCGTATTAAAAACATGGGGTTCGATGTAGTGTATCTGCCCCCTATTCATCCTATCGGAGAAGTAAATCGTAAAGGAAAAAATAATACAACCGAAGCTAAAGATGGTGATGTTGGCTCTACATGGGGCGTAGGTTCGCAACACGGTGGCCATAAAGCCATTCATCCACAATTGGGAAGTCTTGAAGATTTTAAAGATTTGGTAAATGAGGCCAAAGTGCAGGGTATGGAAATTGCTATGGATTATGCGTTACAAGCAGCACCAGACCATCCGTGGGTAAAAACACATCCTAAATGGTTTAAATGGCGACCAGATGGTACGGTACAATATGCTGAAAATCCGCCTAAAAAATACCAAGATATTTTACCTATATATTGGGAAAGCGAAGATTACAAAGCACTGTGGAATGAATGTTTAGATGTATTATTGCACTGGATAGATTGTGGTATCGAAATATTTAGAGTAGATAATCCGCATACCAAACCTTTTTATTTTTGGAGTTGGATTATTTCAAAAGTAAAAGAAAAGCACCCAAACGTAATCTTTTTAGCAGAAGCGTTTACGGCGCCTAAGGTAATGCAACAACTAGCAAAACAGGGTTATACACAATCCTATACATATTTTACGTGGCGTAATAATAAACACGAATTAATTGAGTATGTAGAGGAATTAACTAAAACCGAACTAAAAGAGTATATGCAACCTAATTTTTGGCCAAATACTCCAGATATTAATCCGTTTCATTTACAAAATACAGGAGAATCTAAACACATACAGCGTTATGTATTAGCAGCAACTTTAAGCTCAAGTATTGGTATTTACGGGCCTGTTTTTGAGTATATGCTCTCAGACTCTTTATTGGGTAAAGAGGAGTATTTAAATTCCGAAAAGTTTCAAATTGTAAATTATGATTGGGATATCAAAAATAAACTCATCACAGTAATTAGTAAAATTAATTATATAAGACATCATAATGAAGCGCTTCAGCAAACAAATAATATTAAATTTTGTTATGTTGAAAATGATAATTTAATTGCGTTTTATAAATGGAACGATGCCAAAACCAATCATATTTTTGTAGTGATAAGTTTAGATCATCACAATTCTCAACAAGGCTCAGTACAACTGCCTTTAAATGAGTTAAGTGTTCATGCAGGACACCACTTAGAAATGCATGATTTAATTACTGATAATCGTTACAATTGGGATAAGGAGTGGAATTTTGTAGAGTTACACCCAACATTACCATTTCATATTTTTAACATAAATAAATAACAAGTATTGTCTGCAAAAGACGATAATTTCTTTAAAAAGGAAAGTAAATAACTAACACTAACTATGGCACACGTTAAACCGCACAGTTTATTCACAGAATTCGATATTAATTTATTTAAAGCTGGAAAACATTTTAGACTTTATGAAAAATTCGGATCACACCTTGTTACCGTTGATGGTATAGATGGTGTATATTTTGCTGTTTGGGCACCTACTGCTAAACAAGTTTCTGTAATAGGAGATTTTAATTATTGGATGGAAGGTGAGCACCAACTTAATGTGCGTTGGGATTCTAGTGGTATTTGGGAAGGCTTTATACCTATGGTTGAAAAAGGTGCTGTTTACAAATATAAAATACAAAGTAATAATAATGATATAAAAACAGAAAAGGCAGACCCTTACGCAAGACGTTGCGAGCATCCACCAAAAACCGCGTCCATTGTTTGGGATGATACTTACAAATGGAAGGACACCAAGTGGATGAAAAAACGGAAGAAAAATAATGCTATAGATGCACCGTATTCTGTTTACGAAGTGCACTTAGGGTCTTGGAAAAAAAATGTTGAGGAAAACAGATTTATGTCTTATTATGAGTTGGCCGATGATTTGGTGACTTATGTAAAAGAGATGAACTTTACCCATGTTGAGTTAATGCCTATTATGGAGTTTCCGTATGATCCTTCTTGGGGATATCAACTAACAGGCTATTTTGCGCCAACATCACGTTATGGCTATCCAGAAGAGTTTAAATATTTAGTGGATAAATTACACCAAAATGATATAGGAATTATTTTAGATTGGGTACCGTCTCACTTTCCTGAAGATGCTCATGGACTTGGGTTTTTTGATGGTTCAAATCTTTACGAGCACCCTGATAAACGAAAAGGTTATCATCAAGATTGGAAAAGTTTAATTTTTAATTATGAACGTAATGAAGTACGCTCATTTTTAATAAGTAATGCCGTGTTTTGGATGGATCAATATCATGCCGATGGCTTACGAGTTGATGCTGTTGCCTCAATGTTATTTTTAGATTATTCTAGAGAAGATGGAGAGTGGGAACCAAATATGTATGGAGGTAGAGAAAACCTTGCTGTAATTAGTTTTTTAAAAGAATTAAACGAAGAAATTTATGCCTCTTTTCCAGATGTGCAAACTATAGCAGAAGAATCTACAGCTTTTCCAATGGTATCAAAGCCAACCTTTTTAGGAGGCTTAGGTTTTGGTATGAAATGGATGATGGGTTGGATGCACGATACCTTAGAATATTTTGCAAAAGATCCAGTATACAGAAAATACCACCATAATGAAATTACCTTTAGTTTAGCATATGCATTCACCGAAAACTTTATGTTACCTCTATCACACGATGAGGTTGTATATGGTAAAAATTCTATTTTAGGAAGAATGCCAGGAGATGAATGGCAACGTTTTGCAAACTTGAGATTATTATATGGATATATGTTTACACATCCAGGAACTAAACTATTGTTTATGGGAAGTGAATTTGGACAATATAATGAATGGGATTTCCAAGGGAGTTTAGACTGGAATCTGTTAGAATTTAAGCCTCATCAAGATGCTCAAAATTACTTCAAACATTTAAATAAACTTTATACATCTACACCTGCACTTTACGAAAAAGGGTTTAGTAACGATGGTTTTGAGTGGATTAGTCACGACGATCATGAAAATTGTGTAATTTCATATATACGAAAAGGTTACAATGAAGAAGAAAGTGTTGTTGTTGTATGTAATTTAACGCCTTCCATTAGAAAAAATTATAAAATTGGTGTACCATTTAAAGGTAAACTAGTTGAAATTTTTAATGGAGATGCTAAAGAATTTGGTGGTAGCGGTATTGCAAATAAAAAGCAAATTACTATCAAAAAAGAAATCTGGAATGGCAAAGCATATTCAGCAGAAATTATACTGCCGCCATTGGCAATTACAGTTTTTAAATTTAAATAGAAATAATATTATTTTAATAGAAATGCGCAATAAATTAGTACTGCGCATTTTTTATTAAATACTCTGAAAGTCAGTAAATTCTACTTAATATTTTGAAAGTTTTTTTGCTTAAAATCAAAAAACACTGCTGTTTTACACATTCTTAACAACTTGGTAATTTAAAGGAGCCATTATTAAGTTATGTCCAAGTAATTAACCCTTTTTTTATAAAAAAGAAAGTACCTAAACATTTAAAATTTAGTAATTTCGTTCATTAATTTTAATACCTGTTTACATGATATTAAATACCGAATTAGAATATAAAGGGAACTTATTTCCTTCCAAAATAGTTAAATACGAAAAAAACCTTAACGTTCTCTCTTTTACTGCTGAAAACGGTGTTGTACTAGAAGTTACAGTTCGTAGAGATAGCATCCTACGATTTAGATTTACAACAACTGGTATTTTTGAAAATGATTTTTCTTATGCCATAACAAAATATGCAAGTAGAGGTTACAACCATTTAGATGTAACAGAAGATAAAAAAGATTACATTATTACAACATCTAAGCTAATCTGCAAGATTTCAAAGTTAGATTTAAGAACATCTATATATGATGCTGTGGACAAAACATTGATCTGTGAAGACGAACTTGGTTTCCACTGGGAAGAAAGTTACGAGCATGGTGGTAATGTTGTAAAAATGTCTAAAACAGCTCAACCAGGTGAAAGTTACTACGGCCTTGGTGATAAACCTGTAGACAACAATTTAAAAGGAAAGCGTTTTGAAAATTGGGTAACCGATTCTTACGCTTATGGTAGAGATACAGATCCTATCTATAAAGCTATTCCTTTTTATACGGCATTGCATCATAAAAAATCATACGGTATCTTTTTTGATAACACGTTTCGTTCTGCTTTTGATTTTTGTGGAGAACGCAGAAATATCACCAGTTTTTGGGCACACGGTGGCGAAATGAACTATTACTTTATTTATGGGCCTGATATGCCTGAAGTAGTAGCAAATTATACCGATTTAACGGGTAAACCACATGAAATGCCAGCACTTTGGACATTAGGTTACCACCAGTGTAAGTGGAGTTACTATCCAGAATCAAACGTTAAAGAAATTACAGCTAAGTTTAGAGAGTTGCAAATACCCTGTGATGCTATTTACTTAGACATTGATTATATGGATGGGTTTAGATGCTTTACATGGAATAAGGAACACTTTCCTAACCCTAAACGTATGGTTAAGGAGCTAGCTGATGATGGTTTTAAAACTATTGTTATAATAGATCCAGGAATAAAAATAGATATGGATTATTCCGTATTTAAAGAAGGCTTAGATAAAGACTACTTCTGTAAACGTGCTGATGGCCCATACATGAAAGGAAAAGTTTGGCCTGGGGAATGTTATTTTCCGGATTTTACAAATCCTGAAGTAAGAGACTGGTGGTCGGATTTATTTAAGGAATTAGTAGAAGATATTGGCGTTAAAGGTGTTTGGAATGATATGAACGAGCCAGCAGTAATGGATGTTCCAGGAAAAACATTTCCAAATGATGTAAGACACGATTATGATGGAAACCCCTGTAGCCATAGAAAAGCACATAATGTTTACGGTATGCAAATGGCACGTGCCACGTATCAAGGTTTAAAAAAATTCTCATATCCTAAACGTCCTTTTGTAATTACAAGAGCAGCTTATTCTGGTACACAACGTTATACCTCTAGTTGGACAGGAGATAATATTGCAACTTGGGATCATTTAAATATTGCAAACCTTCAAGCACAACGTATGTGCATGTCTGGATTCTCATTTATTGGGTCCGATATCGGTGGATTTGCAGAACAACCTAATGGCGAATTATATGCACGTTGGATACAACTAGGTATTTTTCACCCATTTTGTAGAACGCACTCCTCTGGAGATCATGGCGATCAAGAGCCTTGGGCTTTTGATGATACTATCACTAATGTAGTTCGTAAGTTTATCGAAATACGATACCAATTATTACCGTATTTGTACACTGCATTTTGGAGATATGCTGAAGAAGGTATTCCAATCTTAAAGTCACTAGTACTTTATGATCAAGAAGACTCTCAAACGCATTATAGAAACGATGAGTTTATATTTGGCGAAAAAATATTAGTATGTCCCGTAAATGGTCCTAACCAAAAAGGGAGACGTATGTACGTTCCTAGAGGAAATTGGTATAACTTTTGGACAGACGAATTAATAACTGGAAAACAAGAAATTTGGGTTGATGCAGATTTAGATAGTATGCCAATTTTTGTTAAAGAAGGCGCTATTATACCTAAATATCCTATACAGCAATATGTTGGAGAAAAAGTTATTAATGAGCTAATACTAGATGTGTATTACACTGAAGGTAACGAACAATCTACTGTTTATGAAGATGCTACTGATGGGTACGACTACATGAAAGGAAGATATAGTTTACGTAACTTTAATTTGTTAGGTAAGAAAAACGAATTAATTATCCAGCAGCATAAAACAGGTAAATTTGTAACTACTTATAAAACCTTTAAATTAAATTTACATGGTTTACCATTTAAAATTAAAAAGGTGCAAGTTGATAATGTAGATATCCCATTAACAGATTTAAAAATTAATGGTGATAATTCTCTAGTTCTTAAAAAAGAATTTACAGAACTACATATTGTTGGTTAATACATAAGAATAGATATTTTAAAACCCCTGTATCATTATAAGACACAGGGGTTTTTTAGTATAATAACCTGTTGTGCATTTTTAAAAAATTTTGTCAATTCGAGTGAATTTCACGATTGAAATGAGTGAAATTTGTATCGAGAATTAGAGTTTTTAATATGAATTGGTTCTCGATACGATTTTTGTCAAAAAATCATTCGAACTGACATTACACTGTTTATTTCACCTCAAAATGCACAACGGGTTATAATAGTTAACATATAATTAAAACTCGAACTTTAATTGTACACTAACACTTTTTTTTGCTATAGGTTTAATTTTCTTTCCAGTATTTAAATTAGACATAGAAATTCCTAACAAGCGAACAGAATTATTTAGTTTTTCTTGGTATAATAAGTCCTTCGCCGTTTCTAAAATTACGCTTTTGTCTCCTATATAATATGGTAACGTTTTACTTCTGGTTTGTAATGTAAAATCACTATACTTTATTTTTAGTGTTACAGTTTTTCCTGCTACGTTGCTTTTTAAAAGTCTTCGGGATACTTCTTCAGCAATACGCTCTAGTTTTTCTAACATAAACACTTCCGAAGATAAATTTTCACTAAACGTACGTTCTGCAGCTAAACTTTTTCTTGTGCGGTGCGGTTTTACTTCACTATGATGAATACCTCTAACCACGTAGTAATAGTACGTGCCAGATTTTCCAAAGTTTGCATCAAGATATTCTAAAGATTTTTGTTTTAAGTCAGCCCCAGTAAAAATGCCTTTTTGGTACATTTTTTCAGCAGTAACTTTTCCAACACCATAAAATTTTCTGATGTCTAATTGTTCTAAAAATTCTAAAACATCTTCAGGATTTACAGTTTTTTGTCCGTTAGGTTTGTTATAATCACTTGCAACCTTTGCTATAAATTTATTGATTGAAATGCCAGCAGAAGCTGTTAAACCTACTTCGTTTAGAATACGAGCTCTAATTTCCTCAGCTATTAATGAGGCGCTTGGGTTTCCCTTTTTGTTTTTAGTAACATCAAGATAGGCTTCATCTAGAGATAGTGGTTCTACTAAATCGGTATAATCATAAAATATTTTTCTAATTTTTTCAGAAATTTCACGATAGCGCTCAAAGTTCGTTTTTACAAAAATAAGATGCGGACAAAGTTTTATAGCTAAACGTCCTGCCATGGCACTTTTTACACCAAATTTTCGTGCCTCATAACTTGCAGCACTAACAACACCACGTGTTCCACCGCCACCAACCGCAATAGCTTTTCCTTGTAATTCAGGGTTATCCATTTGCTCTACCGATGCATAAAACGCATCCATATCAACATGAATAATTTTTCGTATTGGTAAATTGGTAGACATAATGTAAATTTATGAATTCCTGCGGAGGCAGGAATCTTAAAAAAGTAAAAAAGCAGTATTTGTTTCCACGAATAATATTATGATTGAAATAGAACGAAAATTTTTAGTAAAGACGGAAGCATTTAAAACAGAAGCATTTAAAAAAACAAGAATTAGTCAAGGCTATTTAAATTCTGATAAAGAGCGTGCTGTGAGAGTAAGACTAAAGGATAATTGTGGGTATTTAACAATTAAAGGTGCATCATCAAAAAATGGATTGTCTCGTTTTGAATGGGAAAAGGAAATATCAAAAACCGATGCAGAAGCATTATTAAAACTTTGTGAACCGTCACTAATTGATAAAATACGTTTTGAAGTTAAAGTGGGACATCATATTTTTGAAGTGGACGAATTTTTTGGAGATAACCAAGGTTTAGTAGTTGCTGAGGTAGAGCTAGCATCAGAAGATGAAGACTTTACCAAACCTGAGTGGCTTGGAGAAGAGGTTACTGGAACCATCAAATATTACAATTCGCAATTAAGTAAACATCCTTATAATACTTGGACATCATGAAAAAAGTACGCGTTGTATTTATAAGTTTAGCTGCTATTTGTTTTAATTGTAACGATGTATCAAAATCAGAAACCTCAAAAGATAAACATAGTATAGCTATTGAAAAAACTAAAGAAACCCCTGTAATAGAACGAATTGATGATATAAGTATTACTAAAGAACAGGAAAAATCATTAACAGTAAAACAAATTAAAAAGAAGCTGTTAGACAAAGGGTTTAAAATATTTGACTATGTAGATAAAGAAACGAAAGACACCATTATAATGCAGCAATATTTTATGGCTTTTTTAAAAACAGGACCAATTAGAGGTCAAAATGAAGAAGAAGCTATAGAACTACAAAAAGAGCATGTAGCTCATTTATCTAAAATGTATCGATTAGGATATGCTGATATTTCTGGTCCTTTTGGAGACGATGGCAATATTCGTGGCATTACCATATACAATGTGCCAACGTTAAAAATGGCCGATAGTTTAGCAAGTTCTGATCCAATGGTAAAAGCAGGAAGATTAGAAATTGAAATCCATCCGTGGTGGGCTGCTAAGGGGTTTTCGTTACGATGAGCAGTTTAAAATCAGTTTTTAAAAACATTAAATATATAGTGATTCTCGGATTGTTAATTCACTTTACAATCAAAGATACGTTTTATTGGTCGTCTTTATTTTTTTATGGTTTACCGCTTCCTGTTTTAAGTTGTCTTGCACTTATTGTTGTGGTTTGTTCAAAAAAAATACCTCGAAAATCGATGTTTATAATTTCACTTTTATGCTTAGTTATTTGGATAAGCAGGAGTTTTAAAATGAATAATGAACCTAAAGTTAATGAAGGTTTTGAAGTTGTATTTTGGAATGCAAGACATAATAAACAGTTTTTGGATGCATTAAATGAAAGTAATGGAATACCTGATGTGCTTGTAATGGTTGAATATGATAGTGATAATATCAATAATGCTAAAGATAAGCATCCAGAATACCATTATTTTTTATCTGATAGCACTGGTTTTGGTATTTTATCAAAAACACCTCTCTTGATGCATGAAGAAATAACACATGATGATGATTCAACTATTTTAAGTTTTCAAACTAATGGGTTTAATTTTTATGCTGTAGATATTTCAGCGAGTTATCTTAATTTTAGAAAGACATCGTTACACTTTGTAAATTCTAATATTGATAAGCAAAATAAAACTATTATTCTAGGAGATTTCAATACACCTCTTGAGTCTATTCATTTTAGTTTTTTTGAAACCTATTTTTTAAATGCCTTTAATGACAAGGGAAATGGTTTTAGAGAAACCTGGTTATGGAATATGCCACTTTTATCTTTAGATCATGTTTGGGTGTCTAAGGATTTAAATATTTTAAACGCAGATAAAATTGCCACATTTAAGTCAGACCATAGCATGATTAAAACTGTTATTAAAAGATAATATTTGTTTTTCAAGTCACTTGTATAGTTTTTGTATAGGTTTCTTAGTCTTTTAGATACTTCTTATTGAATAACTTTTTCTTAATATAGCTTATTTGTATTGGGTTAATTTAGAACGCTCATTTTTCTGAATCGAAACGCATACTTTTTTATGTTTACAATCTTTAGAAAAATAAATTAAATGTTTAGATACTTTACAGTATTGTTTTTAATCTTATTAACTGATTTTTCTTTTGGTCAAATTGTATTGACTCAAACCCATAATGATGCTACAATAGGGATTGATAGAAAAGCTTGGAATGGTTTAGGTAACACCTCTTCACACAGTGATGGTTATGCTCATGATTTTACATTACTAGGTAGTACTACAAATTCTTGTCAACAAATTACAAGTATAGCAATCGATATAAATCTTACCAATTATACCAATAACAATGCTTGCCCGCATTTTGAAACTTATTACAATCTGTTTTATGGATGTACTTCATATACTGGAGGCGCAACGTGTTTACCAGCTACTAATTTGATTGCTGAACCTAATTACCCAGTAAATGTAAGTCCTCCACCATTTAATTTTGGAAACCCTTTAGGAAGTCCCGTTAACCCTAATATTGTACCAGGTTTTGGAGATAATTTAGGTATAGATATAATAACTGTTTCTAATCCTGGTTGCAATCCAGTGACTAATGGACATATAAGTTATCAATACACCATTACGGTTACTATTACTGTTACAGATACAACGCCAACTGAACCAACTACACCTCTAGAGTGTTGGGAAAACAGAAGTTTTGATAATTCAGTATGTGATTGGAATGTATCAGGAGCACAACCTATGCAGCCTGTTATTGAATGCTGGGAAACAGCAATATTTAATAATACTTCCTGTACGTGGGAGGTTACAGGAACGCAACCTGTACAGCCTATTATTGAATGCTGGCAAACAGCGAGTTTTAACACTACCAGTTGTATATGGGAAGTCTCTGGGTCGCAACCCGTTCAACCCAATCTTGAGTGTTGGCAAACTGCAACATTTAATAGCACTACCTGTATGTGGGAAGTATCAGGAACGCAGCCAATAGCACCCAATACAGAATGTTGGCAAACCGCAATATTTAATACCACCTCTTGTATTTGGGAGATATCAGGAACGCAACCTGTTGAGCCAGCAACAGCATGCTGGCAAACCGCAACATTTAACCCAGATACATGTGCTTGGGAAATTACAGGAACCCAACCAGGTAACACAACTGAAGACGCTAGAGTATTTTGTCCTGAAGAAATAAAAACGTTAAATGCACAAACTGCAATTCCTAATCCAATATTTTTATGGAATACTGGAGAAATGACTAAAGGTATAGATATAGTCAATCAAGGCACTTATACTGTAGAAATAACTGGTGATATTTGTGCTTTTGAAACTAGAATTTTTAATGTGAGTTTTATAGATACTCCAATAATTGAAGATATTATTTCTGATGGAAGAGATATTGTGGTAAACATATCAAACACAGGCGATTTTCTTTACTCTTTAGATGGTGGTGATACATTTCAAAATAGTAATACTTTTTTTAATATTGAGGGTGGTAGTTATACCATAGTTGTTAAAGATAGAAATTGTGAAGACACTGTAACCATGCAGCATTTACACTTTTATATTCCAAAGTTTTTTACGCCTAATAATGATGGAGTAAACGATACATTCAATTTAGGCGGTATTGAATTTTATAAATCATCCGAAGTTTCTATCTTCAATAGGTATGGAAAATTAATGAAGTTTTCTAGAAACAGTCCGTTTAGCTGGAATGGTATGTTTAGTGGACGAATGTTACCTTCAGGTGATTATTGGTATGTTATCATTATTAATGGGCAAAAATTCACTGGGCATTTTACCTTAAAGCGTTAATTAGAAACCTCAAACCAACGTTTCGCCTCATGCCCAAATTCATCAACTACAGTCAATACATGTTTTCCTGGTTTTGATTGAATCCCCAACTCATGAATATCTTTGGTACTACCTACAAACGTGGCATCAATATACCAAAACACCATGCTTTCAGGTTTTGAATGTGCAATTTTTAAAATAAGGTCGTTGGTTTTGCCATCAAAATCTTTAGGTAGAAAAATAGATTGATTTGCTTTAGGATAAATAAAGTCGATAGTCACATCATATTCTCCTAAACAATCTGTTCTAAATTTTGGTAGTGTTTTGTAAAACGGATTTTTAGTTTTGTAATAATGCGCCATAAGGGGTGGCAATACAAACCAAGATTTGTGTGTCATGTTAGAGAGGTCTTCACAAGATGAATTCACCTGATATAATTCCTCTTTATCCAAATGCACGAGTTTATGATATGGGCAAGGTTTTGTTTTCAATCCGCTAACTTGTACATAATTATTTATTACAACATCACAATTAGGAGACGCACGATAACCACTTAATTCACAGATAGAAACCTCCTGCATTTCATCAAAAGGTTCGGTAAACCAATCGCTGTTAGGTAATACATCAAACACATCAAAAAGAATAGGCGCAGCGGCTTGGACACCAACCAATCCTGGTCTGCCTTCGCCATCGGCATTTCCCACCCAAACCCCAACTACATAATCTTTGGTAGAGCCAATAGCCCAAGCATCGCGAAACCCAAAGCTCGTGCCTGTTTTCCATGCTATTTGTTTAGAGCCATCAAAAAAGGCCCAACTCTCATCACTTTCTGGTCGGTTTACTTTTTTTAAGTTCTCGTAAGTCAGGTAAATCGAAGCGGCATCAAATACCGTTTTATCAGCTGTTTTTTTACCAAAATTAACCGTTTCAGATGCCAGGAATGAAGGTTCGCAAAATTCATTGGAGAAATACTCACTAGAGGTTTCAGAAAAATGATTTAAGGTAGAGGATAGTGCCGCATAACTTTTACTCAAATCCCAAAGGTTACTTTCCGCACCGCCAAGTGCAAGCGATAACCCATAATGGTTTGCCGAATATTTTAAATCCTTTAATTCTAATTGTTTTAAATAATGATGAAATCTGTCTAAACCAAACTGCTGTAACATTCTAACAGCAGGCACATTTAAAGAACGCGATAAGGCTCTACTAGCAGGTACTGCACCATCGTAGCTATTATTAAAATTTTCAGGCGTATAGCTACCAAATTGTGTAGGCACATCGGCCACCAAAGTGTTCGGTAATAAATCACCACTATCCAACATCGCTGCATATAAAAAAGGTTTTAAAATACTACCCGTACTTCGGGATTTATCAATAATATCTACTTGGTTTTGGTGCGCTTTATCTGTTGGTGTGTTACCAATATAAGCCAAAACTTTTCGGGTTTTTACATCCAAAACAAGTACAGCTGCATTATAAATTTCATTTTGACTTAATTGATTGTAATGTGTTTTTACAATACGGTTAGCCTGCTTTTGCAAATGCTTATCAATACTCGTTTTTACAAATTTTCCACGATGGTTTTGTGCTACTTTTTGCAACAAATGTGGTGCAATTTGTGGTAACGGATACGGTTTTTGAGGTAAACCTTCAGCCACCGATAAATCGTATGTTAAAGTATCAATTATGCTATTTGTCAAAAGTTTTTTTAGTAGTCTATTACGCTTTTCTAGTAAACGGTTTTGGCGTTTCCCAGGGTAAATTAAACTCGGGGCATTGGGTAATACCGCCAAAGTTGCACTTTCTGCCCAAGACAATTCATAAGGATTCCTATTAAAATAACGCCACGAAGCAGCATCGAGTCCTACAACATTACCACCAAAGGGCGCATTACTCGCATAATACCCCAAAATTTCCGCTTTACTAGCACGCCATTCCAGTCGAGTTGACAAAATTAACTCTTTCAACTTTTCAAAATACGTCCGTTTTTGCCCTTTTCGCGACAACCTTATAACTTGCTGCGTTAGCGTGCTACCACCACGTTTTATATCATCAGATTTTAAATTCTCACGCAACGCCTTAAATATCGAAACCGGATTAAACCCAGGATGCTTATAAAAGTAGGCGTCTTCAAACTGAATAATACAAGTTTTAAATTTCTCAGGTACCGAATCGTTATGCGGAAATCGCCATTGCCCATCCTTGGCAATTTGTGCGCCTAATAAATCCTCAGTTACGCTTGTGATAACAGTAGCCGTCGGATCTTTAAAAAGCGGATTTGGCAAGCAAAAATAGTAGGCTACTACAATCAATACTAGAGTGATTGATTTAGCTTTATGCCTCTTTATGTAATTAAAAAGTGTATTCACCTTAAATTATATACTGTAAAGTAATGCTATTAGATGTTGTTTAAGATAAGTTTATGATAAATATACCTCATAAAATTACTCACAACAAAGTTTAGTTAGATGATGGCGAAGGTAAGTTTGTTAAAACCGAAGAAAAAATAATAATAAAATAAGATACCAATGCAGGCATGTTTCTAAGTAAAAAATTAAAAGTATATTTTATTTTCCATGGCGTTCCCCCAAGGGGTCGGGCTATCCGCTATATCTTTTTTGTATTGAATTTATTTTAGTATCTTAATAAACCACAGTTAAACCACAGTTAAACCACCCAAAATAGTCTTTTTATATACAATTTATTCTGAGCACAAAAAAGGATGCCGCTACTATCCCTAACGCGGGTGTACCAGCTAGTGTTAGTATAAACACAATGGTCAAGTTAATACCCAAAGCCACTATCTACCAATAAATCAAACAAAATCCACAGTGATAAAAAAACACCCAATACCTTATTAATATACCATCTGTAAAGTTTCAGGACACATTTATAATATTCATACAGTTCTCATTTAAAAACAAAAACAAACAAAAGCCTTCCCTTACAAGTAAAAAGCAGCTATTTATGCGACACTGCAAGTCATAATTAGTAAAAAGAAATAGGTGTAACCAGTTGTAAATAATGGATTTAAAGTGTAATTAAAAAAAAAGCAAAAAAAAGGATAAAAAAGTCATTGTGTAATTAAAAATAGGTAGTATGTTTGCACCCGCAAAAACGGTTAAGTCAGTTAAGCGATAAGTTCATTCACAGAGGTATATTTTAAGATAATAATTTGGAAATTTTTTTCAAAAAAAAATCAAAAAGTATTGTGAGAGAATAAAAAGGGTTTTATATTTGCACCCGCTTAACAAGGAAACGAGTTAAGAAGAGAAAAAGAAAGTTCATAAACATATTGAATTGACAGCGTAAGATTGATATTGGAAACGGTATTAATCAACAAAGAGAATAGACCATTTTGAGTATTAGAGATTCTAAATTAGTTGTTAAGCAAACAAGTCATACAAGACTTAAAAATTTAACGATGAAGAGTTTGATCCTGGCTCAGGATGA